>NZ_RBWV01000014.1 GCF_003634695.1 Motilibacter peucedani
GGTTCTTCGACAGCTCCACCCCAGCTCCGGGGGCCTTCCCTGATCAAGTACCGCTAGAGGCGTGTCGCCCTGCACCAACCTGTCCGGTCAGTACAGCTAGCCCTGCAGTCGCGCGAGGACCGCCTCGCCCACCTCCCGGGTGCTGCGCGGTGCCGGGCCGCGGGCGGCCAGGTCGGCCTCGACGGCCGCCTCCACCCGGGCCGCGGCGGCCGAGAGCCCCAGGTGGTCGAGCAGCAGCGCCGTCGACAGGATCGCGGCGGTCGGGTCGGCGACCCCCGTCCCGGCGATGTCGGGCGCCGAGCCGTGGACGGGCTCGAACATGCTGGGCGTGGTGCGGTCGGGGTTGACGTTGCCGCTGGCAGCCAGGCCGATGCCGCCGGTTACCGCGGCCGCGAGGTCGGTGAGGATGTCGCCGAACAGGTTGTCGGTGACGATGACGTCGAAGCGCTCGGGCTTGGTCACCAGGAAGATCGTGGCCGCGTCGACGTGGAGGTAGTCGGTCGTCACGTCGGGGAACTCCGGGGCGACGGCCGCGACGGTGCGCGCCCACAGGTGCCCGGCGTGCACCAGGACGTTGTTCTTGTGCACCAGGGTGAGGTGCTTGCGCTCGCGGCGCTGAGCCCGGGCGAACGCGTCGCGGACGACCCGCTCCACGCCGTACGCGGTGTTGACGCTGACCTCGTTGGCGACCTCGTGCGGCGTGCCGACGCGGATCGCGCCGCCGTTGCCGACGTAGGGACCCTCGGTGCCCTCGCGCACGACGACGAAGTCGATCTGCGGCGAGCCCGCGAGCGGGGTGGTGGCGCCGGCGAACAGCTTGGAGGGACGCAGGTTGACGTAGTGGTCGAGCTCGAAGCGCAGACGCAGCAGCAGCCCGCGCTCGAGGACTCCGCTGGGCACCGACGGGTCGCCGACGGCGCCGAGCAGGATCGCGTCGACGCCGCGCAGCTCCTCGAGCACGCTGTCGGGCAGCGTCTCCCCCGTCGCGTGCCAGCGGCGCGCGCCCAGGTCGTAGTCGGCGTAGTCGGCGCGGGCGCCCTCGGAGGCGAGCACGGCGTCCAGCACCGTGCGCGCCTCGGCGACCACCTCCGGGCCGATGCCGTCACCCGGGATGCTGGCGATGCGGTAGGTCTGCGTCACGCCGTCGACCCTACGACCCGCGACCGGATGCTGGCGTCGCGTCCCAGCATGTGGAAGCCTCAGGCGGCTGCGGCCTCGCTGCCGGGAGCGTAGTCGCCGGCGACCTCCTGCTCGGAGAGCGCCGCGATCGCGGCCATGACCCGGTCGGTGAACTCGCGCCGGGCGGCCGCCGGGCTGAGCCCCGGCGGCAGGTCGTCGGCGTGGAGAGGCTCACCGAAGCGTACGGTCACGCGCGCCAGGCGCGGCACCCACGCACCGACCGGCAGCAGGCGCTCGGTGCCGATGACACCGACCGGCACGACCGGCGCACCCGAGGCCATAGCGAGCCACGCGACGCCGGCGCGGCCGCGGTAGAGCCGGCCGTCGCGCGAGCGGGTGCCCTCGGGGTAGATGCCGAAGGCGCCCCCGGCCCGGAGCACCTCGAGCGCCGTCTCGAGCGAGCGGTGGGCGGCCGCGGTGTCGCCGCGCTTGACCGGGATGGCGTTGAGGGCGGTGAAGAACGCGCGGGTGAAGACGACCGAGATGCCGGGGCCGGTGAAGTACTCGGCCTTGGCGAGGAACGCGACGTCGCGCGGGGCGACCAGCGGGATGACGATGCTGTCGATGAACGAGACGTGGTTGCTGGCGAGGATGACCGGCCCGGAGGTCGCGACGTTGTCCCGGCCCTGCACCACCGGTCGGTAGACCGTGTGGCGCAGGACCGAGAGCAGCAGTCGGACGACGCGGTAGAGCACCGGCAGCTCAGGCGAGGTCGACGACGCGGCCCGAGACGGCCCCGATGCTCTCGACGATGGCCTCCAGCACCTCGGGCGAGACGGCGCTGTCGACGGTGAGGGCGACGAGCGCCTCGCCGCCCGCGCTGCTGCGGCTGACCTGCATGCCGGCGATGTTGATGCCGGCCTCGCCGAGGTGCTGGCCGATGACGCCGACGACGCCCGGCTTGTCCTCGTAGCGCAGGAACAGCATGTGCTCGGTGGGCACCACCTCGACGTCGAGCCCGTCGACCTCGACGATCTTCTCGACCTGGCGCGGACCGGTGAGCGTGCCGGACACCGAGAACTGCGCGCCGTCGGCCGTGGTGCCGGCGAGCGTGACCAGGTTGCGGTAGTCGGGGCTGACCCGCTCGGTGAGCAGGCGCGTCTCGAGCCCGCGCTCCTTGGCCAGCACGGGGGCGTTGACGTAGGTGACGGCCTCCTCGACCACGTCGGCGAAGATGCCGCGCAGCGCCGCCAGCTCGAGCACGCGGACGTCCTGCTCGGCGATCTCGCCGCGCACGACGACGTCGAGCGACTGCGGCACGGCGCCGATCAGCGCGGAGAGGATGCGGCCGAGCTTCTCGGTGAGCGGGATGCCGGGGCGCACGTCCTCGGCGATCACGCCGCCCTGCACGTTGACCGCGTCGGGGACGAGCTCGCCGGCCAGGGCCAGGCGCACCGAGCGGGCGACCGCGATGCCCGCGCGCTCCTGGGCCTCGTCGGTGGAGGCGCCGAGGTGGGGAACGCCGACGACCTGCTCGAGCGTCATCAGCGGGGAGTCGGTGGTGGGCTCCTTGGCCCACACGTCGAGCCCGGCGCCGGCGACCCGGCCCTCGACGATGGCGTCGTAGAGCGCCTTCTCGTCGACGATGCCGCCGCGCGCGGCGTTGACGATGCGGACGCCGGGCTTGACCTTGCGCAGCGCCTCCTCGCCGATCAGGCCGACGGTCTCCGGCGTCTTGGGCAGGTGCACGGTGATGAAGTCGGCCTCGGCCAGCAGCTCGTCGAGGCTCACCAGGCGGGCGCCGATCTGCGCGGCGCGCCCCGCCTGCACGTAGGGGTCGTAGGCCAGCACCTTCATGCCGAACGCCGAGAGCCGCTGGGCGACGAGCACGCCGATGCGGCCCAGGCCGACGACGCCGATGGTCTTCTCGAAGAGCTCCACGCCGGTGAACTTGCTGCGCTTCCACTCCCCCGCCTTGAGCGAGGCGTGGGCGGCCGGCACCCGGCGGGCGACCGAGAGCAGCAGCGTGATGGCGAGCTCGGCGGCCGACACGATGTTGGAGGTCGGTGCGTTGACGACCATGACGCCGGCCTGCGTGGCCGCGGGCACGTCGACGTTGTCGAGGCCGACCCCGGCGCGGGCGATGACCCGCAGGGACTTCGCGGCGGCAATGGCCTCGGCGTCGACCTTGGTGGCGCTGCGGACGAGGATGGCGTCGACGTCGACGATCGCGGCCAGCAGCTCGGCGCGGTC
Source organism: Motilibacter peucedani (assembly GCF_003634695.1). Classification (NCBI taxonomy): domain Bacteria; kingdom Bacillati; phylum Actinomycetota; class Actinomycetes; order Motilibacterales; family Motilibacteraceae; genus Motilibacter; species Motilibacter peucedani. Next base: position 3,373 of record NZ_RBWV01000014.1, read on the forward strand.
GGCGCCGTTGCAGTGCCGGACCTCGAAGTCGGGGCCGAGGGCCTCCATCGTCGCCGGCGACAGCTCCTCGGCGATCAGTACGACGGGCTTGCTCACCAGATGCTCCCGGGACGCGTGGAAGGGGCGGACCTTGCCTCTAGGCGCGCCACTCTAGCGAGGCGCACCGGCACTCCTGACCGCTGCGCCCTGCTCGGGCCTCCACCAGTCCGCGAAGTGGTGGACCGGGCCGGAGCCCGACCCCACCTCCAGCTCGTCGGCGTGCAGGAGCGCCCGGGTCAGGTAGTCCTTGCCCAGTCGCACCGACTCGCGCAGGGGCAGGCCGCGCGCGAGGTGGGCGGCGACCGCCGAGGCCAGCGTGCAGCCGGTGCCGTGGGTGTTGCGGGTCGGCACGCGCGGCGCGGACAGCTCCAGCAGCCCGTCGGCGTCGGCCAGCACGTCGTCGCTGGTGCTCCCGTCGAGGTGGCCGCCCTTGACCAGAGCGGCGCCCGCACCGAGCGCGCGCAGCTCCTGCGCGGCCTGCGCCATCGCCGCCCGGTCCGGCACCGGGTGGCCGAGCAGGGCGGCGGCCTCCGGCAGGTTCGGGGTGACCAGCGTGGCCAGGGGCAGCAGCCGCTCGCGCACCGCCTCGGCGGTGCCCGCCGCACCGAGGGCGTCACCGCTGGTGGCGACGAGCACGGGGTCGACGACGAGCTGGGGTACGCGGTGGCGCGCCACCGCCGCAGCGACCGCCTCGACGACCTCCGGCGTACCGAGCATCCCGGTCTTGACGCAGCGCACGTCGAGGTCGCCGAGCACAGCGTCGAGCTGGGCCGTGACGAAGTCGGCGGGCACCTCGTGCACGCCGGTCACCCCGCGGGTGTTCTGCGCGGTCAGGGCCGTGAGGACCGCAGCGCCGTAGGTGCCGAGGGCCGAGAAGGTCTTGAGGTCGGCCTGGATGCCCGCACCGCCCGACGGGTCGGACCCGGCGACCGTGAGCACCACGACCGCGCTCACGACCGGGCCGCCAACGCCTCGTCGACCGCCGCGCGCAGCGCGGCGGCGGCTGCCCGGGGGTCCGCAGCGGCCATGACGGCCGAGACGACGGCCACGCCCGACGCACCGGCGGCCACCGCCTGCCGGGCGCGGTCCGGGTCGATCCCGCCGATGGCGACGACGGGCCGGCTGCGGTCGGTGGCCCCGATCGCCCCGGTGCCCACGGCTCCACCCGCGTCGGACTTCGTCGAGGTGGCCCAGACCGGCCCGACCGCGGTGTAGTCCAGTGCAGACCTCTCGTCGTCGGCGAGGCGGCGGCCGCCGTAGAGCGACATGCCGATGACCACGTCGCGGCCGAGCACCTGCCGCGCCAGCACGGGATCAGGGTCCGCGCGACCCACGTGGAGCCCGAGCCCGAGCTCGGTCGCGACGGGCAGGGAGTCGTTGACCAGCAGTGGCACGCCCGTGCCGTCGAGCACCTGCAGCAGCCGGCGCGCCTCGACGAACAGCTCGCTGGGCGAGGCCCCCTTGTGGCGCAGCTGGACGGCGGTGACCCCGCCGACGACGGCGGCCTCCACCGTCGCCTCGAGCGGGCGCTCGCCGCCGAGCGCCGGGTCGGTCACCAGGTAGACGCGCAGGTCCGCGGTCATGAGGAGACCACCTGGGCGCCGTCCCGGAGGGCGGACTCGTCGAGCCGGTGCAGCTCGTCGAGCAGCCGCCAGCGCAGCGTGCCCGGGCCCGCGGCGTCGCACCCGGCGCGGGACCCGGCGGCTGCGTAGACCGCACAGGCCGCGACCGCGGCCTCGAAGGCCGGCGCGACGGCGGCGAAGGCGCCCGTCACCGCGGTCAGGCTGCACCCGGTGGCGGTGATCCGGGCCATCAGGGGGTGCCCGCCCGTGACCGTCGCGACCCTGGTCCCGTCGGTGACGACGTCCACCTCGCCGGTCACCGCGACCACGCAGGAGTGCCTGCGTGCCAGTGCTTGCGCGGCGTCGAGAGCCGACTCGACGCTGTCGGTGCTGTCGACCCCGCGCGCTCCCCCACCGGCCTCGGCCGTCGACGAGGCTCCGGTGACCCTGGCGAGCGCGAGCACCTCGCTCGCGTTGGCACGCACGATGCTCGGCGTGCGGGCCATCAGCTCGGCGCAGAGCTCGTCGCGCATGGCGGTCGCCCCGACGGCCACCGGGTCGAGCACCCAGGGTCGTCCGGCCTCGACCGCAGCGGTCGTCGCGCGGACCATGCCGTCGGCCCAGCGGGGCGACGGCGTACCGGTGTTGACCGTCAGCGCCGACGCGATCGCGGCGAACTCCCCCGACTCGGCCGGGTCGGCCACCATCGCCGGCGACGCGCCGACCGCGAGGACGGCGTTGGCCGCCAGGTCCATGGCGACGTAGTTGGTGATGCACTGCACCAGCGGGGAGCTGCGGCGCACCTGCGCGAGCAGCTCGGCGACCTCGGCGACGTCCATGCGGGCTCTCCTTCGCGTGCGCCCGGCGAGGAGGCCGACGTCAGCACGCGGGCACGGGGAGCGCGCCCTCGTGCGTCGGCTCCCTACGCCGGAACGACCCGGATCAGGTTCGGCGGGTCTGTCTCAGCCCTCTCGCGAGGGCACCCCGGCCGACGTACGGGTCAGAGGCTAGCGCCCCACCTCGCGGCGGTGGACGCGCGCCTCCCAGGGCCGCAGCCCGAGCCCCTCCGCCGGCTCGCGGTAGTTGCCCAGCACCAGCTCCGAGCCCTCCCACCCCTCGAGCTCGACTTCGGCGTCGGAGCCGGAGAAGTTCCCCAGCACCAGCAGCTCCTCGTTGCCGAGACGGCGCGTGAAGGCGTAGACCTGCTCGTCGTCGTGCAGCAGCAGCGTGAAGTCGCCGAGCACCACGGTCCGGGAGCTGTGGCGGAGCGCGATGAGGCGGCGGTAGTGGTGGAAGACCGAGTCGGGGTCGGCCGTCTCGGCCGCGGCGTTGACCTCGGTGTAGTTGGGGTTGACCTCGCTCCATGGCGTGCCGGTCGTGAACCCGGCGTGGGGCGAGGCGTCCCACTGCATCGGCGTGCGCGCGTTGTCGCGGGCCATCGGGCGGATCGAGGCCAGCACCTGCTCGGGGTCGCGGCCGGCCGCGACCTCCTGCCGGTAGTGGTTGATCGACTCGATGTCGCGCAGCTCGTCGACCGAGCGCAGCGGCGCGTTGGTCATCCCGAGCTCCTCGCCTTGATAGACGTACGGTGTGCCGCGGTGCAGGTGCAGCACCGTCGCGAGCATGGTGGCGGAGCGCACCCGGTGCTCGCCGTCGTCGCCGAAGCGCGACACCACGCGCGGCTGGTCGTGGTTGTTCCAGTAGAGGCTGTTCCATCCGACATCGGCCAGGCCCGCCTGCCAGCGGGCGAGGGTGGCCTTGAGGTCGGTGAGCTTGAGCGGGTGGTGGTCCCACTTGGTGAGGCCCTGGTCGACACCCATGTGCTCGAACTGGAAGACCATGTCGACCTCGCGCCGGGCCGGGTCGGTGAACAGCCGGGCCTCGTCGACGGTGACGCCGGGCATCTCACCGACTGTCAGCAGCTCGGGCCGGCCAGTGAAGACCTCGCGGCTCATCTCCTGCAGGAACTCGTGGATGCGTGGTCCGCAGAGGTAGTAGGCGCCGCCGTCGGCGAACAGACCACCTGAGCCCACCACGTGCGCGTCCGGGAGGGCCGGGTCCTTCGAGATCATGTTGATGACATCCATGCGGAAGCCGTCGACGCCCCGGTCGAGCCACCAGCGCATCATCGCGCAGACCGCCTGGCGTACCTCGGGGTTCTCCCAGTTGAGATCGGGCTGCTTGCGCGAGAACAGGTGCAGGTAGTACTCGCCGGTCGCGTCGTCGAGCTGCCAGGCCGAGCCGGAGAAGAAGGAGCCCCAGTTCGTGGGCTCAGCCCCAGGCGTACCCGGCTCGAGGCCTTCGCGGGCGGGGCGCCACCAGTACCAGTCGCGCTTCGGGCTGTCCTTGCTCGCCCGTGACTCCTCGAACCACGCGTGCTCGTCGCTGGTGTGGTTCACCACGAGGTCCATGACGAGCTTCATGCCGTGCGCGTGCACGTCGGCGAGCAGCTCGTCGAAGCCCTCGAGGGTGCCGAACACCGGGTCGATGCCCTGGTAGTCGCGGATGTCGTAGCCGGCGTCGTCCTGCGGCGAGGGGTAGACCGGCGAGAGCCACAGGACGTCGACCCCGAGCGTGCGCAGGTGGTCCAGGCGGGACCGGATGCCGGCCAGGTCGCCGATGCCGTCGCCGTCGGAGTCGGCGAAGCTGCGCGGGTAGATCTGGTAGACGACCGCGTCGGCCCACCAGGGCGTCGTTGGTGCCACGTCGGCGTCCCACCCTTCCACTCGTGTGTCCGAACACATCAGCACATCGCCGCAGGTCGGCGCGCGGCGGGTTCGGACACGGGGGTGGTGCAGAGAGAGGGAAGGGCCGTCCCAGGGGTGGCGGGACGGCCCTTCCGCACTACCGCGGGTCCCGCCTGGTGGGGCGGGACGCGCGGAGCTCTTCGACGCCTCAGCGCGAGGCGGAGCCCTCGACGTAGTCGTCGTCGGAGGACTTGACCCAGCTCATGAGCTTGCGCAGCTCGCGACCGGTCGCCTCGATCGGGTGCTGCTCGCCCTTGGCGCGCAGCTGCTTGAACTCCGGCGCGCCGGCGTCCTGGTCGGTGATGAACCGGTTGGCGAACGTGCCGTCCTGGATGTCGGTGAGGACGTCCTTCATGCGCGCCTTGACCGAGGCGTCGATGATGCGCGGGCCCGAGACGTAGTCGCCGTACTCGGCGGTGTCGGAGATCGACCAGCGCTGCTTGGCGATGCCGCCTTCGTACATCAGGTCGACGATGAGCTTGAGCTCGTGGAGGCACTCGAAGTAGGCGACCTCGGGCTGGTAGCCCGCCTCGATGAGCGTCTCGAAGCCGGCCTGGACCAGCGCCGACATGCCGCCGCAGAGCACGGCCTGCTCGCCGAACAGGTCGGTCTCCGTCTCCTCGGTGAACGTGGTCTTGATGCCGCCGGCCCGCAGGCCGCCGATCGCCTTGGCGTAGGAGAGCGCGAGCGGCCACGCGCCGCCCGTGGCATCCTGCTCGACGGCGACGATGACGGGTACGCCGCGGCCCTCGCTGTACTCGCGGCGCACCAGGTGCCCGGGACCCTTCGGAGCCACCATGCACACGTCGACACCGGCCGGCGGCTTGATGTAGCCGAAGCGGATGTTGAAGCCGTGGCCGAAGAACAGCGCGTCGCCGTCCTGCAGGTTGGGCTCGATCTCGGCGGTGTAGACGTGGCGCTGGATGTGGTCGGGCGTGAGGATCATGATGAGGTCGGCCTCGGCCGCGGCCTCGCCCGGCGTCACGACGCGCAGGCCCTCGGCCTCGGCGCGGGCGCGGCTCTTGGAGCCCCCGGGCAGGCCGACGCGGACGTCGACGCCGGAGTCGCGCAGGCTCAGGGCGTGCGCGTGGCCCTGGCTGCCGTAGCCGATGACGGCCACGGTGCGGCCCTGGATGATCGAGAGGTCGGCGTTCTCGTCGTAGAACAGCTCTGCTGCCACGGGTCGGATCTCCTTGAGGATGGAAGCGGGGGTCTCAGGCTGAGCGGTCGACCGGGCGCAGCGCGCGGTCGGTGATGGAGCGGGAGCCGCGGCCGACGGCGACCATGCCGCTCTGCACGAGCTCCTTGATGCCGAAGGGCTCGAGGACGCGCAGCAGCGCGGCCAGCTTCTCGGCGTTGCCGGTGGCCTCGATCGTGACGGCATCGGTGGCGACGTCGACGACCTTGGCGCGGAACAGCGAGGCGGTCTCCAGGATGTGGGACCGCGTCGCGAGGTCGGCCTTGACCTTGACGAGCAGGAGCTCCCTCGCGACGGTGACGGAGGGCTCGAGCTCGACGATCTTCACGACGTTGATGAGCTTGTTGAGCTGCTTGGTGACCTGCTCGAGCGGCAGCTCGTCGACGTCGACCACGACGGTCATGCGCGAGATGCCGGGCTGCTCGGTCGGGCCGACGGCGAGGGAGTCGATGTTGAAGCCGCGCCGGCTGAAGAGGCCGGAGATGCGGGCGAGCACGCCGGGGACGTCCTCGACCAGCACGCTGAGCGTGTGCTTGTCGGCCATCAGAGCTCCACTCCCGTCTCGCCCTCTTCGCCGTCCCACACCGGGGCGAGGCTGCGGGCGACCATGATGTCGTCGTTGCTCGTGCCGGCCGCCACCATCGGCCAGACCATCGCGTCCTGGTGGACGACGAAGTCGATGACGACGGGCAGGTCGTCGACCGACATGGCCTTCTCGATCGTCGCGTCGACCTGGTCGGGCGAGTCGCAGCGCAGCCCTACGCAGCCGTAGGCGTCGGCGAGCTTGACGAAGTCGGGCACCCGGCGGCTCTCCAGCGTGGTGTTGGAGTATCGCGAGCCGTAGAACAGCGTCTGCCACTGGCGCACCATGCCCAGGGTGCCGTTGTTGATGACGGCCACCTTGATCGGGATGTCGTTGATCGTGCAGGTGGCGAGCTCCTGGTTGGTCATCTGGAAGCAGCCGTCGCCGTCGATCGCCCACACGGTCGCGTCGGGCCGGCCGACCTTGGCGCCCATGGCCGCGGGGACGGCGTAGCCCATGGTCCCGGCACCGCCCGAGCTGAGCCAGGTGTTGGGGTTCTCGTAGTCGATGAACTGCGCCGCCCACATCTGGTGCTGGCCGACGCCCGCGGCGTAGACCGCCTCCGGACCGGCGATCTTGCCGATGCGGGAGATGACGTACTGCGGCGAGAGCGTGCCGTCGTCGGGCTCGTCGTAGCCCAGCGGGTAGGTCTCGCGCCAGCCGTTGACCATCGACCACCAGCCGGCCAGGTCGGCGCGGTTGCCGGCGTCGAACTCCGCCTTGACCGCGGGCACGAGGTCGGCGATCACCTCGCGCACGTCGCCGACGATCGGGATGTCGGCGGTGCGGTTCTTGGAGATCTCGGCCGGGTCGATGTCGGCGTGGATCACCTTGGCCAGCGGGGCGAAGCTCGACAGCTTGCCGGTCACCCGGTCGTCGAAGCGCGCGCCGAGCGTGATGAGCAGGTCGGCCTTCTGCAGCGCGGTCACCGCGGCGACGGTGCCGTGCATGCCCGGCATGCCGAGGTGCTGGTGGTGGCTGTCGGGGAAGGCGCCGCGCGCCATCAGCGTCGTGACGACGGGGATGCCGGTGAGCTCGGCGAGGGTACGCAGCTCGGCCGCCGCGCGCGCTCTGATCACCCCGCCGCCGACGTAGAGCACCGGGCGCTTGCTCGAGGCGATCAGCCGGGCCGCCTCGCGCACCTGCTTGCTGTGGGGCTTGGTCACCGGACGGTAGCCCGCCAGGTCGACGCTCGCGGGCCAGGCGAAATCGGTCTGGGCCTGCAGCGCGTCCTTGGCGATGTCGACGAGCACCGGGCCGGGGCGGCCGGTGCCGGCGATGTGGAACGCCTCGGCGATCGCGCGCGGGATCTCGTCGGCCGAGGTCACCAGGAAGTTGTGCTTCGAGATCGGCATCGTGATGCCGGAGATGTCGGCCTCCTGGAAGGCGTCCGTGCCGATCGCGCCGCTGGGCACCTGGCCGGTGACCGCCACCATCGGCACCGAGTCCATGTAGGCGTCGGCGATCGGGGTCACCAGGTTGGTCGCGCCCGGGCCGCTCGTCGCCATGCAGACGCCGACCTTCCCGGTGGCCACGGCGTAGCCCTCGGCCGCGTGCCCCGCGCCCTGCTCGTGGCGCACCAGGATGTGCCGGATCTGCTGGGAGTCGAGGATCGGGTCGTAGGCCGGCAGGATCGCGCCGCCCGGGATGCCGAAGACGGTGTCGACGCCGACGGACTCCAGCGACCGGACCAGGCTCTGGGCTCCGGTGATCTTCTCGGTCACTCGCTCCACCTCTCCTCGCGTCGGGCGTTGCTCTGCGTGCTGCGGCTCTTCTGGTCCACCAGGGTCTGGTCCAACAAAAAACCCCCCGGCCCGATGGGGCGACGAGGGGTAGCGCGCTCAGCTTGTGGTCAGCTGGCGCGCTGTCGAACTACGAGGAGTCGGGTCTGCACGGTGGACATACTGCCCCACGCCTGCCGCCGGTGTCCACCGGTGTCCAGGGAGCGAGACGGCGCCGGGTGCAGGAAGGGGCGGGGACGCAGTACGCGTCCCCGCCCCTCCCCGTGCTCAGCCGCCTAGTTGGCGGGCTTGACGCCCGTAACGAGGTAGACGTGGTCGTTGAAGTCGGAGTTGACCACGTAGGTGTCGTTGACCAGGAGGTAGGTATCTGGCACGACGGAGCCGTTCGCGAGCTTCAGGGCGAAGAACCGCAGCCCATGCCCGCACCGTCCCGGATTGGGGCGCGTGGGACAAGACACGTACTGGCTGGAGTTGATCCCTTGGGCCATGAGCGCCTTCCGCACCGGACCGACGTTGACCGCGTCCTCGCTCCATTCACCGGGGCGAACTCCGTCGAAGGCGGACGTGTCGGTGTTGGCGATCACGAGGTCGAAGATGCCGTCGACATGGGTGGAACCTGTGAGCGGGGACCCCGAGGCCTGCTCGGTCGCCTGAGGCACGAACGCCTGAGACCATGCCGGACTGTCGCTGACGATGGGATGCGACCGGAACTCGGGAAACGCGTCGCTACCGGCCGCATAAGGGGCCGACCAGAAGAGGGACTGGGCGGTGCCGTAGACGGCACCGTCCTTCTTGGCGTCATCGTGCCAAGAAGCCATCTCGAAGACGGAGAAGTTGCCGCTCGGGTCGGCTGCCGCCAAGTGCGGCAGAGACACCTCGTCACCTCGCAGCGTGCGCTGCGATCCCGTGTTGAGGGTCTTGCCTTCCTTGATCTCCTGATCAGTCAGCGTTCGAGTGCCCCAGCCGAACGTGGAGAAGATCTGCTGGAGAGCCGGCTCGTAGTCACCGCCGACATGGGACTGGACGATGCCGGCCAGCGTGATCGACGCGGTCGGGGTCGACGAGCTGTCACTGGTGACCGTCATGGCGCCGCTCGTCGCGTAGGCGGGTCCGTTAGCCGTGGGGTTCGTCTGGGTGAACTGCACCGTCAGGTCAACTGTGCCGTTGGCAGGGATGCTGACAGGGAAGGTCGTAGGCGACACGAGCGTCCAACCAGCCGGGACCGACGCTCCTGTGAGGTTCACCGCCACTGCGCCGGTGTTGCGGACCGTGACGCTGTCAGTGTCGTGCACGCACGAGAAGGTGCCCGCGCTCGTGCAGTACCGACCCGCGTACGACGGGTTGCCGGTGGTGGCAGAGTTGGCTGCGTTGTCATCGACCCGGTTGAAGACCAAGCGGTCGACGTAGGGCAGGACCGTCTTCGGCGCCAGGACCACCGCGGCCGCGCCCGGCGGCAGCGCGACGCCGCCGGTGCCGGTGCCCGGACCGGTGCCCGTGCCCGGGGCGGGCGTCGTGGTGCCGGCGCCCGGGACGGGGTCGGTCACGACGATCGCCGGCTGGCTCGACCGAGCCGTGGCGTAGAGGTAGCCGGTGACCTGGGCCCGCATGGTGATGGTGCCGGCGGAGACGGCGACGCGCACGGTGCCGTTGCTGGTCGGTGCCACGGCGAGAAGGGTCTGGCCCGAGCTGCCCTTGGCGACGGCGAAGGACTGGACGGCGCGACCGGAGTAGACGCGTACGACGCCGGCGCGCGGCGCGATCCACGAGAAGGCGACGGTGATCGCGTGGATGCCGGACAGCGGGGTGCCGCCGACGCCGGCGATCGCCGCGGTGACCGGGTGGCCCGCGCGCACCTGGGCGGCGTGGCCGAGGCTGCCGACGACGTAGGCGCCGGAGACTCCGACGAGCGCGCCGTCCACCGCGGCGGTGCCGCGGGTGCCGGTGACGTAGCCGACGACGGTGGCCGAGGCGGCGCCGCGGCCGTTGAAGCGGGTGCGGATGACGCCCGAGGCGCTGGTCGGCACGACGACCAGCGCGTCGGTGACCTTGCGCCCGCGGGTCAGGACGACGGCGGGAGCGGCCGGACGGGCCTGGCCGTCGGCCCAGAGGTAGAGCGAGCCGGTGGCGCTGCCGGCCAGGCGCACGTGCACGAGGGCCGCGCCGACGTTGCGCGAGGGCACGCCGGCGTGGGCGGCGACGCGTACGCGGCGGTCGGCGGTCGGCGCGAGGCGGCCGAGGCTCAGCGCCTTGGGGACGGTCGGGACGACGGCACCGACGGAGGCGGCGACGGCGCCGGAGCGCACGAAGCCGACGACCGAGAGGCGGGTCGTGGTCACGGCGCCGCTGGCGCTGACCGAGACTGCGCCGCCGCGGCCCAGCTTCACCAGGGTGGTGGTGGTGCGGGTCGAGCCGGCCACGCCGGTGAGCGTGACGGCGGCGGGGCGGCGGGCGCCCTTCGACCACACGGTGACGGTCGAGGCGCGCGAGGAGGTCGCGTCGACCTGCAGCAGCACGGCGCTGACTCCGCGGCGGGGGACGCCCGCCTTGCCGAGCACGGCGACGTCGCGGACCACGCCCGCGGCGAGCCGCGAGGAGTAGAGGCCCTTGACGGGCACCGCGCTGACGCCGCCGGCGGTCGCCGCCGTCGTCGCGGGCACCGCGGCCGCGGCCTGGGGCACGAGCGCCGACGCGCTCGAAGCCGGACCCGCGGCGGAGGCCGGGGTCATGGCGGCGGCCACCGGTGACGCGGCGGCTGCTGTGGCGACGAGCGCGGTCAGACCGCGGCGCAGGGTTCGACGCATGTGTCTCCTCGTGTAACGGACGGGAGGCACCAGGGTAAGCGCGCGAAACGGACGTCGTGCACCATGCGGCCCACCTCTACGGGTGAAACCGGCGGGCCCGGACGGCCGCTCGAGCGGTCAGGAGGCGACGGCCACCCCCGTCAGGAGGAAGACCTCGTCCTGGAAGTCGTTGTTGGGGCTGCCGCCCGGGATCGGCTCGTCGAGGCAGAGCAGGTAGGCGCCGGGCACGACCGCCCCGGCTGCGTCGCGGACGCGCAGGACCCGCCAGTTGCCCGGCTCGGTGTTGGTGGCGGCGACCCGGTCGGCCGAGCCGTCGGGCATGGTCACGACCGCTCGGAGCGCGAACGGCGAGCCTGCGACGGCGTCCGGCACGGTAGCGACGGGCACCTCGCCGCCCAGCTGCAGCGGCAGCACCGACGAGCTCGACGACGCGGCGCGGGTGAGCACCTGCGTGCTGCCGGCCGTCAGGCGCAGCGTGCTGCTGACCGGCCCGAAGGCGGCGTACTCGCGCAGGACCACCGGGTCTGCCCCGGCCCGCACGAAGGTGCGAGCGGCCACGACGTCGCCGCCGGTCGCGGGCACGGCGGCCAGCGTGCCGGGCACGACCGAGCCGACGGCGTACGCGTGGAGCAGGTCGCGCAGCCACGGCTCCCCCGTGCCCGGCACCCGCTCGCGCAGGCCGGCCAGCGGCACGGAGAGGGTCGGCGTCGCCGGGGCGTCGGTCGCGACGGTCAGCGTGCCCAGGTCGGGCGAGTAGGACCAGCTCGTGGTGGAGGCGGCGGTCGCGGAGTAGGTGACCGGCAGGTCGACCGAGGCCCCCGGCGCGACGGTGGCAGGGACGCCGCGGACGCTGAAGCTGCCGAGCGTGCCGGCCTCGGCGTCAGCCTGCCCGGACTTGTGGACGATCGCCCTGCTGGTCACCGCGGTGGTGGCCGAGCCGAGCGTCAGCGCGCCGGTGCCGGTGTTGGTGACGCGGACGACGCCCGTCGCGTGCGGGGTGAGCGAGCTGGGCGAGGCGAGCACGTTGAGCACGAGCTGGGAGGACACCGGTGAGCCGGGCAGCGACACAGAGGCGGCGGGCACCGGCTGCGGCGCCGAGGTCGCCGGCTGGCTCGGTGCCGAGCTGGGTGCCTGGCTCGGCGTGGGCGCCGGGGCCGAGGTCGCCGGCGGCGTGACGACCGGCGCCGGAGCCGTCGGGCTCGGCGCGGGCGCCGACGCGACGGGCGCCCCGTCGACGTAGCCGAGCACGCGGAGGCTCACCCGGAGCGTGCGGGCCGAGCTCGCGACGACGAACCTGCCGCTGGAGTCCGGGCGCACGAGCAGGACGGTCTCGCCGCGGGTGGCTGCGGACACGGCGGCCGAGGTGACGGCCGAGCCGATGAGGCGGACGACTCCGGAGCCCTTGGTGACCCTCACGCCGAGCGCGAGGGCGGCGGCGCCGACGGGCACGCCGGCCGGCCGCAAGACGCTGCGGGGGTGCCCGACGCCGACGTCGGAGCTGACCAGGGTCCTGCTGGCCACGGGCCGCAGCGCGCCCTCCGTCGCCGCGGGAGACGGCGCGACCCAGCCCACCAGGGTCGCCGTCATGGTCGGCGACGTGCGGGTCGCCTGCAGGGAGAAGCGGCCCGACCGGTCGACCGGCACCACGGCCAGCGAGTCCGTGCGCGGCTGGCCGCTCTCGAGGACGAGGGCAGGGGCGGCGGGGCGCGCGGTCCTGCTCGGCCAGGCGAACACGCTCGCCGGGCGGCCGCTGGCGTGCAGCTGGAGGACGACGGCGCTCGCCCCCAGCGGGACGCCGGCGACGCCGGTCGCCCGGACCGTACGCGGCCGCACCGGCACGGTGCGCCCGCCGAGGACCAGCCGCTTCGGCGACGACGCGGCGAGCACCCCGCCGGCGCCCGCGGTGCCGGCGCGCACGTAGGCCGTGGCCGACACGGTGACGGAGAGCGAGGGCGCCAGTCGCGACGAGGTGGCGGCAGCGGTCGTGAGCGCGACCGCTCCCCCGCGCCCGAGGGGCACCAGGACGCTGGTCGTGGTGGTCGTGCCGGGCAGCGCGGTGAACGACGCCTCGTCAGGTCGGTGGCCGCCGGCGGCCCAGACGCGTACGCCGGCGGCTGGGCGGCCGGTCGCGTTGCGGGCGGTGACGGTGAGGAGCACCGCGCTGGCGCCGCGCGCCGGGACGCGGGCGTGGCCCGCCACGGGCAGCAGCCGCGTACCGGTCTTCAGCGAGAGGCTCGCCACCCGGGTGCCGGGCAGCGGCACCAGCGCGGACGCGCGTGCGGCCGCCTGCGCCGCGTGCGCGGGCGTCGCGACGACGAGGGACCCGGCGGCGGGCACGACCCCGAGGCATCCGGCCGCGAGAGCGGCGGCGAGCAAGGGGCGCAGGACGCGCATGGGTCTCCTCGGCGTACGAGCACGGGTGGTCGTCGGCGAGGTCGGCGCTGACCTCGCGCACCCGGGACGGCCCTCGACGGGCGGCGCGACCGGGAGCGCAGCCGCCCAGACTAGGCGACTGCGACCGGTCCGAACGCCCTCGTCAGCCGCAGACCGCCCCGACGGCGGCAGAACCGACCAGCTTGCGGTACTTCGCGAGCACGCCGCGGGTGTAGCGCGGCGGCTGCGGCTCCCAGCCCTGCTTCCGGGCCTCGAGCTCGGCGTCGTCGACGAGCACGTCGAGGGTGCCGTTCTCGACGTCGAGCCGGATCCGGTCGCCGTCGCGCACGAAGGCGATCGGCCCGCCGTCGACGGCCTCAGGGGCGACGTGCCCGACGCACAGCCCGGTCGTGCCGCCGGAGAAGCGGCCGTCGGTGAGCAGCAGGACGTCCTTGCCGAGCCCCGCACCCTTGATGGCGCCGGTGATGGCGAGCATCTCGCGCATGCCCGGGCCGCCCTTGGGCCCTTCGTAGCGGATGACCACGACGTCGTTGGCGACGATCGTGCCGTCCTCGAGCGCGTCCATGGCCTTGCGCTCGCCGTCGAAGACGCGCGCGGTGCCCTCGAACACGGCCTCGTCGAAGCCCGCGGACTTCACGACGGCGCCCTCGGGCGCCAGCGAGCCGTGCAGGATCGTGATGCCGCCGGTCTTGTGGATCGGGTTCGAGAGCGCGCGGATGACGGTGCCGTCGGGCTCGGGGGCGGCGAGCTCCTCGAGGTTCTCGGCCATCGTGCGGCCGGTCACCGTGAGGGTGTCGCCGTGGAGGAGGCCCGCCTCGAGCAGCAGCTTCATGACGACCGGGATGCCGCCGATGCGGTCGACGTCGGTCATGACGTGGCGGCCGAAGGGCTTGAGGTCGCCCAGGTGCGGCACCTTCGCCCCGATGCGGGTGAAGTCGGCGAGCGTCAGGTCGACGTCGGCCTCGTGGGCGATCGCCAGCAGGTGCAGCACCGCGTTGGTCGAGCCGCCGAGCGCCATGACGACCGCGATCGCGTTCTCGAACGCCGGCTTGGTCAGGATCTGGCGCGCGGTGATGCCCTTGCGCAGCAGGCCCACCACGGCCTCGCCGGACTGCACGGCGTAGCCGTCGCGGCGCCGGTCGACCGCGGGCGGGGCGGCCGAGCCGGGCAGCGACATGCCCAGGGCCTCGGCGGCCGAGGCCATCGTGTTGGCGGTGTACATGCCGCCGCACGCGCCCTCGCCGGGGCAGATGGCCCGCTCGATGGTGTCGACGTCCTCGCGCGACATGAGCCCGGCGGCGCACGCGCCGACCGCCTCGAACGCGTCGATGATCGTGACCTCGCGGTCGGTGCCGTCGGAGAGCTTCGCGCGCCCGGGCAGGGTCGACCCGGCGTAGAGGAAGACGCTGGCGAGGTCGAGCCGGGCTGCGGCCATCAGCATGCCGGGCAGCGACTTGTCACAGCCGGCGAGCAGCACCGAGCCGTCGAGGCGCTCGGCGCTCATGACGGTCTCGACCGAGTCGGCGATGACCTCGCGCGACACCAGCGAGAAGTGCATGCCCTCGTGGCCCATCGAGATGCCGTCGGACACGGAGATGGTGCCGAACTCCATGGGGAAGCCGCCGCCCTTGTGGACGCCGTCCTTCGCCGCCTTGGCCAGCCGGTCGAGGCTCAGGTTGCAGGGCGTGATCTCGTTCCAGGACGACGCGACGCCGATCTGCGGCTTGGCGAAGTCCTCGTCGCCCATGCCTACGGCGCGGAGCATGCCGCGCGCGGCGGTCTTCTCGAGGCCGTCGGTGACGTCCCTGCTGCGGGGCTTGAGGTCTGGCTCGGTTGCCACGTCTGGTGTCCTGCCTCGTCGGTGGATCAGTGCCCTTGCACCAGGATCGTACGCAGCGGTCCCGACAGGCGGTCAGACGTCCACGACCCGGACGGGTGCTCTCAGCGCAGGCGACTGAACCTCCGGCCAGGCTGAACGCATCCTCGTGGCACGAGGCGTCGAACGAACGCCCGTGCGAGGAGCCGATCCGCATGCTGTCGTCCCACACGTCCCGAAGTGCCGCGCTCGCGGCGCTCGTCCTGGGTGCGGTGCTCCCCGCCCTGCCCGCGCAGGCAGCGGGTGCCGACGCAGCCGACGGGTCGCTGCTCTGGACGAGCACCTCGACGTCAGCGGCGGCGCCGTCGTCGCGCCGGATGGTCGCCTCGGCTCTCGACGGGACCGGGGCCGCCGTGGTGGCGACGACGTCGCCGACCGGCTCCCCGTCGGCTGACGGCACGTCGGCCATCAGCCTCGACCAGGACGGCGAGCTCCAGCAGCTGGTCCGGCGCGCGGTGCCCGGGGGCGAGGTCCGCGACCGGTTGGTGCTGCCGAGCGGCCTCTGGTCCCTGCAGGACGTGTCGAGCGACGGGTCGCAGGCGCTGCTGTCGCGGAGCACCGGAGTGGCCTTCTGGCGGGCTGACCTGACGTCCGGCACCGTCGTCGAGGTCGCGACTGGTGACATCCGGGCACCTCGCTCCGCGTCGTTCGACCCGAGCGACCCGAGCTCGGTGATCCTGAGCTCCACCCTCCCGGGCGGCATCCCCGGCTACGCGGCCACGGCGGTGTCCGGCGGCACGACCGGCCGGCACTGGTGGATCCTCAACAACCGGCAGCCGGACGTGGTCACCGTCGGCTCACCCGACGGCCTCGCCGTCGTCGCGGTCCTGTCGGGGGCGGGGCAGCGGCTCCTGTTCGCGCGGCAGGGCGCGATGGACGACGGCGTGGAGGTCCCGCTCGCGCGTCCCGTCCTCGGCCGCCCCGTATGGTCGCACGACGACCGGTGGGTCTACTGGTCCGACGGTGACATCTGGCGGGTGCACTCCGACGGCACGGGGCTGCAGCAGCTCACCAGCACGCCCGACGAGCTCGAGGAGTCGCCGGTCATCGTCGCCTCCCCGCCGCCCGCGGTGCCGCCCGTCAGCGCCCCGACGACCGTGAGCGCGGGCCCTGGGGCCGACCAGGTGGTGCTCCGGTGGACGCCGTCCCTCGGCACCCTGCGTACCCGCATCTACCGGGCGGACCCGGCCACCGGGAACCGCGGCGACTTCCTGGCCGAGACGGCGTCGAGCGCCTTCATCGACTCTGGTCTCGTCGCGGGCACCACCTACGGCTACCTCGTCGTGGGCGTCACCTCGGCAGGCGTCGAGAGCATGCCCGCGTTCGTACGCGTGTCGCCCACCGCGACCCCGTCGCTCGCGCTGACCGGCTGGCTCGGCACCCGCGGCGCTGCGCTCCAGCTGCGCGGCGCCACGCCCGGCGCCCGCCACGTCGTCGTCTGGACCGAGGACGGTTCCGTCGTCGGCACCACTCCGCTGGTCCCCGGAGCGGACCAGGCCCCCGTGCCCGCGACGCACCGAGGGGTACCGCTCACTGCGACGGTCACGCCCTACGACCCGTGGGGCAACGCGGCCGACGCGGTGCGCCTGTCGGTCGAGGTCCCGCTCGACGACCGTGACGCCCGCTTCTCCGGCACCTGGCGCCGCAGCGCCGACCCGCGCGCGCTCTACGGCGGCACCATGCGCTCGGCGCAGGCCGGGGCCTCGGCGACGCTGCGCGCGAGCGGTCGTCGCCTCAGCGTCCTCGCCGCCACCGGCCCGCGCACGGGTGCGATCGCGGTGCTGCTCGACGGGCGCCGCGTCGCCCAGGTCGACACCCGCACCCGCGTCGCGCGCGAGCAGCGAGCGGTGTGGACCTCCGGCCGCCTGCGGCCCGGCCGCCACGTGCTGCGGGTGGTCGTCCTCGGCACCCGCGGCCGCGCGACCGTGCGCCTCGACGGGGTGGCGGCGCGGCACTGACCGGCCCAGGGCTCAGTAGTCCCCGGTGATGACGTTGGCGAGCTCCTCGCCGGCCGCCCAGCGCCGCAGCTGCTGCTCGACGAGGCTGCGCGCCCGAGGCGCCATCGCCGCGGTGCCGCCGCCGACGTGCGGGGTCAGGAGCAGCCCCGGCGCGCTCCACAGCGCGTGACCCTCGGGCAGCGGCTCGGGGTCGGTGACGTCGAGGGCGGCGCGCAGGCGGCCCGAGCGCAGCTCGGCGAGCAGGGCGTCCTGGTCGACGATGCTGCCGCGCGCGACGTTGACCAGGAGCGCGCCGTCCTTCATGCGCGAGAGCAGCTGCGCGTCGACCAGACCCTTCGTTTGCGGGGTCGCCGGCACGAGCACCACGACGATGTCCACGCCCGGCAGCAGGTCGGGGAGCTCGTCGATGCCGTGCACGCCGTCGCGCGCGGTGCGGGCGACGCGTAGGACCTCCACCTCGAAGCCCTCGAGGCGGCGCTCGAGCGCCGCGCCGATGGAGCCGTGACCGAGGATCAGGACCGTACGGTCCGCGAGCCCGGTCGTGCGCCGCGGCTCCCACCGCCCCTCGTCCTGGGTGCGCACGAACTCGGGCAGGTCGCGCTGGGCAGCCAGCACGAGCGCCAGCGCCAGTTCCGAGGTCGAGGCGTCGTGGATGCCGCGCCCGTTGCACAGCAGCACGCCCTCGGGCACGAGCGGGCGCACGGTCTCGAACCCGGCTGAGAGCAGCTGGACCACCTTGAGGTTCGGCAGCTGCTCCAGCGCCTGCTCGGTGGCGTCGCTGCCGCCCGTGTAGGGCGCCACGAAGAACTCGACCTCGTCGAGCCGGTCGGGCAGCGGACCCTCGCCCGTCCAGACGTCGGCGGTCACGCCGTCGGGCAGGTCGACGCCGTCGATGCTGAGGAGTGCGTGCACGCGCGCGACGCTATCCGAGCCCACCGACAGCGCCGACGCCACTGCCCTGACGGCTGCCGAGCAGGCAGGATGACCCCCGTGACCACCGACACGGCTCCCGCGCCGTCGCAGTTCCTCGACCTGCTGCGCGCGCAGGTGCGCAACGAGTTCACGGCGAGCCAGCAGTACGTCGCGATCGCCGTGTGGTTCGACGCGCACGACCTGCCGCAGCTGGCCGGGCACTACTACCGCCAGGCCGGCGAGGAGCGCGACCACGCGATGATGATGGTCCGCTACATGCTCGACCGGGCGCTCGACGTCGCGATCCCCGGCGTCGACGACGTGGTCAACGACTTCTCCGCGCCGCGCGAGCCGATCGCCCTGGCCCTGCAGCAGGAGCGGCTGGTCACCGAGCAGATCGAGGGGCTGTTCAAGGCCGCGCGGGCCGAGGGCGACGTCATCGGCGAGCAGTTCGTGCTGTGGTTCCTGCGCGAGCAGGTCGAGGAGATCGCCTCGGCGTCCACGCTGCTCAGCATCGCCGAGCGCGCGGGCGACGACTGGTTCAAGATCGAGGACTTCCTCGCGCGCGAGATGGTCGGCGGGGGCACCGAGAGCGGCGCACCCCCGGTGGCGGGGGCGCTCGCCTGACCCGCGGGGACGTTGACCTGCGAGTACGGTCGTGGGATGGAGGTGCGCGGCTGTCCGCGCGCCAGTCTTCCATCCGCACCGCCGGAGGAGCTCGCCATGACCGCAGACTCGGACCCCGCCAGCGAGACCTCCACGGCGCCCGTGCGACCGGTCGTCACCCCGAAGGTGATGGCCGCCGACCTCGCTGCCGCAGCGCAGCGGCGCAGGGAAGCCGCTGAGGCCGGCGCCCCGCAGGCCGAGGGCGCTAGCTGACCACCTCGACGAGCGTCAGCACCGCCAGCGCGATGCAGACGACACCGCCCGCGCGGCGCACGGTGCTCAGGCGCAGACGGGTGAGCAGCGCCTTGCCCAGCAGCGCGCCGAGCCCCGAGACGACCAGCAGCGCCGCCCAGGAGCCGACGAACACCGAGACCGGGTCGCCGTAGCGCGCGGCCAGACCGGCGGTGAACAGCTGCGACAGGTCGCCCCACTCGGCGAGGAAGATCAGCAGGAAGCACGCGCCCACCGCACGCAGGCCGTGCGCGGCGGTGAAGGTGCGCTCGCGGAACTCAGCCTCCGCCTCGGCCTCCTCCTCGTCGGCGTGGGACGAGCCGCGGAGCAGGACGAGCGCCCCCACCGCGAAGAGCAGGGCCGCGGCCAGCGCGACGGGCTTCTCCGGCAGCTTCGCGAGCAGCCCGCCGGCGGTCACGGCGATGAGGCACTGGACGCCGAACGCGAGGCCGACCCCGATCCAGGTCAGCAGCGGGCGGTAGCGCGTCGAGAGCACCAGCGTCGCGACGAAGGTCTTGTCGGGCAGCTCGAGCAGGAGCAGGGGCAGGAAGCTGGTGACGACGACGGCGAGGTCCATCAGGCCCTCACCGCCCGCATCTCGCGATGATCATGAGGTTCTCAGGCGACACGCCGAGCGTGTCGCCTGACCTCCTCATGGTCATCGCGACTGGGCGATGCGCTCGAGCACGAGCTCGCGGACGCGGGCCGCGTCGGCCTGGCCCTTGGTCGCCTTCATGACGGCCCCGACCAGCGCACCGGCCGCCTGGACCTTGCCACCGCGTACCTTCTCGACGATGCCGGCGTTGGCGGCGATCGCCTCGTCGACGGCGGCCGTGAGGGCGCCGTCGTCGCTGACGATGCGCAGCCCCCGTGCCGCGACCACGTCGGCGGGCGAGCCCTCGCCGGCGAGGACGCCCTCGAAGACCTGTCGGGCCAGCTTGTCGTTGAGCGTGCCGGCGTCGACGAGTGCCTGGACCTCGGCGACCTGCTCGGGGGTGACGGCCAGGGCCTCGAGCTCGACGCCCTCCTCGTTGGCCCGGCGCGAGAGCTCGGTGGTCCACCACTTGCGGGCAGCGGCGGGCGAGGCGCCGGCCGCGACCGTGCGCTCGATGACGCCGAGGGCGCCCGCGTTGAGCACGTCGCGGAACTCGAGCTCGCTGAACCCCCAGTCGGCCAGCAGCCGGGCGTTGCGGGCGGCGGGCGGCTCGGGCAGAGCGGACTTCAGCGCCTCGACCGTCTCGCGCGGCGGGGCCACCGGCACGAGGTCGGGCTCGGGGAAGTAGCGGTAGTCCTCGGCCTGCTCCTTCGAGCGGCCCGAGGTCGTGACGCCGGTGTCCTCGTGCCAGTGCCGCGTCTCCTGCACCACGCGCCCGCCGGTGCTCAGGATGCCGGCGTGCCGCTCGATCTCGTAGCGGACGGCCCGCTCGATCGAGCGCAGCGAGTTGACGTTCTTGGTCTCGCTGCGGGTGCCGAGCGGCGAGTCGGGCGAGGGCCGCAGCGACACGTTGAGGTCGGCGCGCAGCGAGCCCTGCTCCATGCGTACGTCGCTGACCCCGAGCCCGCGCACCAGCTCGCGCAGGTGGGCGACGTAGGCGCGCGCGACCTGCGGTGCGAGCGCGCCGGTGCCCTCGATCGGCTTGGTGACGATCTCGATGAGCGGGATGCCGGCGCGGTTGTAGTCGACGAGCGAGTGGTCGGCGCCGTGGATGCGGCCGGTGGCGCCGCCGACGTGGAGCGACTTGCCGGTGTCCTCCTCCATGTGGGCGCGCTCGATCTGGATCTCGAACGTCTTGCCCTCGACCTCGACGAAGGTCGCGCCGTCGAAGGCGATCGGCTCGTCGTACTGCGAGGTCTGGAAGTTCTTCGGCATGTCGGGGTAGAAGTAGTTCTTGCGCGCGAAGCGGCACTCCTCGGCGATCGAGCAGCCCAGCGCGAGCCCGATGCGCATGGCCGACTCGACCGCGGTCTCGTTGAGCACCGGCAGCGCACCGGGCAGGCCGAGGCACACCGGGCAGACCTGGGTGTTGGGCGCGGCCCCGAACTCCGTCGGGCAGCCGCAGAACATCTTCGACTGCGTCGAGAGCTCGACGTGCACCTCGATGCCCATGACGACGTCGAAGGTCGACACGGCCTCGTCGTAGGGCACGAGCTCCTGCGGCGGCTCGACCGGACGCGCGTTGGCACTCATGCCTTGTTCCCTTCCAGGACAGGGGCCTTGGCGAGAAGCGGCCCGCCCCAGCGCTGCTCGAGCGCGGCCTCGAGGGCGGCGCCGACGAGGTAGAGCCGGTCGTCGGCCATGGCCGGGGCCATGACCTGGAAGCCGACCGGGAGGCCGTCGTCGGAGAGCCCGCAGGGCACGGACATCGCAGCACCGCCGGCCAGGTTGGACGGGATGGTGCACAGGTCGTTGAGGTACATGGCCAGCGGGTCTTCGAGCTTCTCGCCCAGCCTGAACGCCGTGGTGGGTGTCGTCGGCGAGACGAGGACGTCGACCTCGGCGTAGGCGTTGGCGAAGTCCTGCGAGATCAGCGTGCGGACCTTCTGCGCCGAGCCGTAGTAGGCGTCGTAGTAGCCGCTCGAGAGCGCGTAGGTGCCGAGCATGATGCGCCGCTTGACCTCGGGCCCGAAGCCGGCCGCCCGCGTGAGCGCCATGACCTCCTCGGCGCTGTGCGTGCCGTCGTCGCCGACCCGCAGGCCGTAGCGCATCGCGTCGAACTTCGCGAGGTTGCTGGAGGCCTCAGATGGTGCGATGAGGTAGTAGGCGGCCAGCGCGTAGGTGAAGTGCGGGCACGACACCTCGACGACCGTGGCGCCCAGGCTGGTGAGGACCTCGACGGCCTCGGCGAAGCGGGCCTCGACACCGGGCTGGTAGCCCTCGCCGCTGAGCTCCTTGACCACGCCGACGCGCACGCCCTCGAGGTCGCCGGTGGCCCCGCGGCGGGCGGCCTCGACGACCGGCGGGACCGGCGCGTCGATGGAGGTCGAGTCGAGCGGGTCGTGGCCGCCGATGACCGAGTGGAGCAGAGCGGCGTCGAGCACCGTACGGGACACCGGCCCCGCCTGGTCCAGGGACGAGGAGAAGGCGACCAGGCCGTACCTCGACACACCACCGTAGGTCGGCTTCACGCCGACCGTGCCGGTGACCGCACCGGGCTGGCGGATCGAGCCGCCGGTGTCGGTGCCGATGGCGAGCGGCGCTTCGTACGCTGCGACCGCCGCAGCGCTGCCGCCGCCCGAGCCGCCCGGGATGCGCTCGAGGTCCCACGGGTTGTGCGTCGGGCCGTAGGCCGAGTGCTCGGTGGACGAGCCCATCGCGAACTCGTCCATGTTGGTCTTGCCGAGGATGACGACGCCGGCGGCCTTGAGCCGCGCGGTGACGGTGGCGTCGTAGGGCGGGCGCCAGCCCTCGAGGATGCGCGAGCCGCAGGTCGTCGGGATCCCCTTCTGCGTCAGCACGTCCTTGAGCGCGAGGGGCACGCCGGCGAGCGGGCCGAGCTCGTCGCCGCGCGCGCGGGCGGCGTCGACGGCGCGGGCCGCCTCGAGCGCGCCCTCGGCGTCGACGTGGAGGAAGGCGTGGACGCGGTCGTCGACCGCGTCAATCCGGTCGAGGTGGGCCTGCGCGACCTCGACGGCGCTCACCGCGCCAGAGGCGACGGCCGCCGCGGTGCGGGCGGCGGTCAGGCGCAGCACCTCGTCGCCGGCTTCGGGGCTCAGCGGCTCGCTCATGCCTCCTCCCCCAGGATGCGGGGGACGCGGAAGCGCCCTTCCTCCTGCGCGGGCGCACCGGCGAGCGCCTCCTCGGCGGTGAGACCGGGACGGCTGACGTCCTCGCGGGTCACGTTGCGCAGCGGCAGCGGGTGCGAGGTGGGCGGCACGTCCGCGCCGGCGACCTCGCTGACCTGGGCGACCGCTCCGAGGATGACCTCGAGCTGCTCGGCGTAGTGGGCGAGCTCGTCGTCGGGCAGTTGCAGGCGGGCGAGGCGGGCGAGGTGCGCGACCTCGTCCCGCGTGAGGGACGGCATGGCGTCCATCCTAGGGAACGGCTAGGAGCGGGCGCGCTCCCCACGGCCGGCGGCGGCCGCCACGTCGGCGACACGGGCTGCCCGCGTCTCGGCGCGCTTGGCCGTGACGAGCCAGGTCAGCATGAGGCGCCGGGCCGAGGGCGGGAAGCCGTCCCAGTGCTCCCGCGAGCCGGGGACCGCCGCGAAGGCGGCCTCGAGGTCGGGCGGCACGACCAGCGCCTCCACCTCGTCGAGCAGCGACCACGAGCCGTCCGCCTTGGCGGCGTCGACCACCCGCTGCCCCGCCTCGGTCATCCGGCCCTCGCGCAGGAGCAGCTCGACCCGGACCTTGTTCGTGCCGGCCCACCCGCTGCCGCGCTTGCGGGGGCAGAACCACTGCATGCTGCGCTCGTCGTCGAGCCCGCGACCCTGCCCGTCGATCCAGCCGAACGCGAGCGCCTCGGTGACGGCCTCGTCGTAGGTCAGCCCGCCACGGCCGGTGCTCGGTCTCCACATCACGAGCCAGACACCGGTGGACCCGGCGGCGTGGGCAGCGAGCCAGCTGCGCCAGTCGGCGCGGTCGAGCGGGTGTACGCGAACGGCTGAGTCCATGACGCCCACGACGTCACGCCAGTGGCTGGGGACCCGCGGGCCCCGTGGACGTGGACGGTGGCCCGAGGTCCGCCGTGGGAGCGGCGGCGACCGCACGGGTGGCGTCGGCGACCTGGACGTCCCACAGCTCCTGGAGCTCGACCAGCAGCCGGGCGGCGGCCTGCTCCTTCGGCGTGACTGGGCTCGGGCGGTCCGGGACCGCGTGCGCCGCCGTCGTGGCCCTCGGCCTGGCCAGCAGGGCTTCGAGCACGGCGGTGATGATCCCGCGGTCCTCGGGCTGCAGGAGCTCGGAGGTCCCGAGCGCCCTGAGCGTCGCGAGCCCCACCGTCCACGTGTCGTCCGTGGCCGCCTGCTCAGCCGCCCAGCGCAGCATGCGCATGGTCTCCTCGCGACGGCGCCACCTGTCGAGCTCCAGGTCGCCGAGGCGGGCGTCGACGCGGGACAGGACCGAGTTGGCCAGCTCCTCCTGGCTGACGCGCACCGTCTCGCGGTCGGTGCGGCGGACCAGCACCGCGGCCAGCACCGCGCCCGACAGCGGGATGAGCGCGAGCAGCAGCGAGAGCCAGACCGGTGTGCCGCCGCCGTCGTGCGACGACGAGACCGGGACGGGGACGAGCGTGGCGAAGCCCATCAGGAGCCGGCCGGCTCGTCGGAGTCCTCGTCCCCCCCGCCGACGAGCGCCCGGGCCGCGTCGGGCCCCTGCTCGAGGAGCACCCGGAAGCCCGCCTCGTCGAGCACCGGCACGCCGAGCGCCGCCGCCTTGTCGGCCTTGCTCCCCGGGCTCTCGCCCACCACGACGAAGGAGGTCTTCTTCGACACCGACGAGCTGATCTTGCCGCCGCGGTCCTGGACCGCCGCGGTCGCCGAGTCGCGCGAGAACCCCTCGAGGGTGCCGGTCACGACGACGCTGACGCCCTCGAGCGGGCGCTCGCCGACGTCGGCCACCTCGTCGCGCGTGCGCATGCCGGAGGCCTCGATGCGGTCGAGCAGGTCCTGGTGGCTCTCGTCGGCGAACCAGTCGGCGATCACCCCGGCGACGACCGGCCCGACGCCCTCGACCTCGGCGATCTGCTCGGCGGTGGCCGCCCGCAGGTCGGCCAGGGAGGTGAAGACGCGGGTGATCGCCTGGGCGGTGGGCGGCCCGACGTGGCGGATCGAGAGCCCGACGAGCAGCCGCCACAGAGGCCGGTCGGTCTTGGCGGTCTCGAGGGAGCCGAGGATCTGGTCGACCTTCTTCTGCCCGAAGCCGCGCAGCCCCTCGAACGACTCGCGCGTGAGGGAGAAGACGCCGCCGATGTCGCGGATGCGCCCGGCCTCGAGCAGCGCAATGGCGGTCTCGTAGCCGAGGCCGTCGATGTCGAGGGCGCTGCGCCCCGCGAGGTGGAACACGGCCTCCCGCAGCTGGGCGGGGCAGCCCACGGTGTTGGGGCAGCGCCAGTCGACGTCGCCCTCGGGCCGGTAGAGCGGGGTGCCGCACTCGGGGCACTCGGTGGGCATCACGAACGCCGGCGGGTCCTCCGGCGAGAGCTCCGGCACGCGGGTGACGACCTCGGGGATGACGTCGCCCGCCCGCCGCACGACGACGGTGTCGCCGACGTGGACGTCGCGACGGCGTACCTCGTCCTCGTTGTGCAGGGTCGCCCGCGACACCGTCACGCCGCCGACCTGCACGGGCTCGAGCACCGCGAAGGGCGTCACGCGGCCGGTGCGCCCGACGTTCATGGCGATGTCGAGCAGGCGGGTGTTGACCTCCTCCGGCGGGTACTTGAACGCGATCGCCCACCGCGGGAAGCGGGACGTCGCGCCGAGACGGCCCTGCAGCGCGAGCTGGTCGACCTTGATGACCACGCCGTCGATGTCGTGCTCGACGTCGTGGCGGTGCTCGTGCCAGTGCTCGAGGTAGCCGTGGACGCCCTCGAACGTCTCGTGCACCTGGTAGCGGCTCGAGATCGGCAGGCCCAGCTCCTGCAGGCGGGTGTAGGCCTCCGACTGGGTGGGCGGGTCGAAGCCGTCGCGCGCGCCGAGGCCGTGGAGGGTGAGGCGCAGCGGGCGCTGGGCGGTGATGCGCGGGTCCTTCTGCCGCAGCGAGCCGGCGGCGGCGTTGCGCGGGTTGGCGAAGGGCGCCTTGCCCTGCTCGACCAGGCTCGCGTTGAGCTCGGCGAAGCGCTCGGTCGGGAAGAACACCTCGCCGCGCACCTCGAGCAGCCTCGGCACCGACGGGCCCTGCAGCGTCGTCGGCACGCCGTCGAGCGTGCGGATGTTGGGCGTGATGTCCTCGCCGGTGCGCCCGTCGCCGCGAGTGGCGCCGCGCACCAGCCGGCCGTCCTCGTAGACGAGGTCGACCGCCAGCCCGTCGATCTTCAGCTCGCACAGCCAGCGGGCGGTGCCCTCGCCCACCTCGCGCACGACCCGCGCCTCCCAGGCCGCGAGCTCGTCGTAGGTGAAGGTGTTGTCGAGGCTCAGCAGGCGCTCGATGTGCTCGACCGGGGTGAACAGCGTCGAGTAGGTGCCGCCCACCTTCTGCGTCGGCGAGTCAGGCGTGCGCAGCGCGGGGTGCGCGTCCTCCAGGGCCTCGAGCTCGCGCATGGCGGCGTCGTAGTCGGCGTCGGTGATGGTCGGCCGGTCGAGCACGTAGTAGCGGTAGGCCGCGTCCTCGATCGTCTGCGAGAGCTCGGCGTGCCGAGCCAACGCGCTCGCCGGCACCCCGTCGACCGTCTTCTCCGCTGCCACCGCGCTACCCCTCCGGATCGTCGACCAGTGCCCGCCCCGCCGCCGCGCAGCGCTCGAGCGCGAGGCGGGCATACCCCGCCGAGGCGCCCGCGAGCCCGCACGTCGGCG
Organism: Motilibacter peucedani; assembly: GCF_003634695.1. Lineage (NCBI taxonomy): Bacteria > Bacillati > Actinomycetota > Actinomycetes > Motilibacterales > Motilibacteraceae > Motilibacter > Motilibacter peucedani. The sequence continues at coordinate 29,533 of NZ_RBWV01000014.1, forward strand.
TCACGGTGACGGCCGTCGCGAGCAGCCCGGGGGCGAACCCGAGCCGCCGCCACAGCCGGCGTACGGGCGCGACCGTAGCGGCCACGTCCGACAACGTGCTGTCCATGGACGGGACGAGCCCCAGCAGCAGCTGCACCCCGGCGTCGACCGCCTCGCCGAGCACCTCGTCGTCGCGCTCCGTGAGCAGGCTCGCGTCGAGCGAGACGCCCCACGCCCCGGCCCGCCTGAACAACGCCACGGGTGGCGAGGCCGCGCAGCAGTGCAGCACGACGGGTACGCCTGCGGCCGCGACCACCGCCTCCAGCGAGCTCTGCGCCTCGGACTCCTCCAGCGCCCGCAGGGCGCCGAAGCCGCTCGCCGTGGGGAGCCGTCCCAGCAGGGCGGTGGGCAGGGCCGGCTCGTCGAGCTGCAGCACGACCCGGGCGGCGGGCAGGCGGCGGCGCACCTCGGCGACGTGCGCGGCGACGCCCTCCGCGAGCGACTCGGTCAGGTCGCGCCGGGCGCCGGGGTCGCGGGCGGCGAGCCCGCCGCGGAACAGCTCGACCGTCGCAGCGAGCGTGACCGGGCCCGTGACCTGCAGCTTCACCGCGCCCTCGTGGGCTCCGGCGACCTCCTCGAGGGCGTCGAGGTCCTCCCCCAGCCAGGCGACGCCGAGCCGCTCGTCGCGACCGGGCCCCGGCGTGAGGCGCCACCCGCTGGGCTGGACGTCGCCGTGGAGGTCCGCGAGCAGCGAGACGGCGCGTCCCACCATGTCAGCGCCCGGGCCGCGCGCGGGCAGCTCGGGCAGGAAGGGCAGGTCGGGCAGCAGCCCGAAGACCGCCTTGACCGCCTCGAGCGGAGCCGTGCCGGGCACGGAGCCGACGCCCGTCGCCGATCCGGGCGGCAGGGCGAGGTCCGGACGCTCGGGGCTCTCCACCCGCGCAGCCTAGAGCCGGACGCCGACCGGGTGCCCGCCGGAGCCGCACACACGGGTACGCAGCGTGCCTCCTCATCGCGTACGGTGACCGTCACGCCCGACGCAGGGAGTGGAGCACGATGGAGCACGAGACGGCGCAGCTGCTGCGCCTGCCCGGCTTCCGGCGCCTGCTCGGCGCCCGCGTGCTCGCCGCGCTCGCCAACGCTGCGGCCCCCGTGCTGCTGGCCTTCGCCGTCCTCGACATCCGCCACTCCGCCTACGCGCTGGGCGTCGTGCTGGCCGCCCGCTCGGTGCCGCAGGTGCTGCTCGTGCTCGCCGGCGGCGTCGTCGCCGACCGCGTCTCCCGGCACCGGGTCGCCGTCGCGGCCCTGGCGGTCGCGACGCTGACGCAGGCCGGCGTGGCCGCGCTGGTCCTCACCGGCACGGTGGAGGTCTGGCAGCTGGCCGCTCTGGAGGCGGTCAACGGAGCGGCGACCGCCTTCCTCATGCCCGCCACCGAGGCGCTCACCGGCACCTCGGTCGACGAGCGGCTCGTGCACCGGGCGGTGCCGCTCGTGCGGCTCGGCGTCACGACGGCCAGCGTCGGCGGCGCGGCCTTCGGCGGCCTGCTCCTCGCGACGACGGGAACCGGCTGGGGGTTCGCGCTCGACGCGGCGGCGTTCGGCGCGGCCGCGGTGCTCATGGCCCGCGCCCGCGGACGGTCGGTCGAGCCGGGGCGGGAGCCACGGCGTACCCGTCCTCTCGACGACCTCGTCGACGGCTTCCGCGAGTTCCGGCGGCGACGGTGGTTGCTCGTGGTCGTCGCGCAGTTCTTCGTCATCAACGCCGTGCTCGCCGGTGCCTGGAGCACGCTGGGGCCGGTGATCGCCGAGCGCCATCTCGGCCGCACGGGCTGGGGCTTCGTCAGCTCGTCGCTCGCGGTCGGCATGGTGCTCGGTGGTCTTCTGATGCTCAAGGTGCGGGTTACGCGCCTGCTCGCTGTCGGCGTCGCGGCCACGCTGCTCGTCGCCCCGTCCCTGCTCGTGCTCGGCGCGGCGCCGTCGCTGCCCGCGCTCGTCGTGGCGGTCGTCGTCGGCGGCGCCGCCATCGAGACGTTCGAGATCGCGTGGCAGACGTCGCTGACGCAGAACGTGCCGGAGGGGTCGCTGAGCCGGGTCATGGCGTTCGAGCAGTTCGGCACGTTCGCGGCGATCCCGGTGGGCCAGGTGCTCGCGGGTCCGGTCGCCTCGGCGCTCGGCACACGGTCTGCAGTGGTATGCGGTGGCCTGCTGGTCGTCGCGACGTCGCTGTGGGCGCTGTCGAGCCGCTCCGTACGAAGCCTCGAGAGGCGCGGCGACGGGCCGCACCTGCCGGCCCAGGCGCACGAGCAGACCGACGTGACCGCGAAGGAGGGCCATGCAGGCATACGCCCGCGGTGAGCTCGCCGTCGTCATCGACTGCGCCGACCTCGACCGCGCCGCGGCGTTCTGGACCGAGGTGCTGGGCTACCGGAGCTCCGGCTACCCCGGCTCGGCCTATCGCAGCCTGCTCGCCCCCGAGAGCACCGGCGTGGAGGTGCTGCTCCAGCGCGTGCCCGAGGGCAAGCTCGCCAAGAGCCGGGTGCACCTCGACCTGCGCACCCGCGACCTCGACAGCGAGTGCGAGCGGGTGACCCGGGCCGGCGCCGTGCGCACGACGGAGCAGCCGATCTCCGAGGGTGGTTGGGTGTGGCACGTCTTCGCCGACCCTGACGGCAACGAGTTCTGCGTGCTCCAGCCGCCGACGGAGCACTGGTCAGAGGTGGACTCCTAGGCGGTCATGCCGACTAGCGCGGGGTCGTGGTCGTCGAAGGGCTCGGGATCGGACCGGGCGGCACCGCCGTCGTCGGCGTCACGAGCAGGTGGGCGAGCTCGGTGAGCGAGGCCGTGGCGCCGACGGCGAGGGCGCTCGCGACCGCGGCGGTGAGCGCGGCTCCCCAGCCGGCGAGGAAGCGCAGCCGGTAGAGCGACTGCACCTCCGCCCACCCGTAGCCGGCGGCGCGCAGGGTGCGCCAGTCGGCCGCCAACCCGAGCGGCAGGCAGACGGCCGCCTGCTGCGCGAGCACGACGGCAGCGGCGCTCGGCGACAGGGCGCCCGTGACGAGCTCGACCGCCGGGGCCGTCGCCAGACCGGCCAGGAACGTCACGCCCTTCACCAGCCCGGTCGAGCCGCGGACAAAGGCGAACGCGTAGCCAAACACGAAGCCCACCAGCGGCCAGTGCAGCACCGCCAGCCCCCAGGCGACGCACAGCGAGAGGACCTGCCCCGGGTCGCCGCTCAGCGAGGGGTGCGGGAGCCGCGAGGTGCCGAGAGCGAGCCACGGGGCGCCGAGCACGAGACCTGCCAGCGCGCCGTCACGGGCCAGCGCGACCGCGGGCGCCGGTGCGCGCAAGGCTGCCGACGCGGCCGCGTCGAACGCCCGGCGGGCCGCCGCGCGCTGCGACGGGGTGGACGGCCGACCAGTCGCCGGGGGCTGGGCCCGCGCGTCGAGCGACGTGACGAACTGGGTCACGCGGGCGTCCTGCTGCGCGGGCGACTGGTAGCCGTCGTGCGACGCGACGAGCCGTGCGGGCTTCGCCGTCGGCAGGACACCCAACGCCATCGCCGCGGTGAAGACGAGGAAGGCCGCCGGCACCGGCCCTGCTCGCTGCAGCGGGCTGGGCGCGAGCGCGAGCACCGCGACGGCGAGGGCGCTGCGCCGCCGCCAGCGCAGGCGTGCCAGAAGCAGGCCGGCTCCGCCCGTCGCGAGGTCGCGCCGACCGCGCGCGAGGTCGGCGCTGCCCCTGGCGTCGAGCTCGCGGACGACCACCAGCAGTGCTGCGGGGACGCAGAGGGTGCGCAGGGCGAGGGAGAAGGAGTAGAAGTCGTACCAGCTCGGCTGGCTGCCGGCCCCGGGGTCGACCTTCCACCCCCACGCCAGGGCGGCGACGCCGGCGCCGAGCACCGCCAGGCCGGCAGGGCCGCGCACGTGCCGCAGCCGCGACACGACCGACGGCGAGCCTGCTGCACCGGCGCGGGCGACCAGGAGCACGGCGAAGCCGAGCAGGGCCACGACCGCGGCGAGCACGGGCAGCGCGTGCAGCACGTCGGGAACGCGTCCGGCGTAGTCGGCGCTGAGCGGGGCGACGGTCGCGAGCAGCGTGGCGAGCACCGCCGTGAGGACGCTCATGCGCACAGGCAGGGCACGGCGCCCGTTGCCGCAGAGCAGGGCGAGCGACATGGCCAGCGTCGCGGCGAAGGCGCCGCCGGTCCAGGCCAGCACGGCCGTCGGTGAGCCGGGCACCGGCTCCGGCGCGGAGGCCGGCGTGCGGACCAGCCAGCCGACCAGGACGACCGTGCCGGCGGCGAGACCGCTGAGGCCGAGCGTCCACACCACCGGCTGCACCGCCCGCCGCGCCCACCGGCGGGCCGGGCGCGGGCCCGAACCCTGGGCCGCCGGGGCGCCCTCGGTGCGGGTCACCCCGGACCGCACGATCGCCGGCCACAGCGTCATCATGCCCGCCAGCAGGATCACCAGGGACCCGGAGACCGCGGGCGAGGGGTAGATGTCAAAGCGGACGACGGCGGCGTTCTCCACCTCGGTCACAGCACTGGTGGCGCCGAGGAACAGCGAGAGCCCAGCCAGCACGGCGATCAGCGAGCGCAGGCGCGAGGCGACGACGCGTACGTCTGCGGCGGGCGCAGCGGCGGCCGGTGCGGCGCGGCCGCGGCCCAGCAGCGAGACGGCCAGCAGGAGCGGCAGCGCCCAGAGCACTGCGTACCACAGCTCCGGCAGCTGCGGCCACGGCCAGCCGGCGCCCTCCAGCCAGCCGGTGCGTACGTGGTACCGCGTGGTCTGGCCGACCGAGGGAGCGCCCGGCTCCGGCGACAGCACGACCTCGACCCCGGGCGGTGCTGCGTCGACGGTCCGCGGGCCGAGCACCAGCCGTACGATGTGGGCAGTCCCGCTGACCACCGCCGGCCGCGCTCCGCCGGTCAGCAGCGGCCGGACGGCCTCGACCGTCCTCGACCGCGCGCCCACGGTCAGGTCGACGCGCGTGGCGAAGCAGGCGTCGACGCACCACTGCCAGGCCTGGTCGACCTGGACGCCGAGTGCGGCCGTTGCCAGTCCCTGCGCCGCGGCGTGCAGCCGGATGGTCGCGCCGCCGCTGACGGTGCAGGGCTTCGTCGAGGTCGCCGAGCGCTGCGGCTGCGTCAGCAGGTCGACGGTCGGGGCGCTCCAGGACAGGTAGGCCGGCTGGCTGCCCGCGCCCAGGTCGGCGCTGGGCGGCCCGACGCCCACGTAGGCCAGCACCTGCGAGGCGAAGGCCGAGGGGTCGCCCCTGGCGCGGCCTTCGAGCACCGCCCCCACCAGCGGGTGCGTCGACGGCAGCTGCAGGCTCGCGTCGACCGTGAGCCCGCCCGACGCGGTCTGCTCGACGTCGACGGTCGAGGGGAAGCATCCCGGGCCGCGAGCGGCGAGGGCCTGCCAGTCGACGCCGGGCTGCCGGGTGCGCAGCGGGAGGTGGACCCAGTCGCTCGATCCGCTGACGCGCGCCTGCCAGTAGGGCGCCTGCTCGACCTGCGCGCCGTCGAGCAGGGTCACCACGGCCGGCAGCAGCGCGGTCGCCAGAGCCAGCAGCGCCCACTGCCGACGGCGCGTGCCCTCCATGGGCGGTCCCCCCGAGCTCGGCGCACGCCGGGTGCACAGCGCGCTGCTCCGCAGTGTGGTTCTGGTGGGGCTCTGCGTCCAGCGCTCCTGCCCGAGCGGCCCTCCGCCGGACGCGGGGATCAGACGGTGGCTGCGCGCGAGGTCGCGTCGATCGTCGCCGAGCCGACGACGCGGGTGCCGTCGTAGACGACGACCGCCTGGCCGGGGGCGACCCCGCGCACCGGCGTACGCAGCCGCACCGTCAGCGTGCCGTCCTCGCCGACGCCCGCGACTGCAGGGACCGGCTCGCCGTGCGCGCGGACCTGCGCGAGGCACTCGATCTCGCCGTCGGGGGCGGGGCCGGACCAGCGGGGGCGGGAGCCGCGTACCGCGTGCACGTCGAGCTCCTCTGCGGCCCCGACGACGACGCGGTTCGTGACGGGCGAGATGTCGAGGACGTAGCGAGGGCGCCCGTCGGGCGCGGGCCGGCCGATGCGCAGGCCGCGGCGCTGGCCGACCGTGAAGCCGAATGACCCGCCGTGGGTGCCGACCACCTCGCCGGCGGTGTCGACGATCTCACCGGGCGCGTCACCGAGGCGGCGGGCGAGGAAGCCGGCCGTGTCGCCGTCGGCGATGAAGCAGATGTCGTGGCTGTCGGGCTTGTCGGCGACGGCGAGCCCCCGGCGCTCGGCCTCGGCGCGCACCTCCGACTTGAGCGAGCCGCCGAGGGGGAACATCGCGTGGGCCACCTGGCGCTCGTCGAGCACGCCGAGGACGTAGGACTGGTCCCTGCCCGGGTCGACCGCCCGGTGGAGCTCGCGACCCGCTGGGCCGTCGACGATCTGGGCGTAGTGACCGGTGCAGACCGCGTCGAACCCCAGGGCGAGCGCGCGGTCGAGCACGGCGGCGAACTTGATCTTCTCGTTGCAGCGCAGGCACGGGTTGGGGGTGCGGCCGGCTGCGTACTCCTGGACGAAGTCCTCGACCACGTCGGCGGCGAAGCGCTCGGCGAGGTCCCAGACGTAGAAGGGGATGCCGATGACGTCGGCGGCGCGGCGGGCGTCGCGCGCGTCCTCGACGGTGCAGCAGCCTCGGGCGCCGGCGCGGAACGACGCGGGCGAGGGCGAGAGCGCGAGGTGCACGCCGGTGACGTCGTGCCCTGCCTCGGCCGCCCGTGCTGCCGCGACTGCGGAGTCGACTCCGCCGGACATCGCGGCCAGGACGCGCACGTCAGGCTCCCGTCGTGACGAGGCCGGCACGACGGGCCCGGGCGACCGCGGGCCCGATCGCCTCGACGAGCTCGTCGACGTCTGTGCTGGTCGAGGTCCAGCCCAGGCTGAAGCGGAGCGAGCCGCGGGCGGCCTCGGCACCGAGCCCCATGGCCAGGAGCACCTCGCTGGGCTCAGGAACGCCTGCGGTGCAAGCAGAACCTGTCGAGCACTCGACCCCGCGCGCGTCGAGGAGCATGAGCAGCGCGTCGCCCTCGCAGCCGGGGAAGGTCAGGTGCGCGACGCCGGGCAGCCGGTTGCCGCGGTCGCCGTTGACGACGGCGTCGGGCACCTCGGAGAGCACGCGGCGCTCCAGCTCGTCGCGCAGCCCCGCCAGCCGGCGGGACTCGACCGGCCGGCGCTCCTCGGCGCAGGCTGCGGCGGTGGCGAACGCGGCGAGCGATGCGGCGGCCAGGGTGCCGGAGCGTACGTCGCGCTCCTGTCCCCCGCCGTGCAGCACCGGCGTGACGACCTCGGCGCGGCCGAGGACGAGGGCACCGGTGCCGACCGGGCCGCCGACCTTGTGGCCGCTGACGGTGAGGGCGGCGAGGCCGCTGGCGGCGAAGTCGATGGGCAGCGCGCCGAGCGCCTGGACGGCGTCGGCGTGGACGGGTACGCCGTGGCGGGCCGCCGCCTCGACCACCTGGGCGAGCGGCTGGACCGTGCCGACCTCGTTGTTGGCCCACATGACGCTGACCAGCGCCACGGTGCCGGGGTCGTCGTCGAGGACGCTCCGGAGCGCGTCGACGTCGGTGCGGCCGAGACCGTCGACCGGGACGGTGACGACCTCCGCGCCCTGCGAGCGCTCGAGCCAGTGCGCGGCTTCGAGGACGGCGGCGTGCTCGACGGCGCTGACGACGACGCGGCGGCGCCTCGGGTCGGCGTCCCGGCGCGACCAGTAGAGGCCCTTCACGGCCAGGTTGTCGGCCTCGGTGCCGGAACCGGTGAAGACGACCTCGCCCGGACGGCACGACACGACCCGGGCCAGCTGCTCACGGGCCTCCTCCAGCGTTCGGCGCGCGCGGCGGCCGGACGCGTGCAGGCTGGCCGGGTTGACCGTCGTCGGGAGCAGCGCCGAGAGCACCTCGGCGGCCTCCGGCCGCAGAGGCGTCGTGGCCGCGTGGTCGAGGTACGCCATCGTCGGCGATCCTACGCGGCGGCCAGCCCTGGGCACGATGTGACTCCTTGCCAATCAGATTGGCAAGGAGTCACATCGTGCCAACAGGGGGGCGGGCGGGCGCCCCCACCCGCTCAGACGGCGATGCTGCCGTTCGACGCGCTGCGCCCGCCCCGAGAGTGACCGTTGACCGTCTCGGCGGTCAGGTCGACGGTGGAGCGGCGCAGGTCGATCGTGCGGTCCGGCTCCGCTGCCGGCGTCGTGCGCGTCACGGCGTCGACCTTGCTGCGCTCCGAGACGTCCTCCAGGCGCATCAGCTGCTGCGAGAGGGCACGGACCCGGTCGCCGCGACGGAGGTCGCGCTTCTCGATGGCGATGGTGCGCAGGACCCGCAGCCCGTCGGAGACCGCGTGGAGGTTGCTGCTCCCGAACAGGCGCTCGGACTCGAAGGAGGCGACCTCGGCGATCCGCAGGCCCGAGTTGTGCACGCGGATGTTGATCAGCGTCTCGACCTCGAAGCCGTCGCCCCACTTGCGCTCGGTGACGTCGTCCTCGGCGGTCCCGGGATCCATGGCGAGCAACGGCAGCACCCGGCGCCAGAAGGCGTTGTAGCCGTAGCAGAGGTCGCTGTAGCTCGTGCGGTGCAAGGTGTTGGTCAGGCGGTTCAGGAAGCGGTTGCCGGCGGCGCGCACGGGCGTGATGTCGCTCGAGCCGCCTCCGGTGCCGAAGCGGCTGCCCTTGGCGTAGTCGGCACCGGCCACCAGTGCGTCGACGAAGAACGGGATCTCACCCGGGTCCATCGACCCGTCGGCGTCGATCATGACGATGATCTCGCTCGTGGCGGCGTGGAAGCCGCACGCGAGGGCGTTGCCCTTGCCGCGCCGGTTCTGCGAGACGATGCGCACGTCGGGCCACAGCCCGCGCGCGACGGCGACGGTGTCGTCGACGGAGTGGCCGTCGACGAGGATGATCTCGGCGATGCCCTTCGGCATGTGCTTGGCCAGCCACGGGAGGTTGCGCGCCTCGTTCATGGCGGGCACGACGACGGTGACCGACGGACCGTCGGGCGCGAGGTCCCGGCGCGGTGCCGGCATGAGCACCTTGAGCTGGCTGGGCGACGCGCCGTCGCGAGCGGCGGCAGTGCTTGATGACGTTGTTGACATGGCTCCCCCTGGAAGGCACTCGATGCTTCGGGACTCCCGGCGCCGGTGCCGAGCGAGGTCGTCGACGCACCCGTGCGTACCCGGCAGGCCTGCTGCTGCTCCGTCGTGGAGCGGCGGCCACCGGAAGGGCACCGACCTACGAGGTTCGGAGCCGGTCCAGCGGTGGATGGGAGGCACTGCGAGAAATCTTCTTCGACTGCACCGGGGCTGTCGATCCGCTGCTCCCCCGCGGCGGGTTCGACACGACCTCGCACCTCGATGCTAGGTGCACGAGTGCTGGAGCAACAGCCTTCCGGGAAAGTCTCACGAGCCGTGACGGAGCACTCGCACTCCGTCGCAGAGATGTCCCCCGGACGGGCCCACGACGTGATGGCACGACATCGGCCACGCGCCGGATCAGGCAGGAAGCACCTGCCACGAGGTGATCTTCCACTCTGTCGGTGCGGCCGCTGCGCCGCCGTTCAGCGAGAACGCCGCCCCACCAGGCGCCGCGACCGCTGCAGCCGTGTCGTCGTCGCCCGACCACGTCGGCTGCGACGGACGCACCGGGCCGGTCCACAGCCGGAGCTCCAGAGCGGTGCCGCGCACGGCGAACTCGATCGACAACGGTGAACCCGCAGCGAATCCGTCGATGTGCAGGCTGGGCGAGAGCAGTGCCGGCGCCGCACCGCGGCGGCCCACCGACGCGTACCCGCCGCCGTCGAGCTCGACCCGGTAGCCGGCCTCGTCGGCCACGCTCGTGGCCGACCCCGCGCTGCGCAGCACGAGCGAGAGGTACGACTCACCCGTCGTCACGGGCACGACGGTCGCCCGCACGCGGGTGTCGGCCGACGCGGCCGCGACGAGCCGCGCCGAGGCCTTGTCGGCCCAGCCGCCCGTCGCGCCGGTACGCAGCACCAGTCCGCTGGTGGTGGTCTGCACCGAGCCGCCCGGCCCTGCCCAGGTCGACCACTGCGGTGCCACCGCTGCGGGCGCGGGAGCAGCGGCCTGCTGCCAGCTGCGCGTGAGGGCTGCGGCCGTGCTGCGGATCTGCTGCTGCGCCGAGGTCATCTGGGCGGTGGTGCCGGGCACCCACATCGCGTAGCCGTCACCGTGCTGCTCCGGCTTGCCCGCGATGCGGGGCAGCAGCGTCCAGAGGATGCCGCCCGAGACCGCTGGGGTGGCGGCGATCTTGCTGAGCCAGGAGCTGAGGTCGCCCGTCCAGTCGAACTCGCCGACGACGTACGCCTTCCCGTGCCCGGCCGCCACTGCAGCGTCCTGCTGCATCCACGCAGGGTCACGCGGGTAGAAGTGGCCGCCCACGATGTCGACCGCAGGGGCGTCGACCGCCGCGTCGGCCACGTGCTTGCCGTTCGCGGCGGAGCCGTCCGCGACGAGCTGGCGCGGGGCCAGCGACTTGATGTAAGCGGCGGTCGACGCCGTCCAGGAGTTCGGTGCGTCCCACAGCTCGTTGCCGGTCTCCCAGACCGCGATCGTCGGCTCGCTGGACATGGCGGTGCCGGTGTAGCGGTTGACGTGGCCCAGCACGTGAGCGACGTAGGCGCGGAAGTCGGAGATCACCGCAGGGTCGGAGTAGAAGTGCGCCTCCGCGTCGCGCTGCACCGCGTCGTCAGCCGCGGTCGCGCCAGGGTCGGTGCTGCCGGCGTAGCCGCGCCACGCGGTGAACGTCGACTTCCCGCCGTGGTAGTACCGCCACTCGTCGGTGAGGGGCACCATGAGCCGCAGGCCGCGCGCCCGCGCAGCGGCCACCGCGTAGTCGACGGGCTCGAAGGCGGCGTCGTTCCACCGACCCAGCGACGGCTCGACGCTGCGCGGGCTGCCTACGGAGATGCCGAGGGTGTGCGCCCGGACGACGGTGGCGCCGAGGGAGACCGCCGCATCGAGCGCCGAGTCGATCGCGGCGTGCGTCGGGTAGGTCGGCCGGCCCTGGGCGTCACGGACGTTGTCGTCGAGGCCGAGGTAGTACTCGTTGGCGCCGACGAAGCGGAACGGCTTGCCCTGCAGCAGCAGCGTGCTCCCCGAACGGGTCACGAAGCTGTCCGCGGTGGGCAGCAGCGCGCTCGCGGCTCGTGGCACGGACACTGCGGCGGCGCGTACGGCGGCCGGCACCCTGCGGTGCGCGGGGGTCGAGGCGGCCGCCGGACCGGCGAGCGTGAGCACCGCCGCGGCCGCGCTCACCGCTGCCACGACGGCCGTGCTCCATGAGGTGCGGTGGACGGGACGTGCACTCACAGCAGGACCTCCGGACACGGGCGGCTCGGGGATGAGCGCTCCCGCTCGATCGGCCGGCTCGTCGCCACGCTTGAGCGCGGCGGCCACGACCACCCGTCCGCGCGTCCCCCGGCTCCGAACACACCCGAGACGGTGAACTGCGGGACTCGACGCCCTCTTCGGGGGACGGGACCGCCGCGCTGTTCGTAGACTGGACGCGGGGGAGCCGACGATCGCGCTCCCAGGTGCACTGACGACGACGTGCGGAGCGCCACCGGCAAAGGCAACTGCGTCGATGGAATGCACGAGCGAACTCGGACGGGGGCACTGTGACAGCGAGCGTCGACGAGCGCCGCCCCGCAGCAGCACCGCGCAGCGTGTCCTCCGGGCTGCGCCGCATCGCGGGCATCAGCGCCTCGCTGGTCTCGACGCAGGCGGTCACCGCGCTGCTCGGGCTGCTCTTCTGGGCGGTGGCCGCGCGGCAGTCGTCGCGCCCGCAGGTCGGCACCGCCCTCGCGGCCGTCTCGCTCATGATGCTGATCGGCTCGGTCGGCACCCTCGGCCTGGGCACCCTGCTGATCGACCGCCTCCCCCGCACCGAGCAGGGCGAGCGCCGGGTGCTCGTGCGCAACTCGCTGCTGCTGGCCGGGCTCGCGGGCGCCTTCCTCACGGCGGTGTTCGCAGCGGTCGCCGAAGGCGTGCTGCACGTCGACAACCTGCGCTCCATGGCCGGCAGCCCCGCTGCCGCAGCAGGTCTGGTGCTCGGCATCGGGCTCACGGCCCTGGTGATGGTCCTCGACCAGGCGGTGCTCAGCATCGGCACCGGCGCGCTCCAGCTCGAGCGCAACGTCCTCGCCAGCTCGGTGAAGATCGTCGCACTGCTCGCCCTCGGCGCGGCGGGCGCCACGAGCGGGATGGCGATCTTCCTCGCCTGGACGATCGGGACCGCCACCTCGCTGCCGCTGGTCGCATGGCGTACGCGTGGGGGCCGCGCGCTCGACACGTCCGGCCGTCTGGTCGACCTCGGGAGGATGCGCGGGCTCGGCCGGCACGCCGCCAGCCACCACGCGCTCAACCTCGCCCTGCAGGCGCCGCTGCAGCTGTTGCCGCTGATCGTCACCGTGGCGCTCTCGACCGCCGCCAACAGCGCGTTCAACACCGCGCTCCTGGTCACGGGGTTCGTCTTCGCGGTGCCCTACGCCATCGCCATCGGGGTCTTCGCCTCGGCGCGCGGTGAGGAACGTGCGGCCATCGCCCACATGCGCACGACCATCCCGCTCGCCGTGGCGGCCAGCGTCGCGGCCTACGTCGTGCTGTTCCCCTTCGCCGGCCTGGTCCTGCGGCTGTTCGGCAGCGGCTACGCCGACGACGGCGCCACCACGCTGCGCGTCCTGGTGCTGGCCGGCATCCCCTTCGTCGTCAAGGACCACTTCATCGCCCTGCGCCGGCTGCAGGGACGCACCAGCCAGGCCGTGACCGTGATCGCCTGCTTCACCGTCGTCGAGCTGGCCGCCGCCCTCGTCGGTGCGCGCACGCACGGCATCGACGGGCTCAGCGTGGCGTGGGTCAGCGTGCTGGCTGCCGAGGCCCTGGTGCTGCTGCCGCCCCTCCTGCTCGCCGTGCGCCACGCAGCCCGCGACACGGAGCCCGTGACGCCCCCCGGGGGGCAGGTCACCGACGAGCCCGCGCCGAACGACGAGCCCGCACCGACCAGCCTCTCGGCAGGGTCCGTCCCGCCCTCCCGCGACCTCACCGGTCCGACCCTCGCGGCGATGGCCCTCGGACTGCTGCTCGTCGCCGTGGCAGGGGCGCAGTCCCGGCCCGACGCCGCCGGCCAGCTGCAGGCCGTCACCTACGTCCTCGGGCTCGCGGTCGTGCTCGTGCCGGCCGCCTTCCGCATCCTGCTCTCCGGGACGTCGGACCGGGAGCGCATCGCGCTGGCCGTAGCGGTGCCGATCGCCCTGCAGCTCAGCCGGCCGTTGATCAACCCGCAGCACTTCGCCTACCACGACGAGTTCCTGCACGCGAACGTCCTGCGCCAGATCGGTTCCTCGCACCACTTGTTCTCGCTCAACTCGCTGCTGCCCGTCTCGGCCTACTACCCCGGGCTCGAGATCGTCACGGACGCCGTGCGGCAGACGACGGGGCTGCCGGTCTACGCCACCTCCGTGGTCGTGCTGCTGCTGGTGCGGGTGGTCTTCGCCCTGACCCTCGTCGCGCTGGTGCGGGCCGTCTCCGGCTCGACCCGCGTCGCGTGCGTGGCCAGCGTCGTCTACGTCTCGAACCCCCAGCTGCTGTTCTTCAACTCGCAGTTCTCCTACCAGACGCTCGCCCTCCCCCTCGCGGTGCTGACGCTGTACGCGTTCGTCAGCCGCGTGCGGGGTCGCCGCAGCTCGCTGCTGGGCGCCGCGGCGCTGGCGTCGGCGACCGCGGCCACGCACCACCTGACAGCGGTGCTCCTGGTGGCCTCCCTGCTCGGCTGGCTCGTGCTCGAGCTGCTGCTGCGCGCCAAGGGCGAACGCCGTGACGCGCTCGGCCTCGCCGTGCTGGGGGCCGTCGGAGCGGCTGCCGTCGTCTTGGTGGCCGCCAACCCCGGCAACCCGGTGGTCAGCTACCTCTGGTCGATCGTCACCAGCTCGAGCAACGACGTGGGCGCCCTCACGCGCGGGCAGCAGACCAAGAGCGTCTTCAAGGACTCCGCAGGCACCAGCAGCTATCTCTGGGAGAAGGCGCTGATCCTGGCCGCTCTCGCGCTCGTCACCGTGGGCCTGGTCCCCGCGCTGCTGCGCTCGCGCGAATGGCTGCGGCGGCGGGTGCCGCTGGCTGTCCTGCTCAGCCTCGTGGCCTGCCTGTTCCCGATCATCCCCGCGGGCCACCTGACGCGGGCCACTGCGGAGGTGGGCGACCGCTCGTCGGGGTTCGTCTTCTTCGGCGTGGCCTTCGTGTTCGGCTGGTGGCTCTGGCGCCGGACCCTGCGCGCGAGGACGGCCGCGGTCCTCGCCGCAGCGCTCGGGATCGTCATGCTCGGCAACGTCGTGCTCGGCGCGGGCCCCGTCTCCGAGCAGCTGCCCGGCGCCTATCAGATCTCTGCCGACGCGCGCAGCGTCGACAGCGACAACCTGGCTGCGGCCCAGTGGCTCCACGACAACGTCAAGGGCGACACCCGCGTCTACGCCGACCGGGTGTCCGGCCTGCTCGCCGCGGGCGTCGGCGGCATGTTCACGGTGCGCCACATCTCCACCGACATCGACGCCTCGAGGCTGATCCTCGACCCTGAGTTCACCGCGGCGGACGTCGCGCTCATCAAGCAGGCGCGCATCTCCTACGTCGTCGTGGACCAGCGCGACTCGAACAGCCTGCCCCACGAGGACGTCTACATCGAGTCCGGTGAGTTCGGCTCGCCGCGCACCGCGCCGGTCCCAGCGGCCGCACTGCACAAGTTCGACACCGTCCGCGGCGTCACGAAGGTCTACGACAACGGCTCGATCGCCATCTACGACGTCCGGAGGCTGCGCGGTGCGTAGGGAGATCACCTGGCGGATGGGCGTGGTGCTCGACGCCGTCGTGCTCGCCTCGCTCGGAGTCCCTGCGTGGCTGAGCACCCCTGCCGTGGTCCTCGCGGCCGTGGTCGTGGCCGAGCGGGTCGCGCGGCACCGGCGGCGCGGGCGCCTCGACGCCACCATCGCCGCGATCGCCGGGCCCGTCGTGTGCCTCATCGGTCTCGGCTTCGTGCTGGACGTGGTGCCTGGTGGCATCACCCGGACGTCGTGGGCGCTCGGTGCCGGGGTGCTCGCGCTCGCTGCGCTGGCGCTGTGCGCGCGCCGTCCGGTCCCGCCGCCCGTGTGGGCCGGCACGTCGTTCGGCTCCCCCACTGCAGTGGTATGGGGTGGCGTCACCGTCGCTCTCGTGGCGACCGCCCTCGGCATCTCGGTGGAGTCGGCCCGGCGGCTGGAGGAACCGCCGGTGCAGCTGTCGCTCAAGACCTCCGGCGGCGTCACCCGCGCGTTGGTGAGCGCCGGCGGGGATGCCGGACCCTTCGTGCTGAGAGCGGAGTCGGGCTCCCGGGCGACCGTGCTGAGCGGGAGCTTCTCCCTCGAGGCCGGCCAGACCATGAGCTTCCCCGTCCTCGTGCAGGGCGGAGCACGCACCGTCGTGACGCTCAGCAATCCCTCGCAGGACCAGCCGGTCCGCTCAGTCGTGCTAGACCGGAGGAACCCGTGACGCTCGAGACCGACGGCGAAGCACGGCCCGCCAGCCGTCGCCCGCTGCGCGTCCTGCAGGTCGTGCAGCGCTTCTTCCCGGAGCTCGGGGGCACCGAGACCCACGTGGCCGAGGTGACCCGCCGGCTCGTCGCCGTCGACGACATCGACGTGACGGTCCTCGCCACCGACCGGAGCGGCACGCTCCCGCGCCGCGACGAGGTGGACGGCGTACGCGTCGTCCGGCGCCGCTCCTGGCCGCGCGACGCCGACCTCTACCTCTCCCCGGGCGTGTGGTCGGTCATCACCGGCGGCGACTGGGACGTCGTCCACTTCCAGGGCGTGCACACCTTCGTACCCATCATCGGCATGGCAGCTGCGCGGCGGGCGGGACTTCCCTACGTGCTGACCTTCCACAGCGGCGGCCACTCGGCGCCGTCGCGCTCGAGGGTGCGCGCTCTGCAGTGGCGGGCCATCACGCCGCTGCTCCGGGGCGCCGACCGGCTCATCGCCGTGAGCCGGTTCGAGCGCTCCGCCTTCTCCGCGTCGACAGGCATCGAGCCGGGCCGGTTCACCGTGATCCCCAACGGCGGTGCGCTCCCGCCGGTGCCCGAGGGCTTGCGCCCGGTCCCTGGCCGCATCGTGTCGAGCGGCCGCCTGGAGAAGTACAAGGGCCATCACCGCGTCATCGAGGCCCTGCCGCTCGTGCAGCGCGACGTGCCAGGAGCCCACCTTGTGGTGCTCGGCGGCGGCGCCTACGAGCCGGAGCTCCGGGCGCTCGCCGACCGGCTCGGCGTGGCGGGATCGGTCACGATCAAGCACCTGCCTCCGGCGGACCGCGCCGCCATGGCGACCGAGCTCGCGAGCGCGGCCGTCATGGCCGCGATGTCGAGCTACGAGGCGCACCCGGTCGCGATCATGGAGGCTGTGGCCATCGGACTGCCCGTCGTAGGGGCCGACGTCGCCGGCACCGGCGACCTCGTCGAGGACGGGCTCGTCACAGGGGTCCCGCACGACGCTGCTCCCGCGCAGGTCGCTGCAGCCCTGGTCGAGGAGCTGCGCGCCTCGGCGACCCTCGACGGCCCGCGACCCCTGCCCGAGGCCGACCTGCCTACCTGGGACGCGTGCGCCGCCGCTGTGGCGGACGTCTACCGCGACATCGGCCGGTCCAGGGGTCTGCTGTGACCCCAGCAGCGCCGCTGCGCGTCGTGCACGTCATCACCACCCTCACGACCGGGGGCGCCGAGCGCCAGCTCGAGTCGATCGTCGGGCGGACCCGGCACCAGACCGCGACCATCTGCCTCTACGGGTCAGGGACCGTCGGGGACGCCATGGTCGCCTCCGGCCAGCGCGTGGAGGTGCTCGGCATGGACGGCTGGCGCAAGGCGGTCGCCGTCTTCCGCCTCGCCGCCAGGATCCGGCGCTACCGGCCCGACGTCGTGCACGTCCACCTGCTGGCCGCGCAGCTCTGGGGCATCCCCGCGGCTCGTCTCGCCGGCGTGCCGGTGATCGTCTCGAGCGAGCACTCGCTCATGGCGACGACCATCGAGGGCCGCCCGCTGAGCGCCTGGCTGCGTCGGCTCTACCTGGCGCTCGAGCGCCTCACGACGCGGACCGTCGCGGTGTCGGCGACCACTCGCGAGCGCCTGGTGGCATGGGGAGTCCGACCGGCGCGCATCGAGGTCGTCGACAACGGCATCGAGTTCGAGGCGCTGCGGTTCTCCTCGACCGCCCGCGCGAGCGTGCGCGCCGAGCTCGGGCTCGACGAGCAGGCCGTCGTGGTGGGCGCCGTGGGCCGCCTCGACGCCGTCAAGCGGATGGACCGGCTGGTGCGCGCCCTGGCGCCACGTCTGCGCTCCGGCGACGCCTGGCTGGCCGTCGCGGGTGACGGGCCGCTGCGTCCTGAGCTCGAGGCGTTGGCGACCGAGCTCGGGGTCGCCGACCGGGTGCTGCTGCTGGGCGCCCGGCCGGACGTCCCCGCCGTTCTCAGCGCGCTGGACCTGCTGGTCAGCCCGTCGCGCGACGAGACCTTCGGCATGGCTGTCGTCGAGGCGCTGGGCTCCGGTCTGCCAGTCGTCTACGCGCAGTGCCCGGCGATCGACGAGGCGCAGGTCCAGTGCTCCTGGGCGGTCGAGCTGCCTCCGGGCGCCGACGGCGACGACGAACTGCTCGCCATCAGCGGCGCCGTCGACGACCTCCTCGCCCACGGCCGCACGCGCCACCCCGCTCCCGGCCGACTGGTCGAGCGCTACGGCATCGCCTCGACGGTGGAGCGCCTCGACTCGCTCTACGACGAGCTCCGGGCGGCGGCGGGATGACGGGCACCGGCCCTGCTCGCGCCTCGATGGAGCTGGTCTCGCGCGGCGACCCGCTCTCGCCGTTCCTGTTCAGGGCTGTGGCGCGGCATTTCGACGTGGTCGCTGAGCTCGACCCCGACCTGCGCCGCTGGCAGCGCTACCTCGTCGCCGCGACCTCCTTCCGGCCGTCGCGGGCAGCGTGGGCGGAGCGCTTCTTCAAGAGCCTCCTGGCCCGTCGTCTGCGGACCCGCAACGCCCGGACGCTGCACGACCGGCACGGCGCGGAGGCTGACGTCACGCTCCAGGTGCACGCGCTGTTCGCCGTCGAGTGGGCGCGGGCGGCGGTCTACGTGGACTGCACCCACCGCCAGGTGGTCGAGCAGTGGCCGGCGTGGAATCCGTTGCGCGGCAGGGCTCTCGCGGAGTGGCATGCAGAGGAGCGGGCGACGTACGCGCGCGCGCAGCACCTGTTCGCCTTCTACCAGGCGACGGCCGACTCGCTCGTCGACGACTACGGCGTCGACCCGGCCAGGGTCTCGGTCGTAGGCGCCGGCGCCAACGTCGCGGAGCTGCCGCAGGTCCGGACCTCCGCCCCTGTCGGCCCGCCGGAGATCCTCTTCGTCGGCAACGACTTCGAGCGCAAGGGCGGGCAGGTGCTGCTCGAGGCGTTCGCCCTCGTGCGGCGCGCCCACCCCGACGCGCGTCTGCGCCTGGTCGGTGCCGGCCCGCGCGGCGACCTCGGTCCTGGGATCGAGGCCACCGGTCGCGTGCGCGACCGGGCGGAGCTCGCCCGGATCTACGCAGGCGCAACGGTCTTCTGCCTGCCTTCGCTGTTCGACCCCTTCCCCCTCGTGGTGCTGGAGGCGATGGCCCACACGTTGCCCGTCGTGGCGACCACCGTCTGCGGCATCCCCGACATGGTGGTCGAGGGCGAGACCGGGCTGCTGGTCAAGCCGCACGACGCCGCAGGGCTCGCCGACGCCCTCTGCGAGCTGCTCCGTGATCCCGTGCGCGCGCAGCAGCTGGGCGCCGCGGGGCGTTCCCGCGTCGAGTCTCGCTTCCAGTGGGACCACGTGGTCGACCGCATGCTCCCGGCGTTGACGCGGGAGCGGCTCGCCGGGGAGCTGAGCTGCTGACCGCGCTCGCGCCGGTGCCGGAGCGGTACGCAGCGGCGCGGAGGACGCGTCGGCTCCGCCTGGTCGTCACCTGCCTGCTGGTCGCCCTGCTCGGCACGTCGCTCGCTGCCTGCTCCGGTCGCCACTCGGGGTGGGTCAGCCGCCAGGGCGACGGCTTCCGCCTCGACGGCGCACCCTTCCGCTTCGTGGGGTTCAACCTCTACGACGCCGCGGCGACCGACTCGTACTCCTGCCACCCGCAGACGGCGCTCGACGCCAGCCAGCTCGCCTCGGCCTTCACCCGGATCCACGACAGCGGCGCCACGGTGGTGCGCTTCTGGGCCTACCAGACCTACACCCGCGGCGGCACCTACTGGGCCGGCGTCGACAAGGTGGTGGAGGCAGCGCGCGACGCGGGCCTGCACCTGCTGCCCGTGCTGGAGGACGGCCCGGGTGACTGCACGACCGGCCCGGCTCACACGCCGAAGTCGAGCTACGAGGGCGACACGTGGTACACCGAGGGCTACAAGCACCCCTACGGCACGGCGTCGCTGTCGTTCCGCGACTACGCCGCGCGCGTCGTGACGCACTACCGTGACGAGCCGGTGATCCTCGGGTGGAGCATGGTCAACGAGGCCGACACCAGCGCCAGGGACGCCGACGGACGCTCCGCCCTGGTCGACTTCGCTCAGGACGTGGGAGCCGTCGTCAAGTCCCACGACAGCAGGCACCTGCTGACGGTGGGGACGCAGAGCAACGGCGCCCCTGGGGCCAGCGGCACCGACTTCAGCGACGTCTACCAGACCGACACCGTCGACTTCGCCGAGGTGCACGACTGGGGCCGCTGGGGCGACGACACGGTGCCGATGCCCGGGAGCTCCGACGGGACCACGCCGCCGTCGCCAGAGGACGGCCAGTGCACACGCACGGACTCGAAGATCGGGTGCTCGTTCGCCCGGGCGCAGGTCCTCGGCAAGCCGCTCGTCGTGGGCGAGGCCGGGATCTCGGCCGCCACCGACGCCGAGCGTCAGCGACGGGCCGACCTGCTGCTGGCCAAGATGCGGGCGGCGTTCGCGGCAGGGGCCGACGGCTACCTCGTGTGGCAGCTCAACACCGAGCCGACGGACTCCTACGACGTGCTGCTCGGCAGCGACGACCCGCTCTTCGGAGTGCTCGAGGCCGTCGGCGCCGCCGAGTCGGGCCGCGACTAGGACCCGTTCCAGGTGCGCGCGCCGAGGCGCCGGAGCAGGTCCGCGTAGGCCTCGAGCGTCGTCGACCAGCTGTGCGGGTCCTCGAAGCGCTGCCCGCGCATGGCGTACGCCCGCTGCATCGCCTCGGAGAGCGCCGCCGGGTCCTCCGGCGGTGCGAAGACGGTGCCTGCGTAGTCGCCAGCGGCCTCGACCAGGCCCCCGACCGCAGTGACGACGACAGGGAGCCCGGCGCTCATCGCGATGTGCAGCGGCCCCGAGGACGAGGAGCGCTTGTAGGGCAGGACCACCGCGTCCGCCGCGCCGAAGTAGGCCTGCACCTCCGGATCGGTGACGTAGCGGTCGACCACCGAGATGCTCTCGCGCGACGGGCTGGCGGCGACAGCCTCGAAGGGGGCGTCCCAGCCCTCCCACTTCTCGCCGACGAGCACGAGGCGGGAACCCTCCCGCACCGGCGCAGGGAGCAGGTCCCACGCCGCGACGAGGTCCTCGACGCCCTTGTAGGGGCGCACGATGCCGAAGTAGAGGAACACGAAACGGCCGTCGTCGTCGACGGGAGCCGCGTCGGGGTGCTCTGGTCCGGTGGCCTGCACCGCGCCGGCGTGGTGGTCGTAGGGCCCGTGCGGGGCGACGACCACGTTGCCGGGAGGCAGGTCGTAGGCGGCCTGGAGCAGCTCGAGGTCGTGCTTGTTGTGGACCACGTGCCCGTCCGCGCGCCGGAGCAGCTGCGCCACGGCCGCCCGGACGTAGCGCACGACCCCGGGGATGCGCGCCTCACCGGTGTCCTGCACCTCGTGCCACTCGATCACGACCGTGGCGCCCTGCCGGCGCGCGAGGGTCGCGATCGCGAGGTAGGAGTGCAGCACCGCACCGGTCCACCACTGCAGCACGACGACGTCGGGCCGCTGCTCGCGGAGGAACCGGCGGGCGGCCAGCATGCTGCTGCCCCAGTACCAGTCGACGCCGTCGAGGACCGGCACGCCGGGGGCGTACTCGAGGGCGTTGACCTGGACGCCGACCCGGGCGCGACCGGGGTAGAGCGCACGCGGCACCAGCCGCCGCATGAGCAGGGCGCTCGTCGGCGTCACCTCGCTGAAGGCGTTGGACAGCCGGCAGGTGTAGTAGCTGATGCCCGAGGTGAAGCGCCAGCCGGAGCCTACGACCAGCACTCGGGGGCCGCGGGGCTC
Source organism: Motilibacter peucedani (assembly GCF_003634695.1). Taxonomy (NCBI): domain Bacteria; kingdom Bacillati; phylum Actinomycetota; class Actinomycetes; order Motilibacterales; family Motilibacteraceae; genus Motilibacter; species Motilibacter peucedani. The sequence goes on from NZ_RBWV01000014.1 coordinate 50,862, forward strand.
GCTCGGGGTGCTCACGCCCCGAAGGATAGCGAGCGGCGCTCGGGCCGAACGGGCCGCGAGCACCCTGCGGAGGTCCAGGCCGTCAGCGGTAGGCGGGGCAGCTGCAGAGCGAGCAGTCCGACCCGCGGCGGTGGTGCAGGTGGGCCTGCTTGTCATGGCGGCACCGCCGGCAGGGGCCGGTGCGCAGTCGGAGGGCGAGCCACGAGAGGACCACGTGATCATTCTGGCCCTCCGCGCGGCGGGTGCCACCGCGGGGTGCTCGGCACAGCGCGTCACGAGCGGTGAGCCGAGCGAGTTTGTTGCCGCGACGATCGATCCGCACGTCCCCTCAGGTACGAAGCACCGACGTGGCCCCCTCCGACCGCTCGCCAGAGCCGCCCGGCACGACGACCTCGCGGCCTCCCGGCTCGCTCCTGCAGCGCGACCCGCGGTCGGGAGGCCTGAGCCTGGACGGGGCGCTGCCGACGGACGACCGGCTCGAGGTGGTGCACGTACCCGCCGACCGGGCCCGGTGGACCGCGAGGCTGGCGCGCGCGTACGACGTGCTGTCCTGGCCGGTGCGTGCGGTGGGGCTCGTGGCCGTCGTCGCGGGCCTGCGCCTGTGGGACAGCCCGTCCGCCGGCGGGCCCTCGGGCCGGGTGCTCGCCCACGCGTGGGTCACGCAGCACGCCGCCGCCCTCGGCTCCCACGACCACCGGAGCGCGGCACCCCCGCTGGGCTGGCTCGCACTGGGCGCCTGGACCGGGAGCGGTGCAGGGGTGGGCGCTGCGCCGGGCGTCGTCGCAACCGCGCTGGAGCTGGGCCTGGTCGCCCACACGGTGTCCGCCGCCCTCGTGTGGGTCCTGGCCCGCCGTGTGGGTCTGACCCGGCCCGCCGCCGTCGCAGCCGTCCTCGCCTACGGCCTCTCGCCCGCCGTGCTCCCCGGGGCTCGGGAGGTCTCGCTGGTCGTCCTCGCCACTCCGTGGGCGCTGCTGGCCGTGGTCCTCTCGACCGCGCGGACCCGCCGCGCGGTCGCCCTGCCGGCCGCTGCTCTCGCGCTCGCCGTGGCCACGCTCACCGCACCTGCCGCGGCGGCCGTGCTGCCGCTGGTGGCCGCTCTTGCGTGGCGCGGCCGGGCCGCCTGGCGCGCGTACGCGGTGGCGGGCGCGCTGCTCCTCGCCGTCGGCGCGGGGTGGCTCGTCGTCGCCGACCGCTCCGGCCTCTGGCCGGCCCTCGACCGGCCGGGCGGCACCGGACCGGCCCTCGACGGGCTCCTGCACCGGCTCTCCGGTGCCTGGTCGCCCGGCGGTGCAGGCTCCCTCGTCTCGACTGACCCGCTGCTGGTCCTCGGCGGCCTGGTCGCCGCCGTGCTCCTCGTCGTCCTCGGCGCCCCGCGCACCCGTCTGCTCGGTGCCGGCACGGCCGTCGCCGCGCTGGCCGCGTGGCTCTGGGCGCCGGAGGGCACCGGCCTGCTAGCGGTGTTCCTGCCGCTCGGTGCGGTCAGCGCCGCCGCCGCAGGTGCGCTGGTCGTCGACCGCGCACGCGCGGTCGGGCCGCGGGGCACCGCGGGCCTGACCGCCGTCGGAGTGATCGCGCTCGCCGGAGCGGCCCTGGCCTGGGTGCCTGACGACTACCGCACGGTCACCGCCGGGGACGCGGCGCCGCAGGTGTCGGCGCGCGACTGGCTCGCCGTCAACGTGCCTGCCACCGACACGCTCCTCTCCGACGACGCCACCGTGCTCGACCTCCGTGCCGACGGCCGGACCGCCGCGCGCACCAGCTCGGCGTCGGACGTCCCCGCTCTGGCTCAGCCGGACGCCGACGGCACCCTGCTCTCCACGCCGCCGGCGCGCTGGCAGGACCTCGACGTCGTGGTCTCCACGCGCGCGCTGCGCTCCCTGGCGAGCAGCACCGCGTACGTCTCCGACTCGCTGACCTCCTCGACGGTCCTCGCGTCGTTCGGCTCCGGTGCCGACCGGGTCGAGGTGCGCCGAGTCAACGCGCTGGGGGCAGGCTCCGCCGGCGCGCAGGCGCGGGAGGACACCACCGCGTCCGCGGGCGTGGGCGCCCAGCTGGCCCGCAACCCCCGGCTGAGCCTGTCGTCGCCGGCCCGCGCGCTGCTCGTCGGCGGGCACGTCGACGCACGACTGGTGACGCTGCTGGCCCTGGCCCTCCAGGACCAGCCGGTCACCGTCGTAGGCTTCCCGGCGGCACCCGGCGAGTCGGCCGAGCGCCCGCGGCGGGCGGCCGAGGTCGTCTCGCTCGACGGGGCGCCAGTGTCGGTCGACTCCCCCGGGGTGCTCGCCCTCCGCTCGCTCGTCGCCGCCCAGCGAGCGCCCTACAGCGCGGCCACCGTCTCCGTGGGCAACGGCGCCCTCGTCGTGTCCTACCCCGCCTCGCCCGCGTCGGGCCTCCTCCCGGCGCCCGGGCAGGAGCCCACCCCCGAGACCTCGCTCCTCCCGAAGGGACCCTGACCATGACGCGCATCCGCGCCGCCGTCCTCGCACTCGCCGTCGCCGCGAGCCCCGTCTGGCTCGCCCTGAGCGCGGCGCCGGCCTCCGCAGCGCCCGCCACCGGTTGGCTGCGCCTGGCGCACCTCTCGCCGGACACCCCCGCGGTGGACATCTACCTCTCGTCCTACGCGGGCGGCAAGCCCGTGGTGCTCAAGGACGTCTCCTACGGCGACGTCGGGTCCTACATGTCGGTGCCGCGCGGCACGTACACGGCCACCATGCGCCTCGCCGGCAGTGCGGGCGCCAGCTCGCCCGTGCTCGAGGGCACCGCGCAGGTCAACGCGGGCAAGGCCTACACCGTGGCCGCGGTCGGGCTGCGCAAGGACCTCACCGCGAAGGTGCTCGGCGACGACCTGACGCCTCCGCCCGCCGACAAGGGCCGCGTCCGCCTGATCCAGGCCTCGACCCGGGCCGAGCAGGTCGACGTCAAGGCGATCGGCGGCCCGACCCTCGCGACAGCTGCGGAGTTCGGCACCTCCACCGGCTACGCCACCATCGGCGCCGGGCGCTGGAGCGTACGGGTGACGCCCCTCGACGGCAGCGCGAAGCCCGTCACGACGTCGGTCGACGTGCCCGCCGGCCGGATCAGCTCGGTGCTGGTGCTGGACGGTTCCGAGCCGGACTCGCTGACGCTGAAGACGACCTCCGACAGCTCCGGATCGGCCGTCGTCCCGAAGGGTGGCGTCGCCACGGGCTACGGCCCGGTCGCGTCCGGCGGGCGCGACGAGCACCTGGCGGGAGCCGGGCTCGCCGGCGCGGCGCTGCTCGGAGTGCTCGTCGTCGCCGCACGCCTGCGCACGACGCGTCCGGTGCCGGCGCCCGTCCGCGCACGCCGCGGGCGGTGACCCGCCTGGCCGCCGCCCTCGTCGCGGCCGGGCTCGCCCTGACCGCGTGCGCCGGTCCCGGCGGGCGGGCGTCCACCGCGACGGCGACGTCCGCGGCCACCTCCGCCACCTCCACCCCCGCCGCCGCCACCTCCGGCGCCTCGGCCGACGCGCGGGCAGCCGAGCCGGCGGCGACCCCGGACCCGACGGGGCCGGCGCCGCTGCCCTCCCGGGTCGCGGTGCCGGTCCGGCTCGAAGTGCCGGCGATCCGGGTCTCCGCGCCGCTCGACACCCTGCGCCTGGGTGCCGACGGCGAGCTCGAGAAGCCCCCGCACTGGGACCGGCCCGGGTGGTACTCCGGCGGCGCGGTGCCTGGGGAGCCGGGCCCGGCGGTCATCGCGGGCCACGTCGACTCCCCTACCGGTCCCGCGGTGTTCTGGCGGCTGCGCGAGCTCGCCCGCGGGGACCGCATCACGGTCCGGCTCTCCGACGGGACGGCCGCCCGCTTCGACGTGACGCGCGTCGAGCAGGCGGCGAAGGACGCGTTCCCGTCAGCGGAGGTCTACGGACCGACGCCCGACCGCGAGCTCCGGCTGATCACGTGCGCCGGGGTCTACGACAAGGGCGCAGGCGGCTACAGGGACAACCGCATCGTGTTCGCCGTGGCGACGTGAGCGGCCTCGACCTCGACGCCGGCCTCCTCGGGCGGTAGCGGGCCGAACCCGGGCCGGTAGCTCACGACGCGGGCGGGCACGCCGACCGCCACGGCACCGCGCGGGATGTCGCGGGTGACCACCGCACCAGCACCGACGACCGCGCCCTCACCGATGCGTACGCCGGGCAGCACCACGCTGTGGCTGCCCACCCACGCGTCCTCCTCGATCACCACGGGCTCGGTGACGAAGCCCTGGTGCAGGATCGGCAGGTCCGGGTTGTCGAAGGCGTGGTTCTCGTCGTGGATCGAGACGTACTCGCCGATCTGCACGCGGTCGCCGATCTCGACCGAGTGGCGGGCGGAGAGGTAGAGGCCGCGGTTGGCGAAGACCTTCGAGCCGATCCGCAGCGTCCCCTGCACCGTGATGGTCGCGTCTCGCAGGATCTGTGTCGATGCACCGACCCAGAAGGTGGCGCCCGGCTCCACCACGATCTCCGCACCCCGGTGGATCAGGAAGCCCGAGCCGCGGATCCGTCGGTGCCGCGCGCGCAGCAGGACCGTGCGGCACGCGGGCCGGACCATCTGCGCCGTCAGCTTGGGCATCCCTAGAGCGTGCCGCCCCCCGCGTCGTCGCGCCACTGCTTCGGCGAGGATGCCCCGTACGGCTCATGCTGAGGCGACGTCCGAGATGGCGGCGTGACGTGGAGCACACTGGCGATCCGGGGGTCGCACCTGCCACGAATCCAGGTGTGTCCACGGAGAGCCGGCCCCCGCGCCCGGCGAGCGCCACGGCGTCCGACTCCGACCTCAGCAGCGCTCTGGTCGCCGTCGGCAAGGGTGACGCGGCCGCGTTCGACCTGCTCTACCAGGCCACCCGCCGCGCCCTGTGGGCCCGGGCTGACGCCGTGCTGCACGACCCTGACCTCTCCGAGGAGGTCGCTCAGGAGGTGCTGGCCCAGGTGTGGGTGCAGGCATCGCGCTTCGACCCGTCGCAAGGTGCGGCCATGGCTTGGCTCAGCGCCATCACCCACCGGCGTGCGGTCGACCGCGTGCGCTCCGTGCAGGCGGAGCGGCGGCGGGACCGCGAGCACCAGTTCTCCAACGAACGGCTCCTCGCGGAGGTCGACGTCGACGAAGTGGTCGCTGTCCGGCTGGCCACCGAGGAGGTGCGCCGTCAGCTGGGCGTGCTGCCGGCCGTCCAGCGCGAGGCGGTGGTCCTGTCCTTCTTCGCCGGCCGGACGCACGTGCAGATCTCCGAGCAGCTCGGGGTCCCGCTCGGCACGGTGAAGTCGCGCATCCGCGACGGCCTGCTCCGCCTCGCGGCCGCGGTGGACGGGATGTCCGGCGGTGCGCCTTCGCTCAGCCCGCCCGCAGCACCAGGGTCGACCGGCCGGTGATCTCGACGCGCGCGCCGGGGGCGTACTCGACCGGCAGCGCGTCGTCGTCGGCGGTGTCGATGACGAGCTCCCACCGGCCGCCGAGGGTTCCCGTGGGCGGCAGCGTGATGGTGCGGTCCTCGGGCCCCGAGTGGAGCAGGACGAGGAACGTCGAGCCGACGAGCCGCTCGCCGCGCGGTCCGCGGCGGCGGACGGTGAGGCCCGACAGGCGTACGCCCAGGGTGCGGGTGGAGGGGTCGAACCACGTACCCTCCTCCATCTCGCGCCCCTCGGAGGTGAACCACGCGATGTCCTTGGGGCCGCCCGGCTCGAGCGGCCGGCCCTCGAAGAAGTGCTTCTGCCGCAGGGCGACGTTCGAGCGGCGCAGGTCGAGCACGCGCCGGGTGAAGGCGAGCAGCGCCTCCTGCGGCTCGTCGAGGTCCCAGGGCATCCAGGAGATCGCGTTGTCCTGGCAGTAGGCGTTGTTGTTGCCGTGCTGGGTGCGGCCGAACTCGTCGCCCGCCGTGAGCATGGGTACGCCTGTGGCGAGCAGGAGCGTCACCAGCATGTTGCGCTGCTGGCGGGCCCGCAGGGCGAGGATCGAGGCGTCAGCCGTCTCGCCCTCGGCACCGCAGTTCCACGACCGGTTGTCGTCCGTGCCGTCGCGCCCGTCCTCGCCGTTGGCCGCGTTGTGCTTGCGGTCGTAGGAGACGAGGTCGCGCAGGGTGAAGCCGTCGTGCGCGGTGACGAAGTTGACCGACGCGTGGGGCCGGCGGGTGCCGTAGATGTCGCTCGAGCCGGAGACGCGGTAGGCGATCTCGCGCACCCCGGCCGTGGCGCCGCGCCAGAAGTCCCTGACACCGTTGCGGAACTTGTCGTTCCACTCGGCCCACGGCGACGGGAACTCGCCGACGCGGTAGCCGCCCCAGCCGACGTCCCACGGCTCGGCGATGAGCTTGACGTTGCGCAGGACCGGGTCCTGGCGCGCGGCGATGAGGAAGGGGCCGTTCATGTCGACGTCGCCGCCCTCGCGGCGCGCGAGAGTCGTGGCCAGGTCGAAGCGGAAGCCGTCGACGTGCATCTCCTGCACCCAGTAGCGCAGGGAGTCGAGCACCAGCTGGAGCACCTGCGGGTGCGAGGCGTTGACGCTGTTGCCGCAGCCGGTGTAGTCGGCATTCGCTGCACCATGGCGGTGGTAGTAGATGGCATTGTCGATGCCTCGGAACGACAGCACCGGCCCGTCGGGCCCCGCCTCGGCCGTGTGGTTGTAGACCACGTCGAGGATGACCTCGAGCCCCGCGGCGTGCAGCGTCTTGACCATGTCCTTGAACTCGCGCACCTGCTCGCCGCGGCTGCCGCCGGACGCGTAGGCGTGGTGGGGCGCGAAGAACGCGGCCGTGTTGTAGCCCCAGTAGTTCGTCAGGCCGCGCGCCTCGAGGAACGGCTCGCTCCGGAACTGGTGCACGGGCAGCAGCTCGACGGCCGTGATGCCGAGCGACACGAGGTAGTCGACGACCGCGGGGTGGGCGAGCCCGGCGTAGGTGCCGCGCAGCTCCGGCGGCACCTCCGGGTGCAGCCGGGTGAGGCCGCGCAGGTGCGCCTCGTAGATGACGGTGTCGGTCCACGAGGTCTGCGGCGCGCGGTCGTCACCCCAGTCGTACCCCGGGTCCACGACCACCGAGACGAGCCGGCCGTCGGCGAGCGAGTCGACGGCGAGCGCGTAGGGGTCGAGCAGCAGCGCGTCGGGGGTGAAGCGGTGGCCCTGGTCGGGCGCCCACGGGCCCGAGACGCGGAAGCCGTAGCGCGTCCCGGGGCGCAGGTCGGGCACGTAGGCGTGCCAGACGTTGAGCGAGCGCTCGGTGAGCGGGATGCACAGCTCGGTGTCGTCGTCGTCGAGCACGGCGAGCTCGACCCACTCGGCGTGCTCGGACCACAGCGCGACGTTGGTCCCCACGCCGTCCCAGGTCGCGCCCAGGGGGTGGGGCTCGCCGGGCCACGGCACGGCCGGAGCCGTTGTCCCCAGCTCGGTCATGTCCTCCCTCTCCCGCACCTCGCTCCCCCGGAAACCGCGATGATCATGAGGAAGTCAGGGGACACGCCGGCGTGTCCTGCTGAGAACCTCATGATCATCGCGGGGATGACCAGGGCGGGGTCAGCGCAGCGGCGGGGCCCCCACCGCGGCGGGCTCGGACGCGACGGCGTTGGCGACCAGGCCCATCTCGGCCGACGACACGGTCTTGGCCGTCGAGGGCAGGATGCGCACGCTGTAGCCGAACGCGCCGGTGCGGCTCAGCGTCAGCTGGCCCTCGTAGCGGTGGCGGCCGCCCTCGTAGGCCTCGGCGTGGTGCAGCGTCACCACCGCGGTGTCGGTGAGCTGGTCGTCGGAGCCGACCCGCCCGTGCACGAGCTGGACGTCGACGTCGTCGGGAGCCAGCGAGCCGAGCGACACGAACGCCCGCAGGTGCAGGTTCGTGCCGATCTCCGGAGCGTCGCCGAGGCCCTCGGACTCGACGTGGTCGACGCGTACGTCGTGCCACCCCGCGCGGACCGTCGCCTTCCAGTGCGCGAGCTCCTTGGCCGGCTCGAGCGAGGGGCCGAGGGCCCGGGTCGAGGCGGCCGCGGGCGCATAGAGGTTGAGCACGTAGTCGCGCACCATCCGGGAGGCCAGCACCTTGGGCCCGAGCGACTGCAGGGTGTGGCGCACCATCGAGATCCAGCGGGCCGGCGGGGCGCTCGGCGCCTCGCGGTCGTAGAAGCGCGCGGCCACCTGGTTCTCGAGCAGGTCGTAGAGCGCTTGCGCCTCGAGGTCGTCGCGCCGGTCGGGGTCGGTGACGCCGTCGGCGGTGGGGATCGCCCAGCCGTTCTCGCCGTCGTACCACTCGTCCCACCAGCCGTCGAGGATCGAGAGGTTGAGCCCGCCGTTGAGCGCGGCCTTCATGCCCGAGGTGCCCGACGCCTCGAGCGGGCGCAACGGGTTGTTGAGCCAGACGTCGGAGCCCGGCAGCAGCGTCTGGGCCATCGCGATGTCGTAGTTGGGCAGGAAGACGATGCGGTGGCGCACCTCGGGGTCGTCGGTGAACCGCACGAAGTCCTGGATGAAGCGCTTGCCGCCCTCGTCGGCCGGGTGGGCCTTGCCGGCGACGATGATCTGGATCGGGCGCTCGGGGTGCAGCAGCAGCGACTTCAGGCGCGCGGGGTCGCGCAGCATGAGCGTGAGCCGCTTGTAGGACGGCACGCGCCGGGCGAAGCCGATGGTGAGCACGTCGGGGTCGAGCGCGCTGTCGATCCAGCCGAGCTCGGGCTCCGAGGCGCCGCGCTCGAGCCACGCCTCGCGGACGCGGCGGCGGGCGTCCTCGACCAGCTTGGCGCGCAGCGTGCGGCGCACGGACCACAGCGCGGGGTCCGAGAGCCGCGAGAGGCCCTCCCAGTCGCGCGCACCGCCCTCGGACTCGGCGGCGGCCAGTGCCTCGCGGGCCACCCAGGTCGGCGCGTGCACGCCGTTGGTGATCGAGGTGATCGGCACCTCGTCCTGGTCGAAGCCCGGCCACAGCCCGGCGAACATCCCGCGCGAGACGTCGCCGTGGAGCAGCGAGACGCCGTTGGCGCGCTGGCCGAGCCGCAGGCCCATGACCGCCATGTTGAAGACGCCGGGGTCGCCGCCCTCGTAGGTCTCGGCACCGAGGGCGAGGATGCGGTCGGCACCGACGCCGGGGGGCGCCAGCTCGCCGGAGAAGTGCTGCTCGACCAGGTCGCGCGGGAAGCGGTCGATGCCCGCCGGCACCGGGGTGTGGGTGGTGAAGACGGTGCCCGCGCGGACGGCCTCGAGCGCCTCGTCCCAGGTCAGCGACTGCTCGGCGACGAGCTCGCGGATGCGCTCGAGCCCGAGGAAGCCGGCGTGGCCCTCGTTGGTGTGGAAGACCTCGGGCGCGGGGGCGCCGGTGACGCGGCTGTAGGCGCGCAGCGCGCGCACACCGCCGACGCCGAGCAGCAGCTCCTGGAGCAGGCGGGTCTCGGTGCCGCCGCCGTAGAGCCGGCCGGTGACCTCGCGCTCGGCGGGCTCGTTCTCCTCGACGTCGGAGTCGAGCATGAGCAGGGGTACGCGGCCGACCGCCGCGCGCCAGATGCGCGCGTGCAGGTGGCGGCCTCCCGGCAGGGCGAGCGACACGGTGACGGGAGTGCCGTCGGACTCGCGGAGCAGGCTGATCGGCAGCCCGTTGGGGTCGAGCACCGGGTAGTGCTCCTGCTGCCAGCCCTCCCGCGAGAGCGACTGGCGGAAGTAGCCCGCGCGGTAGAGCAGGCCGACGCCGACGATCGGCACACCGAGGTCGGAGGCCGACTTCAGGTGGTCGCCGGCGAGGATGCCGAGGCCGCCGCTGTACTGCGGGAGCACCGAGGTGATGCCGAACTCGGGCGAGAAGTAGGCGATCGAGCGCGGCACGGCCGCGGGGCCGCCGGGCGTGCCCTCGGCCAGCGACTGGTACCACAGCGAGCCGGAGAGGTAGTCGTGCAGCTCGTTGGCCGCCTCGGCGACCCGGGTCACGAAGCGCGGGTCGGCGGCGAGCTCGTCGAGGCGGGCCGGCGGCAGGGCGCCGAGCAGGGCCTCGGGGTCGTGGCCGACCGTCTCCCACACCGCCGGGTCGATCGCCTGGAAGATGTCCTGGGTCTCCGGGTGCCAGCACCAGCGCAGGTTGAGCGCGAGCTCGCCCAGCGGGGCGAGAGCCTCGGGCAGCACGGTGCGCACGGTGAAACGACGGATGGCTCGCAAGTCGACTCCTAGCAGCGGCGGCTGGTGGCTGGCCCTATGGTCCACCGTCCGGGTCGCGGGCCACAAACTGCTCCCCCGGTGGGTTGGCTCTCCCGCTCGCCGGGGGTATCTGCCACAGTGCACCAGACGACCGCACGGCCCCTGCGTACTCCCCACCTCCGCCCCGTCCTGCACCTGTCCCGGACCTCCTCGGGCACTCGCCCGAGGAAGATCGCCGAGACAGGTGAGGACCCTCGAGACCTGGGTAGGTCCCCTCCCGATGACCGGACGAATTCCCATCGCAGATGTCCATCCCGTCGTGGCGTGCGGCCGCTATCCGGCCAAGTCCGTCGTGGGTGAGCGCTTCACCGTGTCCGCGACCGTGTTCCGCGAGGGCCACGACGCGGTCGCGGCCAACGTCGTGCTCCGCGACCCGGCCGGCACGCCGGGCCCGTGGACCCCGATGACCAAGCGCGGCCCCGGCATCGACGTGCACGACGCCGAGGTGGTCGCCACCTCCCAGGGGCGCTGGACCTTCACGATCGAGGCCTGGAGCGACCCCTGGGGCACGTGGCTCCACGACGCCGGCATCAAGGTGCCGGCCGGGCTCGACGTCGAGCTGATGCTCGAGGAGGGCGCCCTGCTGCTGACGCGCGCCGCGGCGGAGAAGGGCCGGGCGAAGGCCGCCGTCACCGCGCTGCGCGACGCGGCCACGGGGCTCCGCGACACCAGCCGCCCGGTCGAGGCCCGCTTCGCGGCGGGCACCTCCGACGAGGTCGCCCGGGTCTTGGCCGCCGCGCCGCTGCGCGAGCTGGTCACGACCGACGGCCCCTACGACCTCGTGGTCTCGCGCGAGCGCGCGCTCTACGGCAGCTGGTACGAGTTCTTCCCCCGCTCCGAGGGCGCCTCGCTCGACCCGCCGCGCTCCGGCACGCTGCGGACCGCCGCGGAGCGGCTGCCCGCGATCGCCGACATGGGCTTCGACGTCGTCTACATCCCTCCGGTGCACCCCATCGGCACGACGGCCCGCAAGGGCCGCAACAACACCCTCGACCCGGGCCCCGACGACCCCGGCGTGCCGTGGGCGATCGGGTCGAAGGACGGCGGGCACGACGCCATCCACCCCGACCTCGGCACCTTCGACGACTTCGACACCTTCGTGAAGCGGGCCAACGACCTCGGCTTGGAGATCGCGCTCGACCTCGCGCTGCAGGCCAGCCCCGACCACCCGTGGGTCACCGAGCACCCCGAGTGGTTCACGACGCGGGCGGACGGCACCATCGCGTACGCCGAGAACCCCCCGAAGAAGTACCAGGACATCTACCCGATCAACTTCGACAACGACCCCGAGGGCCTCTACGCGGAGTGCCTGCGCATCGTGCGCCTGTGGATCAGCCACGGCGTGACGATCTTCCGGGTCGACAACCCGCACACCAAGCCCGTGCAGTTCTGGGAGTGGCTGCTCGCCGAGGTCTACAAGACCAACCCCGAGGTGCTGTTCCTCTCGGAGGCGTTCACGCGGCCGCCGATGATGCACGAGCTGGCCAAGATCGGCTACCACCAGTCCTACACCTACTTCACCTGGCGCAACACGAAGGACGAGCTGCAGAGCTACTTCGAGGAGCTCGCCGGCGAGACCTCGCACTTCCTGCGGCCCAACGCCTTCACCAACACCCAGGACATCCTGCACGCCTACCTGCAGTACGGCGGCCCGCCTGCGTTCAAGATCCGGGCGACGCTCGCGGCGCTGCTCTCGCCCACCTACGGCGTCTACAGCGGTTTCGAGCTCTTCGAGCACGTCGCGCTGCGCCCGGGCAGCGAGGAGTACCTCGACTCCGAGAAGTACCAGTACCGTCCGCGCGACTACGAGGGCGCGGAGCGCGAGGGGCGCAGCCTCGCGCCCTACCTGCGACTGCTCAACCGCGTACGCCGTGAGCACCCGGCGCTCCAGCGCCTGCGCAACCTGCGGTTCCACCCGACCGACAGCGAGTTCGTCCTCGCCTGGTCGAAGTCCGAGCCGCTGCCCGACGGCACCCTCGACACGGTGATCTGCGTGGTCAACCTCGACCCGCACGGCGCGCGCGCCGACGTGGTGCACCTCGACCTGGCGGCGCTCGGCGTGGAGCCCGGCTCGCAGATCGCGGTGCACGACGAGGTGAGCGGCGAGACGTTCTGGTGGGGCGAGCACAACTACGTGCGGCTCGACCCGTTCGTCGAACCGGCTCACGTGCTGACAGTGCGGAAGGTGTGACTCTCTCGTGACCGACTCGGCCATCGAGCCCTTCGCCGACCTCTCGGACGCCCACCGCGACCCCGAGTGGTATCGGCGCGCGGTGTTCTACGAGGTCCTCGTCCGGGCCTTCAACGACGGTAATGGCGACGGCAGCGGCGACCTCGCCGGCCTCACCGAGAAGCTGGACTACCTCCAGTGGCTCGGCGTGGACTGCCTCTGGCTGCCGCCGTTCTTCAAGTCGCCGCTGCGCGACGGCGGCTACGACGTGTCCGACTACACCGACGTGCACGAGGAGTTCGGCACGATCGGCGACTTCGTGCGCTTCGTCGACGAGGCGCACCAGCGCGGCATGCGCGTGATCATCGACTTCGTCATGAACCACACCTCGGACCAGCACCCCTGGTTCCAGGCCTCGCGCAACGATCCCGACGGGCCGTACGGCGACTTCTACGTGTGGTCCGACACCGACCAGCGCTACCAGGACGCGCGCATCATCTTCGTCGACACCGAGGTGTCGAACTGGACCTTCGACCCGGTGCGCAAGCAGTACTTCTGGCACCGGTTCTTCAGCCACCAGCCCGACCTCAACTTCGACAACCCCGCCGTGCAGGAAGCCGTCATCGAGGCGCTGCGCTTCTGGCTCGACCTGGGCGTCGACGGCTTCCGCCTCGACGCGGTGCCCTACCTGTTCGAGCGCGAGGGCACCAACGGCGAGAACCTGCCGGAGACGCACGAGTTCCTGCGCAAGGTGCGCAGCGAGGTCGACCGGCTCTACCCCGACCGGGTGCTGCTCTGCGAGGCCAACCAGTGGCCGGCCGACGTCGTCGAGTACTTCGGCAAGGGCGACGAGTGCCACATGGCGTTCCACTTCCCGGTGATGCCGCGGCTGTTCATGGGCGTGCGGCGCGAGTCGCGCTTCCCGATCTCCGAGATCATGGCGCAGACGCCGGAGATCCCCGACGGCTGCCAGTGGGGCGTGTTCCTGCGCAACCACGACGAGCTGACGCTCGAGATGGTGACCGACGAAGAGCGCGACTACATGTGGGGCGAGTACGCCAAGGACCCCCGCATGAAGGCCAACATCGGCATCCGCCGGCGGCTGGCCCCGCTGCTCGAGAACGACCGCAACCAGCTCGAGCTCTTCACCGCGCTGCTGCTCTCGCTGCCGGGCTCGCCGGTGCTCTACTACGGCGACGAGATCGGCATGGGCGACAACATCTGGCTCGGTGACCGCGACGGCGTGCGCACGCCGATGCAGTGGACCCCCGACCGCAACGCCGGGTTCTCCAAGGCCAACCCGGGCCAGCTCTACCTGCCGATCATCATGGACCCGGTCTACGGATACCAGGTGACCAACGTCGAGGCCCAGATGAGCGCGGGCACCTCGCTGCTCCAGTGGACCCGGCGGATGATCCAGATCCGCAAGCAGAACCCCGCGTTCGGGCTCGGTACCTGGGCCGACCTCGGCGGCAGCAACCCGACGATCCTGTCGTTCATGCGCGAGTTCGGCGACGACGTCGTGCTCTGCGTCAACAACCTGTCCCGCTTCCCGCAGCCGGTGGAGCTCGACCTGAGCGCCTGGAACGGCTGGAAGCCCGTCGAGGCGCTGGGCGGGGTGGAGTTCCCCCGGATCGGGGAACTGCCCTACCTGCTCACCCTTCCGGGCCACGGCTTCTTCTGGTTCCGGCTCGACAAGCCCGAGGAGGCTCGCTGATCGTGGAACCCCAACTCCTGCAGGACTGGATGGGCACCCAGCGCTGGTTCGCCGGCAAGGGGCGCCAGTGGCACGTGGCAGGAGTGGAGCAGCTCGCGGAGCTGCGCGGTGGCCCTGCTCCCGTCCGCCTGCTCGTGGTGCGCGCCGACTACGACGACGGCTCGACCGAGGCCTACCAGCTGGCGGTCTCCATGCGCCCTGAGCCGAACGACGCGCTCGGCCACGTGCTCATCGGCGAGGTCGACGAGGACGGCACGCGCTACTTCGTCTACGACGGCTTCCACGACAAGGAGGCCACGGCGCTGCTGCTCCGCGGGCTCAAGGAGGGCGGCACGGTCGGCGGGGTCGAGTTCCACCCGCTCTCCGGCGGCGAGGGTGTGCCGGAGACGGCGTCGTCGAACGTCCTGAGCGGCGAGCAGTCGAACACCTCGCTGGTCTTCGGCGGCACCGCCATCTACAAGGCGTTCCGCAAGCTGGCGCCCGGTCTCAACCCCGACATCGAGATCCACGAGGCGCTGCTGGAGGTGGGCGCGGAGGAGATCGCGCGCCCGCTCGCGCACGTCACCGGCCGCTGGGAGCAAGCGCCCGGCGAGGTCGTCGAGGGCAACCTCGGCATGATGCAGGAGTTCCTCAGCGGCGCGAGCCTCGGCTGGGACGCCGCGCAGGTCAGCGTGCGCGACCTGTTCGCCGAGGGAGACCTGCACGCCGACGAGGTGGGTGGCGACTTCGCCAGCGAGTCCTTCCGGCTCGGTGAAGCCACCGCGCGCGTGCACCTGGCGCTCGCCGAGGCGCTCGGCACGACGACGCTCAGCGGGGACGCACTGCGTACCCTCGCCACCGCGATGCAGCACCGGCTCGAGGCGGCGGCCGCAGACGTACCCGCGCTCGAGGCGCACGTCGAGTCGCTGTCGAAGAAGTACGACGCGCTCGCCGAGCGCGACGAGCCCGTGGTCGTGCAGCGCATCCACGGCGACTACCACCTCGGCCAGGTCATGCGCACGGCCTACGGCTGGAAGCTGCTCGACTTCGAGGGCGAGCCGGCGAAGCCGCTCGCGGAGCGCCGGCTGCCCGACTCGGTGATCCGCGACGTGGCCGGCATGCTGCGGTCGTTCGACTACGCGGCCCGCTTCCAGCTCATGGACCGCGCGCGCGACGGGCAGCTGGAGTACCGCGCCGACGAGTGGGCCGAGCGCAACCGCTCGGCGTTCTGCGACGGCTACGCGGCGGCCGGCGGGCGCGACCCGCGCGACGACGGCGACCTCATCTGCGCGTACGAAGCGGACAAGGCCGTCTACGAGCTGATCTACGAGGCACGGAACCGCCCCGGGTGGGTACGCATCCCCCTGGGCGCCATCGAGCGCCTGTCGGAGGCCGAACATGCCTGAGAGCACAGCGCCTGAGAGCACAGCGCCTGAGAGCACAGCGAAGGGACCGAACGTGTCGAAGGTGGAGCCGCAGGTCGTGGCCGTGCCCCGCGAGGAGCTCGACCGGCTCGTGGGCGGCGCGCACCACGACCCGCACGGGGTCCTCGGCGCCCACGTGGGCGGCGGGGGCGTCACCGTCCGCACGCTGCGCCCGTGGGCGAAGTCGGTCACGGTCGTGACGAAGGATGCGCGCTACGAGCTCGCGCACGAGCACCGCGGCGTGTGGGCCGGTGCCCTGCCGCTGGACGAGGTGCCGGACTACCGGCTCGAAGTGGCGTTCGACAGCGGCGACGTGCACACCGTCGACGACGGCTACCGCTTCTTCCCCACCGTGGGCGAGGTCGACCGGCACCTGATCGCCGAGGGCCGGCACGAGGAGCTGTGGAGCGTGCTCGGCTCGCACGTCCGCTCCTACCCCTCGGAGCTCGGGGAGACGAGAGGTACGTCGTTCGCCGTCTGGGCGCCGAACGCCCAGGGCGTGCGCGTGGTCGGCGACTTCAACGGCTGGGACGGCGTGGCCTCTCCCCTGCGCTCGCTCGGCTCGAGCGGCGTGTGGGAGCTGTTCATCCCCGGCATCGGCGCGGGCACCCGCTACAAGTACGAGATCCTCGGCCGCGACGGCGTGTGGCGGCAGAAGGCCGACCCGATGGCCTTCCACACCGAGGTGCCGCCGTCGACGGCCTCGGTCGTGTGGGAGTCGGACTACTCGTGGACCGACCGCGAGTGGATCGAGGCGCGCGCAGCGCGAGAGACCCACAAGGCCCCGATGAGCACCTACGAGGTGCACATCGGCTCGTGGCGGCAGGGGCTCTCCTACCGCCAGCTCGCCGACGACCTCGTCGCCTACGTCGTGGAGCTCGGCTTCACGCACGTGGAGTTCATGCCGGTGGCCGAGCACCCCTTCGGCGGGTCGTGGGGCTACCAGGTCTCGTCCTACTACGCACCGTCCTCGCGCTTCGGCAACCCCGACGACTTCCGCTACCTCGTCGACCGGCTGCACCAGGCCGGCATCGGCGTCATCGTCGACTGGGTGCCCGGGCACTTCCCCAAGGACGAGTGGGCGCTGGGCCGCTTCGACGGCACCCCGCTCTACGAGCACCCCGACCCGCGCCGCGGCGAGATGCTCGAGTGGGGCACCTACGTCTTCGACTTCGGACGCAACGAGGTGCGCAACTTCCTCGTGGCCAACGCGCTCTACTGGCTCGAGGAGTTCCACATCGACGGGCTGCGCGTCGACGCGGTCGCCTCGATGCTCTACCTGGACTACTCGCGCAAGGAGGGCGAGTGGCTGCCCAACCAGTACGGCGGCCGCGAGAACCTCGACGCCGTGGCGTTCCTGCAGGAGACGACCGCCACGTCCTACCGGCGCAACCCCGGCACCACGATCATCGCCGAGGAGTCGACCGCGTGGCCGGGCGTCACGCAGCCGACCTACGCCGGCGGGCTCGGCTTCGGCTTCAAGTGGAACATGGGCTGGATGCACGACTCGCTCAGCTACGTGGCGCAAGACCCGATCTACAAGCAGTACCACCACTCCGAGATGACCTTCTCGATGGTCTACGCCTACTCGGAGTCCTACGTCCTGCCGATCTCGCACGACGAGGTCGTCTACGGCAAGGGCTCGCTGCTGCGCAAGATGCCGGGCGACCGGTGGCAGCAGCTGGCGAACCTGCGCGCCTACCTCGCCTTCATGTGGGCGCACCCGGGCAAGCAGCTGCTCTTCATGGGCCAGGAGTTCGGCCAGGAGGCCGAGTGGTCGGAGTCGCGCTCGCTCGACTGGTGGCTGCAGGACAACGCCGACCACGCCGGCGTGCAGCGGCTGGTGCGTGACCTCAACCGGGTCTACCGCGAGACGCCGGCGCTGTTCGAGCTGGACTCCTCCCCCGAGGGCTTCCGCTGGATCGACGCCAACGACGCGGCCGGCAACACGTTCTCGTGGCTGCGCTACGACTCCTCTGGCCGTCCGCTCGCTGTGGTCGTGAACTTCTCGCCGGTGCCGCACGAGCGCTTCCGGCTGGGCCTCCCCGACGCCGGTCGCTGGACCGAGGTCCTCAACACCGACGCCGACGTCTATGCCGGGTCGGGCGTCGGCAACATGGGCTCGGTGGACGCCGAGGACGTGCCCTGGCACGGGCTGCCCGCCTCCGCGCAGATGCGGGTGCCACCGCTCGGGGCGGTGTGGCTGCGCCCGGAGTGACCAGGCAGCAGCGGGTCGAGGCGCACGGCCCCGACCCGCTGCTCGTCTAGCGGCCCTGCCGCAGGATCCCTTGCACCATCGGCGCCAACCAACGGCTGTACGTCGCCGTTAGGTGGCTGGAGTCCCGGTAGACGAGGATGTTGCCGATGATGACCGGGCAGTAGACCGGGGCGTCGTCAGCGCACTGCCAGCCCTTGGGGTCGGTCATCGGCACCTTGGCCGCCATGAGTGCCGCCTCGAGGGCCGACCGGCGAGGAGTGATCCAATTGACCTTGTTCGGGCGGCCGCACGTCCGGACGTCCGACAGGTGCTTGGAGACGCACAGCGGGACGTCTGTCTGGGGATACATCGTGTCCAACATGTAGTGAACGGCGAGACCGGCGCTCTTCAGCCGAGACGCAGTGGTGACCGTCGCCTGCGCATAGCGCTGATCCGTGAACGCCTTTCCCGTGACGCTGTCGGACTGGCTCATGACGACAAGATCCGGCTTCAGACCGATGATCCGGTTGATCGTGATCTCCCGCCACTCATCGCACTCGCGGTATTGGCGGTTGAGCTGGCTGCTGAAGACGGACAGGGCCGCGGGCGTACACGCACTCTTGGTCCAGTTGATGACCCGCCAATGCTCCCGCCTTCCGGCTTCCGCGAAGGCGGGCTCCCACTGCTCGGCGTGCGAGTCACCGAAGAGCACCAGGGTGTGATGACCATGCACGTCACCGAAGACGCAGGGACCCTGAGCGACGTCCGTGAAGTTCGCTTGGCAGGACTGGGTGAAGGAGCTCTCGGGGTAGTCCTTGCCGGCTACGACGAGGTCCGGAGTGAGATTTCGCGGCGCGCCCTGCATCAGCGTTGCGAGATGGATGCTCACCCTCACCTGCGCGGCGTAGGCGCTGTCCGCGACGTCACTCGTGGTGACGAGCGTCTTTGCGGCACCGTGACCGGCGAGGACGGGCAGCGAGCTCACCATCAGGAGGGCGCAGCCCACGGCAGCAGCGGACATCATGCCGCCGGCAGTGAGCCACGCGCGGATGCGCAGTCGCGTTCGCTTGGTCGGGTACTCGATGAGGTAGTAGGTGATGGCGGCGAACCAGAGCGCGATGGCGGCCATCTCGAGGTTGCGAGCCCAGCCGAAGCTGCCCTGGCTCCCGACGACCATCGGAGCGATGACAAGAACCGGCCAGTGCCAGACGTACCAGGAGTACGACATCTTCCCGATCCACTGAGCCCACCGGTTGCGCAGGACGGACTCTGCACCGACCGCCTGCGGTCCGCAGCCGGCCGCGACCAGCAGCGTGGCACCCCCGACCGGGAGCACGGCTGCCCAGCCCGGGAAGACTGTGGCGTCGCTGTAGACGAACGCAGAGACGACGACGACTGACAGCCCCGCCCAGGACAGGCACGACGCCATTCGCACGTGCATCCGGGCGAGGCGGTGCGCGGCCACCGCGACCAGTCCACCGACACCCAGCTCCCACGCTCGCGTCTGGATGGAGAAGTAGGACAGGCTCGGGTCCCGAGGCGTCATCGTGACCGACAGGTACAACGATGCTGCGACGGTTCCGGCGAGCAGCAAGAACAGCGCCTGACCTCTGCGGCGTGCACCGACCAGCGCACACAGTCCGATGAGCACAGGCCACACCAGGTAGAACTGCTCCTCGACGGCGAGGCTCCAGAAGTGCTGGAGCGGCGAGACGGGTCCGTCCGCGTTCAGGTAGTCGACACCCTGCGCGGCCAAGCGGTAGTTGATCCCGTAGAACGCCGTCCAGATCGCGTCGTTCGCAATGCCCTTGACCTGGAGGGCGGGCGCCCACAAGCGGGCAGCCAGCAGCGTCACGATCACCGCGGCGAGCGCAGGCGGCAACAGTCGCCGCACGCGTCGCGTGTAGAACTCGGTGAAGTGGACTCGCCCGCGCATCTCGACCTCCCTCACCAGCTGACCGGTGATGAGGAACCCGGAGACGACGAAGAAGACGTCGACGCCGACGTAGCCCGCTCGCAGGCCCGGGACGTGGGCGTGGTAGAGCACCACGAGCAGGACGGCGACAGCGCGCAGCCCTTGGATGTCGGGCCGGAACCTCCGCGCTCGGAGCGGTGCCGGATGACGGGCGTCGAACGGCGAGCTGGCGATCGACTGGGTGAGGATGCTCACGACTGCGGCTCCCGGATGGTGGCGTGCGTCAGGTCGATGACGCGGCGCTGCTCGGGCAGGGTGACGACGACATCGCGTACGCGAGGCAGGTCGAGCGAGTACAGGAACGGGGCGAGCATGTAGGCCTGGATCAGCCCGAGTGCGATAGCCGGGAAGTACGTCCACGGGTAGCCGTTGAGAACCGCACGGCCGATCCCGGCCCAGAGGAGCACCGAGGTGGCGGCGAACCACGTCCGTGCCATCAGCGCGACCTTCCGCGGCGTCGACATGCCTTTCTTGGGGCTGACTCGAGCAGCCCCGGTCGGAACCCAGGCCGCAATCTTGTCGCGGAGTGCGTCGACGACAGCGAGCAAGTGACAGAAGCTGTTCACCATGCAGACCCTGTAGATCCTCATGTCCCAGCCCTTGGCCAGCCGCGGAAACACCACGAACGTGCTGACGAATGCGGGAACCATGGGAAGGTAGTTCCACCAGTGCACCTGGTCGGGGAAGAACCAGATCATCGCGAGAGTGGGAAGCACCGAGGTCATGACCAGAGCGGCCGAAGCCATGTAGTACAAGAATGCCGCCCAGAAGCACAGCCGCTGCTTCAGCGAGAACGGGGCATCGGAGAAGAAGCGACTGATCATCAGCAGCATGGACGACCTGCACCAGCGGTACTGCTGGTTGGTCAGTGCCTCCCAGTTGTCCGGCGCAAGGCCTTTGGCCAAGACGAGCGGCACGTACCTGGTGCGGTAGTTCGCCACCCAGAGCTTGACGCCCGAGTGGACGTCCTCACCCAGAGGGACCTGGGCGAACCCGCCCGCGGCGACGACGGCTTCGCGCCGGTACACGAGATTGGTGCCAGCCACGATCGCGGCCTCGTAGGTGTCGCGAGCCGGCTGGATCCACCTGAAGAAGAGCTCCTGCAGGGCGCCGGCGTACCGGCTCATGTCGTTGACGCCCCGTGCGTCGAAGTACTGCGCGGTCTGCACGACGCCGATGCGCGGGTCCTGCATGTAGGGGAGCGTCTCGTAGAGGAAGTCCGCTCGCGGTGAGAAGTCCGCGTCGAAGACGACGACGAACTCGCTGTCCGTGTTGTCAAAGGCGTGGATGAGGTTTCCCGCCTTCTTCCACTCGCCGCGGTTGCTGCGCACGACGTAGTGGAAGCCATGCGCCTCCGCCACTAGCCGGGTCCTGAGCAGGTCCGCGTCATCGAGGACGTAGACCGACAGCCGCCCTTCGTAGGAGAGTCGGCGCACGTGCGTGAACGTGTTGTGCAGCACTTCGTCGTCCTCACCGCACACTGGGATGAAGACGTCGACAGACGGCAGCGCCGCAGTGTCGCGCCGCCATGCTGCGACGAGTGTCTGGTGATCCCGGAGCGACGAGCGAGGCCGCCGTACTCGGAGCCACAGGTTGACGAAGACCGGCGGCACCATGAATGTCAGCAGCACGAATCCTAGCCACATGTCAGGGCTCTTCCTCATGACCATCACGTAGCCGTAGATGATTCCCAACTGCGCAACGAAGAGCCATACGAAGGGCCAGCGAACGTGCTTGGTGAAATAACTGTACTGCTCTGCCGCTGTGGGTGGCGCAGGCATATGGGTCTCAAAAGGGCTCGCCGAAGGCACGCATCTCTCCCGGGGTCCGACGAATACGGGCATCGGGGAGGTTTCGCCACTCGCTCGTCTCTTCGCAGGGCGACCAATTGCACGAAGAGAGTCCTTGCGTCCCGCTCCGGCGGCCAAGACGATCGCCGGTCATGAAGGACGGTAGGTCAATGGGCCGACCAGTACCCCCGAGCCGGAACAATTACCCGGGGAATCATTCGTCTGGTCGCACCAAATGTGATGCGGAGGGACAAGACCCCTCAGATGCGACATGCCCGGCACAGCACCCAGCGGTCGTGAACGACGGGGGGCTCCGCCGGAGGCGCCGCCCGGCGCCACAGTGGTCGGGCATGCTTTGTCCATGACCGTCGACCTGCAGGACAGCGACCCCGGCCTCGACCTGCTCGTCTGGGACGCGCCGAACATCGACATGACGCTGTCCCAGGTCATCGGCACACGCCCGGGGCCGGAGTCGCGCCCCCGCTTCGACGCGGTCGGCCGCTGGCTGGTGCGCAGCGCGGGCGAGTCCGACGTCGAGGCGTGCGTCTTCGCCAACGTGCCGCCGCAGAACGCCGTCAACATGCGTGGCTGGGTCGAGACGCTCCGCGCCTTCGGCTTCGCGGTCTTCGCCAAGCCCAAGCTCCAGCCGGCCGACGACGTCGACGACGCGATGCTCGACCACATCTGGCTCCGCGCCGGCGAGCGCCAGCTGCGTCGCGTGGTTGTAGCCAGCGGCGACGGGCGCAACTTCCGGGCACCGCTCGACGAGCTCTCCGACCAGGGCGTCGAGGTCGTCGTCCTCTCCTTCGCCGAGATCGCGGGCTACGCCCAGGAGAGCGACAAGATCCAGTTCATCGACCTCGAGGACGTGCCAGGGGTCTTCGTGACCCCGCTCAACCGCACGCGCCTCGACGCGCTGCCGCCCGAGGGCGCGTGGCTGGTGCCGACGGGGTCGCTGCGCGACCTCTAGACCACCAGCGCGGGTCTTGTGGCCGCTCAGGCGCAGTGGCATGGTGCGAAGACCCCGCGGCTCGGGGGGTCCGGGTCTCCCCCGGACCAGCCGCAGGGACGGGAGGACTCATGCGTCGCACTGCCGCGGCCTGCGCCGCGTTCCTGGCCGTCACGACGGCCGTCGCCACGGGCGTACCGTCCACCGCCCAGGCCGCGTCCGGCAAGAGCACCGTCCGCATCCACGTCGACCACCACTCGTCGCCCATCCACCTGGCAGACATCAGCCCCGGCGTGCCGTTCTACGCACCGGTCGTGACCCTGTCGGCCCGGGTCACAGGCTGCACTCCGGGCGAGACGCTCGACGTCGGCGTCGAGGCCACCCAGGAGGGGCACGCGCTCGACACGGCGTACATCTCCATCGGCGCGACCGAGTTCAGCTGTCCTGAAGCAGGCGCGGTCTCGCCGGCCTTCAACGTGACGGCGCACAGCGCAGACCGCCCGCTCCACCCGGGCAAGCTGCGGGTCACCTGGCAAGTGCTGAAGGCAGGCCACGACGCGCTGACCAAGACCTCGCAGGTGAGGGTCCCCGACCAGCCGGTGAGCAAGCGCCGGCTCGAGCTGCAGATCTCGCACCGGACCTCGCCCATCGTCATCCGCGACGTCAACTTCTTCGGCGACCAGCCCGACCTCGAGCCGGCGACCACAGCGACTGCCACGGCCAGCGGCTGCACGCCCGGGTCCGACGTCTTCATCTGGGGCGAGGCGGTGCAAGACGGCCACCTCCTGGGCAACTGGGCGGGCACGCACCCGGGCTACGGCCTGACGCAGTGCGGCTCTGACGGTGTGGCGAGCATCGGTGAGGAGGTGTTCGGCAGCGACCTGCACCCCGGCAGGCTGCGGCTGACGTTCCACGCCTACGAGTCGAGCCCCGACGGTCCAGGCACCCTCGAGGTGACCCGGTCGTCGCAGGCGAAGGTGCCGGCCTGAGGAGAGGTCCGCTTCGTCCGCGAGCGACCCGCTCGGAGTCGCTTGTGACGCTCGTCGCAGTTGTCCAGCGGACGGGCCTGAGCCCACAGCTCGAACAGGTGACTCCATGGCGTGACAGTGCCCAATCTGTCACTGCCTGTAGCCGTTATCAGGGTCCATACCGCCAAACGGTTACGGGATGTTGAACAAGTGCAGACCAGATGGCCCATCAAGGGCTACGCTTCTGCCTCACGCACGGTGGTGAATCGACTGGGGGGGCCAGCCGGTGACTGTGCGTGTTCACCAGGGGTGGGGTTATGACAGGCACAGGCAAGTCCTTGCGGGGGCAAGAGCTCGACACCCGGCCGGCCGGCGGCTCGCTGGCCGTAGGCGGTGCGGCATGACGCAGATGATGTTCCGTCCGGAGACCGACACCCGGCCGCAGGTCGTCAGCACCATCACGATCCCGGAGCAGGCCGACGCCGCTCACCACGTCGACGTCACGGTCTCCGAGCCCGAGCAGCCCGCCGACCACGCCGGCGAGCACCTCCTGCTGGTCGCCTCGAGCGGCGGGCACCTCGCCCAGCTGCTGGCGCTGCGCTCGTGGTGGCAGGAGTTCCCGCGCACGTGGGTCACCTTCGACACCGAGGACGCGCGCTCGCAGCTCGCCGGCGAGGACATCGTCTTCGCCAAGCACCCGACCACGCGCAATGTGAAGAACCTGCTGCGCAACTCGGTCATCGCTGCCAAACTCATGCGCGACGTCAGACCGACGATGATCGTCTCCACCGGAGCGGCCGTCGCCTTCCCGTTCTTCCTCTACGCCAAGGGGATGCACGTCCCGACCGTCTACCTCGAGGTCTTCGACCGGGTCGACTCGAGGACCCTGACCGGCCGCCTGTGCCGCCCTCTGGCGAGCGAGTTCCTGGTGCAGTGGGAGCAGCAGCGGGCCCTCTACAAGGGCTCCCGAGTGATTGGCACCCTCCTGTGATCGTCCTTCCCGACACCGACGCAGCCCGTCTGCCGCTGGTCTTCGTGACCGTCGGCTCCGACTACCACCCCTTCTCCCGGCTGATCTCCTGGGTCGACGGGTGGATGGCCGACGGTGGCTCGCAGCGCGCCCGCTGCATCATGCAGTACGGCACTGCGCCTGCCCCGGCCCACGCCGAGGGCGAGGCCTTCATGGGCCACGACCTCGTGCTCAGCCTGATGCGCAGCTCCACCGCGATCGTCGCCCAGGGCGGCCCGATGACCCTCATCGAGTCGCGCCGGCAGGGCCGGCTCCCCATCGCCGTGCCGCGCACCGCCTCGCTCGGCGAGGTCGTCGACGACCACCAGCACGCCTTCTGCGCCCACCTCCACGCGCAGGGCCACGCGGTCCTGGCCACCGACGAGGAGTCGGTGCGCCGCCTGCTCGACGAGGCCGTCGCCGCCCCCGCGAAGTTCCGGGTCGACGTCACGGCCGAGGGCCAGCAGGTCGACGAGGCGGTCGAGCGCTTCGCCTCCATCGCCCAGCGCCTGCTCGACGAGCGCCGCGCCTCGGCCCAGGTGCCGCGCCGGCGCCTGCCCCTCACGCGCCTCCGACGCAGCGGCGTCGGCGCGCGCAGCTAGCCACAGCCCGCTCGTCCACACAGACACCACACAGCTTCCCGCGTCCCGCACGGTCGGCCGACCGTGCGGGGCTCGAGCCACCGCGCCTCCGGGCGCTGCATCCCGGTCAACGGCTGCCCTGGGAGGGCGTCAGCGACTTGCACCACCCGCTCGTCCACCGTGCACGTGTTGACGCCCGTCAGCCACGGTGATCTTCCCTCAGAAGGGTTCCTCATGCGGATATCGCGAAGTGTCGCGACGCTCGCGGTCACCGGGTTGTTGGGTACGGGTCTCGCCGTCCTCCCGGTGCAGTCGGCGTCCGCGGTCCAGAACGGCACCGTGCCCGGCACGGCCGCCAGCACCTGGCAGACCAACGGTGTCGTGCGCGCCATCACGGCCGCCAACGGCATCGTCTACATCGGCGGCGACTTCACCGCCGTGCGCCCGCCCGGCGCGGCCGCCGGAGCTGCGAGCGAGGTGGCGCGCAACCACTTCGCGGCCTTCAACGCCTCGACCGGTGCGCTGATCACCACCATCAACCACAACGTCTCGGCCCCGATCTACTCGCTCTCGACGAGCTCCAACGGCGCGACCGTCTACATGGGTGGCGACTTCACCACCGTCGACGGCGCCGCGCGCAACCGCGTGGCCGCGTTCAACGCGAGCACGAACGCGCTGACCTCGTGGGCCCCCAACGTCAACGCCCGCGTCAACGGAATCGTCGCCACAGCGAGCACCGTCTACGTCTCCGGTGCCTTCTCGAAGGTTGGCAGCGTCGCGGTCACCCGCGTCGCGGCCATCAACGCGGCCAACAACAACCTGCTCGCCGGCTTCTCGGCCAGCGCTGACGCGAGCGTCTACGCGATCGCGCTCTCGAAGCCGGGCGACAAGCTCTACCTCGCCGGCGGCTTCACCAGCGTCAACGGCGACAGCAGCTACCACTCGGCAGCAGTCGTCGACGCCTCCACCGGGTCACTGCTCCCCCTGCCGGCCCGCTCGGTCATCCCGCCGAAGACCGCTTCGTGCACCAGCGAGATGAAGGTGGTCAAGACCGACGCCGACAGCGTCTACTTCGGCGCTGAAGGCACCGGCGGCGGCTGCTTCGACGGCACCTTCGCCGCCAACATCAGCGACGGCTCGCTCAAGTGGCAGAGCCAGTGCCTCGGTGCGACGCAGGGCCTGACGGTCGTCAACGGCCTCGTCTACACCGGCTCGCACTCGCACGACTGCACCGCGGACCAGGGCTTCGACCCCGACGCCTTCCCGGAGGTCGGCTGGAGCAAGGGCCTGGCCCGCCACCTGCTCGCGCGCAGCGCCGCAAACGGCAAGGTGTCGTCGTGGTACCCGAACACCGACGGTGGACCGGGGGGTGTCGGCCTCGGGCCGCGCGTCCTCGAGACCGACGGCAGCCAAGTCTTCGTCGGTGGCGAGTTCACCAACGTGAACGGTCAGGCGCAGCAGGGCTTCACGCGCTTCTCGCCCACGGCGAGTGCCGACGCAGCGCCGGCACGTCCTGCAGCGCCTGCGGCTGTCGCTCGCCCGAACGGCGCCATCGCGGTCTCGGTGCAAGCTCCCCTCGACACGGACGACACGGACCTCACCGTGCGCATCTACCGCGACGGTGGCACCACGCCGATCGCCAGCGTCCCCGTGCACTCGCTGTTCTGGCGCGACCCGGTCGTCAGCATCGTCGACAGCGCAGTCGCCGTCGGCACCAGCCACACCTACACCGCTGACGCGATCGAGACCAACGGCACCGTCGCAGGCGCCAAGTCCAGCGCGTCGAACCGCGTCACCGCCGTGCAGGCCCTCAGCAGCTACGCCAGTGCGGTCAACGGCGACAGCCCGACGCTGTTCTGGCGTCTCGGCCAGACCGGCGGGTCCGCCGCGGCCGACAGCTCCGGCAACGGCGTCGGCGGCATCTACGCCGGCGGCGTCACCTACAACCAGCCCGGACAGACCAGCGATGGTGACACCGGCATCCAGACCGACGGCATCAACGGACTCGTCTCGTCCTCCGAGGCCGTCGCCGGTCCGTCGACCTTCAGCATCGAGGCGTGGATCAAGACCACCACGACCACAGGCGGCAAGATCATCGGCTTCGGCAACCGTCAGGGTGGCTACGACTTCAGCGGCAACCCCGCAGTCAGCGGCAGCTACGACAAGCAGCTCTACATGGCCAACGACGGCCGCGTGCTCTTCGGCGTCTACAACGGCAACACGACCACGCTGGCCTCGAGCGCCGCCTACAACGACGGCCAGTGGCACCACCTCGTCGGCACGCAGGACTCCGGCGGCATGGCGCTCTGGGCCGATGGAGTGCGCCTCGGCCGCAACAGCGTCACCACCAACCAGAGCTACACCGGCTACTGGCGCGTCGGCGGCGACAGCCTGGGCAGCTGGCCGAGCCAGCCGTCCAGCAACTTCTTCGCCGGCTCGATCGACGACGTCGCGGTCTACGGCGGTGCGCTGACCCGCACCCAGGTCCTCAACCACTACACCGCGTCGGGCCGCTCGGTCGCTCCGGGCAGCACCCCGCAGGACACCTACGGCAAGGCGGTCGTCGCTGACGACCCGCAGTCGTACTGGCGCCTCGACGACGCTGCAGCCACCACCGCCGCCGACAGCGCGGACGGCACGGCTCCTGGCGCGTACGCCGGTGGCGTGACGACGGGTGCCGCCGGCGCCCTCGGGACGACCGGAAAGGCCGCCACCTTCGACGGTGTCAACGGCAACGTCGCGTCGGCCAGCCAGGTCGGCGGCCCGAGCAAGTACGCCGTCGAGCTGTGGTTCAACACCACCACCACCCGTGGCGGCAAGCTGATCGGCTTCGGCAACTCGAAGACCGGCAACAGCGGCAACTACGACAAGCACGTCTACATGCTCAACAACGGGCGTCTCTCCTTCGGCGTCTACAACGGCGGGTTCGACATCATCACCTCGACCGCCGCCTACAACGACGGTGCGTGGCACCACGTGGTCGCCATGCAGGGCCCGTCGGGCATGGCGATGTACGTGGACGACCGTCTCGTCGGCACCAACCCGACGGTCGGCAACCAGAGCTACAACGGCTACTGGCGAGTCGGCGGCGACAACCTCGGCGCGTGGCCCAACCGCCCCGCGAGCGACTACTTCGCCGGCACCATCGACGAGGTCGCCGTCTACGGCGGTCCGCTCAGCGCCACGCAGGTCGACGCGCACTACTCCGCGTCCGGCCGCCAGGGACCCGACACCACCGCCCCCGTCACGGCGATCACCTCGCCGGCCGACGGTGCGAGCCTGCTCGCCGGTGACGTCGCGGTGACCGCCACGGCGACCGACGCCGGCGGCGTCGCCTCCGTCGACCTCCAGGTCGACGGCACGACGGTCACCACCCGCACCACCGCGCCCTACACGTTCACCTGGAACGCCACGGCCGGCACCCACGTGCTGACCACGGTCGCCCGTGACGCGTCCGGCAACGTCGGCTCCTCCGCGCCGGTGAACGTCACCGTTACGGTGCCCGACACCACGGCTCCCTCGGTGGCGATCACCTCGCCGGCGGGCGGCGCCAGCGTCTACGGCGCCACCACGGTGCAGACGACCGCCACCGACAACGTCGCGATCGCGTCGGTCGACCTCAAGGTCGACGGCACCACGGTCGCCACGACGAGCACCACGCCCTACAGCTTCATGTGGGACGCGAGCAGCGTGAGCGTCGGCAGCCACACCCTGGTCGCCGTCGCCCGCGACACCTCGGGCAACGTGACCAGCTCGGCCCCGGTCTCGGTCACGGTGGTCCTGCCGCCGGACACCACCGCGCCGAGCGCTCCCTCCGGCCTGTCGGCCACCGCGGCCACCGACCACGTGACCCTCACGTGGACGGCTGCCACGGACGACCGCGGCGTCGGCAGCTATCGCGTCGTCCGCGACGGCGTGGTCCTCCCGGACGTCGTGAGCGGCACCACCTTCACCGACACGGCGGTCGCCACCTCGACGACCTACCACTACTCGGTGCAGGCGGTCGACACCTCGGGCAACATCGGCCCCGACAGCAACGTCGTGACCGTGCGGACCCCCGACACGACCAACCCCGTCGTCTCGATCGGCTCGCCGACCATCGACGACCAGGTCTACGGCCCGACGCCGGTCGTGGTGAACGCCACGGACGACACCGGGATCGCCTCGGTGAGCGTCAAGGTCGACGGCAGCTCGCTCGGCACGGACACCACCGCGCCGTACGAGTTCACCTGGAACGCGACGGTCGCCGGCAACCACACGCTGGTCGCCACGGCCACCGACACCTCGGGCAACTCGGCGACCTCCGAGCCGATTGTCGTCACGGTCGTCGTCCCGCCGGACACCACCGCCCCGACCGCGCCCACGGCGCTCCACACCACGGCGACCACCGTGGACCACGTCGACCTGGCGTGGACCGCCTCGACCGACAACGTCGGCGTGACGGGCTACGAGGTCCTGCGTGACGGCGCGGTGGTCGGCACCAGCGCCGGCACCACCTACACCGACAGCACGGTCAGCTCGTCGTCGAACTACTCGTACTCGGTGCGGGCACGTGACGCGGCGAACAACGTCAGCGTCGAGAGCGCGGCCCTGGCCGTGACCACTCCCGACGTGACCGTGCCGACCGTGGCCATCACCTCGCCGGCGGCGGGCGACACCGTCTCCGGTGCGACCACCGTCACGGTGACCGCGGGCGACGACGTGTCGCTGGCCTCGGTCAAGCTCACGGTCGACGGCGCTGCGGTGGCCACCCTCACCTCCGCGCCCTTCACGTTCACCTGGAACGCGACGGGCTCGGGCCAACGCACACTGGTCGCAGTCGCCACCGACGCCGCGGGCAACACCGCGTCGTCCGACCCGGTCACGGTCAGCGTCGTGGCGCCGGCCGACACCACTGCCCCGAGCGTGCCGACCGGTCTGCACACGACGGCCGTCGCCAAGGACCACGTCGACCTGGCGTGGACGGCGTCGACCGACAACGTCGGCGTCACCGGCTACGAGGTGCTGCGCGACAGCACGGTCCTCGCCACGGTGACGGGCACCAGCTGGAGCGACACCGGCGTCACCCCGTCCACCGCCTACACCTACACGGTGCGGGCCCTGGACGCCGCCGGCAACCGGAGCACGGCGAGCGGCTCGGTCACCGTGACCACGCCGGCAGCGACCACCACGCTGTTCAACGACCCGTGGACCGGCGCCGACGGGGCTCCGTGGGCGAGCGCCTGGACGACCAGCAGCAGCAGCGGCTCGGTCACCACCCAGGGGGGTGCGGGAGTCCTCGCGCCGAACGACGCGTCGGGTGCCTACGCCCGGGCGCAGCTCACCGGCGTGAGCGCTAAGGCCGACACCGACACGGTGTTCTCCTACAAGTGGTCGGCCACCGGGGCCTCGCAGTACGTCGACATCTACGTCCGTGGCACGGGTGGCTGGCAGAACGGCTACCGCCCGCGCAACGGCTACGGGCTGGAGCTCTCCTCCTCGTCGGGCACCGTGGCGCTGTTCAAGAACGTCAACGGCACCAACTCGACGATCCGCACGGTCTCGAGCGCGCAGAAGCTCGTCACGACCAAGCAGTGGGTGCGCATCAAGGTCAGCGGTTCCACGATCCAGTGGCACATCTGGTCCGACGGCACCACGGAGCCCACTGCCTGGAACACCGACACCGACACGTCGGTGACGGCGGCCGGCCAGCTGTTCCTGGCCGCGAACCGAGGCTCGAGCAACACGGGCGCCAAGAGCGTCGCGATCGACGACCTCACGATCACGGACCTCACCCCCTGAAGGTCCACCTGAGAAGGTGACGGCCGTGCCGGAAGCTGCCCCTGCTTCCGGCACGGCCGTCGCCGTTCCACCCCTCTGCAGCAGGACTTGAGCGCCGGACCCAGACGTCACCCGTTCAGCCTGGCCCCAAGTGCCCATCCGCGGGCGAAGCACCGCCACGGATGACCGCCCGCACGTAGCGTCATAGGCGTACGCAGCGTCGCGACACCTCGCCCCAGGCGCAGTCGATCACGCGACCTCGAACACCATAGGAGTCCACATGTGCGGCATCGCTGGATACATCGGCCACCGACCGGCAGTCGACGTCGTGATGGCCGGGCTGCGTACGCTGGAGTACCGCGGCTACGACTCGACCGGCGTCGCCCTCGCCTTCGCCGGGAAGCTCGCCGTGCGCAAGCGCTCGGGCAAGCTCGCGGTCCTGCGCGACTCGCTCGCCGCTGAGCCGCTGCCGCCCGCGACCACCGGCATCGGGCACACCCGCTGGGCGACGCACGGCGCGCCGAGCGAGGCCAACGCCCACCCGCACACGGACGCGACGAGCAGCATCGCCGTCATCCACAACGGCATCATCGAGAACTACCTCGAGCTGCGCGCCGAGCTCGAGACCCGCAGCTTCTCCATGTCCTCGCAGACCGACAGCGAGGTCGTCGCCCACCTGGTCGTCGACGAGATCCAGCGCTCCGGCGTGGAGGTCACCGAAGCCGTACGTCGTGTGTGCCGCGTGCTGCGCGGGTCCTTCGCACTCGTCGTCTCCAGCGCCGCGGACCCCGAAGTCCTGGTCGCGGCCCGCCGCAACAGCCCGCTCGTCATCGGGCTCGGCGACCGCGAGCACTTCGTCGCGTCGGACTCCGCCGCCTTCCTCGCCTACACCTCGCGCGCCGTCGAGCTCGCCGACGACCAGGTCGCCGAGCTGCGCACCGACGGGCTCCGCGTCACCGACCTCGCCGGTGCAGCCGTGGCCGTCGAGGCCTTCGAGCTCGAGCGCGACGCCGCGTCCGTGGAGAAGGGCGACTACCCCTACTTCATGCTCAAGGAGATCGCCGAGCAGCCGCAGGCCGTGGCCGACACGCTGGCCGGCTCGCTCGTCGACGGCCGCGTCTCGCTGCCCGGCCTCGGGCTCAGCGAGCAGTGCATCCGCGAGCTCACCTCGGTCGTCGTCATCGCGTGCGGCTCGTCGTACCACGCCGGGCTCATCGCCCAGCAGGCCATCGAGCGCTGGACCGACCTGCCCGTGCACGTCGAGGTCGCCTCGGAGTTCCGCTACCGCGAGCCCAAGCTGCGCAGCACCACGCTCGTCGTCGCCGTGTCGCAGTCGGGCGAGAGCATGGACACGCTGATGGCCCTGCGCCACGCGCAGCAGGCCGGCGCGACCGTCGTGAGCATCTGCAACACGCGCGGCTCCAGCATGGCGCGCGAGTCGCACGGCGTGCTCTACACCGAGGCCGGCACCGAGATCGGCGTCGCCGCCACCAAGACGTTCCTGACCCAGGTGGCCGCGGGATACCTGCTGGCACTGCACCTCGCCGGTGTGCGCGGCGGGCAGACCACTGATGGCCTCATTGAGGTCGCCGAAGCCCTCGCCGACATCCCCCGCGCCGCCCGGCAATTGCTGGCCACCGTGCCGCAGCTGCGGGCGCTGGCCGCCTCGCTGGCCGACCGTGACGCGGTGCTCTTCCTCGGCCGGCAGCTCGGCTACCCCGTCGCCATGGAGGGCGCGCTCAAGCTCAAGGAGCTGGCCTACCTCCACGCTGAGGCGTTCGCCGCCGGCGAGCTCAAGCACGGCCCGATCGCGCTCATCGAGGACGGCCTGCCCGTCGTCGTGGTGATGCCGAGCGCGTCGCAGCAGCCGCTGCTGCACGAGAAGATGATGTCGAACATCCAGGAGGTCCGAGCCCGCGGCGCCGTGACCGTCGTCATCGCCGAGCAGGGCGACGAGTCGGTCGACGCCTGTGCCGACGCCGTCGTGCGGATGCCCACGACGCACTTCATGCTCGCGCCGCTGCTCGCCAGCATCCCGCTGCAGATCCTCACCTGCGAGCTGGCTCTCGCCCGTGGCTGCGACGTCGACCAGCCCCGCAACCTGGCCAAGTCCGTCACCGTCGAGTAGGCGCTCGTGTCCGAACAGACCGGCCCGCCACCGCAGGTGACGGGGCGGCGTGTTCGGACACAAGACGTACGGCCCTGCGCGGGCAGGGCGCTCGGTCAGGCGAGGGACGGTACGGGTGCGGCGACCGGGAGCGCCGGCACCGCCGGCTCGCGGTCGGGGGCGCGCATGCCCAGAGCCGCGGCCACCATGACCAGCATCAGCTGGGGGCCGTCATAGCCGTAGTAGACGATCGTCAGCAGCGCCACGACGGGCACGACGTGCAACCACACATGGTCGACGCCGCGCCGTCGGCTGCTGACCAGCGCTGCCGCCACCAGCCATGCGATGAAGCAGAACAGCGCCGGGAAGCCGTAGCTGAACATGACGTTCCAGACCTGGCCCTGGGTGCCGATCGAGATGTCGAGCGTCTGCGAGGGACGCGGCGCACCGTTGCCGAGCAGCGGAGAGGCGACCGCGCCGTCGAAGGCCTCGCGGTAGACCTGTGCCCGTCCAGTGTTGGTCTCGCTGTAGTGCAGCCGCTCGTTGAGCGAGCTGACCACTCCGGCGGCGCTCGCGACGAACGCCCCCACGACCCCGGCTGTCATGATCCCCATCAGCGGCACGACGTGGCCGCGCCACGCGAGCCGCACCGCTGCGTATGCCAACCCGAAGCCCAGCGCGATGTACATGCCGCGATTGAGCGTGAAGACCGCGGGCACCACGGCTGCGCACAGGACGCCGGCGATGAGGGCGCGGTCCCGCGCACGCCGCGTGGCAGACAGCGCCGCGCACGCGAGCGGCACGAGCAGCGCGACGTTGCAGCCCCAGCCGTTGGTGTAGGCGAACGGCGCGCTGGGTCGGGTGAACGTGCGCGGTGAGCCATAAGGCCGCTGCACCTCCGCGAACGGTGGGTGCACTAGGTCGTGGACGTACTCGTTCGAGGCGATGCTGCCCGGAAGCAGATTCTCGGCCGGTGTCGTTAGGTGGCCGTGCGGGATGAGCACGCCCAACCAGCCGCCGACCACGACGAAGGCGAAGAAGCCGGCAACGGCGAGCAAGGCACTGCGGCGAGGGAGGCGGCGCTCGCTGCAGTTGTAGACGTAGAGGAACACCACACCCGCACCGATGTAGTTGGCCAGGCGTACGGCGAAGCCGACCAGGCGCAGGGCGCTGTCCAGCTCGATGGCGGCCGCGGCTGCCCACACGACGAAGAGCACCCAGAGCGCGAAAGCGGGCGGCACGCGCACCGTGCGCCGCATGACCAGCAGCACAACCATGGGCACCGCCACCATCGCGACAGCGAAGGCACCGAAGCCGAGGACCCACCAGACAGGGAAGCCGGCCACGAGCAGGTAGAACGGCCACGCCGGCAGCTCGGCGCCCACGCTCGCCTGACGACGTAGCACCTCAGATCCCGTGCCCGAACCGCCGCGCGGTGGTGACCACCCGGTCGGCGGAGACCAGCCGGCTCGCCACGAGCAGCGCCGCGTAGCTCTGCTTGGGCGTGCGCGACCGGCGCAGCGAACGGACCGCGGTGGAGACGGCTTTGCGACGCTGGCCCATGGCTGCGCTGGCGAAGGCGAGCTGGCCCTCGACGCGCGCCAGCCCGGCGGGCTCGGTCTCGAACTCGGGGAACCGCTCCAGCAGGTAGGTGAGCGCCTTCTCGATCGTGTCCCATTTGCTCACGAAGAACGAGGAGTCGTGCCAGTAGACGCGCACGTAGGGCTCGGGCACGGAGACGATCGGACCGACGCGCGCCGCGCGCAGAAGCCACTCGTAGTCCTCGCCGTAGCCGCCGGGGATCTCCTCGTCGACGAGGCCGATGTCGCTCAGCAAGTGCTCCCTCGAGACCATGAAGGCCGAGGGGTGGATCTCGATGTGCCGGTCGCGCAGCATGTCGCTCAGCTCGAGTGGATGTGCTGGGGCCCGTCGCTCCAGCTCGCGGCCCTCGTGGGCGATGACGATGCCGGTCACGCAGGCGCTGGCCGACGGCGACGCCTGCATGAGACGGACCTGGGCGGTCAGCTTGCCCTGCATCCACTCGTCGTCGTCGTCGCAGGCGCAGACCAGCTCGCCCGTGGCGACCAGGTAGCCGCTGTTGCGGTTGCCCGCGAGGCCACGGGTACGCGTGTTGACCGCCGCCCGCAGCGTGCGGCCCTCCGGCAGCTCGACCTCAGGGAGGCGTGGCTCGGTGCCGTCGAAGACGACGATGCACTCGACCGTGCCGGGGTAGTCCTGGCCGATGATCGCCTCGACCGCCCGCTTCATCCACTCGGGACGGTCGACGGTCGGCACGACGACGCTCACAGCCGGCCAGTCGGAGCCCGCGGGCTCGGCGAGCTCGGGTGTCTGCGTCATGGCTTTCCCCATCTGTGTCTGGCCCTGCGTGTGCGGTTCGTGGCGATCGGCAACGGTCGTCGGTCAAGTATCGGTTGCGGCACGGTGGTGCGGAGCAGAATCATGCTCGCTCGTAGACGCGCACGTAGTCGACCAGGAAGTCGGCGGGGAACCGGGTCGAAGCGTCCGGAGAGCCGGGCCACGTGCCGCCGACCGCGAGGTTGAGCCTCAGGAACATCGGCTGCGCGAACGCCTCGTCGAGCCACGTCGTGGTCTGCGTGGTCCGCTCGAAGGTCTTGACACCGTCGACGTACCAGCGCATCGCGCCCTTTTCCCACTCGACCGCATAGACGTGGAAGCCGTCAGAGGGCGAGCCCTTGGGCAACGTCACGGCTGCCGACTCCTTCGGGTGGGTCCCGTCGTAGTCGTACCAGATCGTCTGGTGCACCTGACCGGGCTCCGGCGAGCCCGCTCCTCCGCCGATCGCCTCGAGCACGTCGAGCTCGCCCGTGCCGCCCGTCACCGGCCGGAGCCAGAAGGCGGGCCACAGCCCCTGGGAGGTGCCTGGCGCCGTCGGCAGCTTGGCGCGGATCTCGAAACGGCCGTACATCCAGTCCTTGGCCCCCTTGGTGGAGATGAAGGCCGAGGAGTAGTCGCGACCGCCCGGGAAGCGCGAGTCGTGCGCGCCGCACCGCAGCGGCGTGCGCTCGCGCTGCGCGCGCAGCACCAGCACCCCGGACTCCAAGGTCACGTTCTGCGGGCGGTTCATCAGACAGGCGAGCTCCTTGCCCCCGTCGCCGAACGTGGAGCGGTCCTCGACCGTCCACGTGCCCGGATCGAGCGCGCTGCCGTCGAACTCGTCGCTCCAGGAGAGGTGCCAGCCGGGACCCGGCGAGGTGGGGGCACCCTCCCTGCTGCCAGCTCCGCCCTCGGGACTCGAGTGCCCGACGGACGACGAGCACGCGGCTAACAGCAGCAGCACCGCGACCGCGGCCGCTCGTTGCAGGCCTCGTGGCGTGGGCAAGGGAAGGACTCCGGATGTGGGGCGAGGCGCCTCGGACGGACCTCCAGTCTAGGCGCGCGGCAACGGGCGAGACCCAGGAACGCCCGAAGGCCCGGCGGCAGACGGGTGGTCTGCTGCCGGGCCCTCTAGGGAGTGGCCTAGCGCTGGTAGACGCGCACGTAGTCGATCGCGAAGTCAGCGGGGAACTGGGTGCTGGCGGTCGGCGTGCCGGCCCACGAGCCACCGACCTGCATGTTGAGGCGGATGTTGAAGGCGCGGCTGAAAGCCGACTTCATCCACGTGGTCGTGCTGGTGTCGCGGGTGTAGGTCAGGCGGTTGTCGACGTACCAACGGATGACGCCGGGCTCCCACTCGACGGCGTAGGTGTGGTAGCCATCGTCCATCGTCTGACCGCTGGGCATGGGCGCCGAAGCCGCCTGGCGGGGGTAGGTGTTGTTGTAGTCGTACCAGATGGTCTGGCTGACCCGGTTGTAGTTCGACTCACCCTTGGCCGAGCCCACAGCCTCCATGATGTCGAGCTCGCCGGCGCCACCGTCGTTGGGACGCAGCCAGAACGCGGGCCACATGCCCTTCGAGGTGTCAGCCTGCGTCGGCAGCTTCGCACGCATCTCGTAGCGACCGTAGGTCGTGGAGAAGCGGCCGATCGTGTCGAGGTAGCCCGAGGTCACTGCCGCCTTGTAGCTGCCGCAGGTGAAGTTCTCGCGCTGCGCGCGGATGTGCAGGGCGCCACCGCTCTCCTCGACGTTCGAGGCCCGGTTGGTGAGGCAGGACTCCTCGTTGCTGTTGTGCGCGTTGTTGCGCACGTTCCACTTGGTGGTGTCGACGCTCGAGTCGTTGAACTCGTCAGCCCAGACCTGGCGCCAGCCGGCGGGAGCGGTCGTGGCGGGCGGCGCGGGGACGGCCGTCTGCGTGGGCGTGGGGGTGGGGGTCGGCGCGGGAGCCGCGGTCTCGATCGGCGTGGGCGTCGGCGCCGGAGCCGTGGGCTCCGTCGGAGTCGGCGTCGGCACGGGGGCGGGAGGCGCAGGCGGCGTGGGGGTCGCGGTCTGCGTGGGGGTCGGCGTGGGCGTGGGAGCCGGGGCCGGCGGCGGGGTCACGACAGTGGCGCCGGCGGGGCCGGCCAGCGTGACGTCGTCGACGTCGATGCTGCCCTTGCCCGGCAGCGACCAGCCGAGGACGTTGAGGTCGAGCGAGGCGCCCGTGGTGGCCGCGGTGTAGGTGGCGGTGAGCTGGTGCCACGAGGTGTCCTTGAGCCACACGGTGCCGCGGTTCTGGCCGGCGAAGGTGTTGCCCTTGTACTCCATGAGGCGGATGCCGGCGGAGTTGCCGGCCTGCTTCGCCTTGACCCACGCGGTCGCCGTGTAGGTGGCGCCCTTCGTGGTGGAGGCGACGGTGTTCACCTTGTCGTTGAGCGCGACGGTCGCGGCGGCGGTGCCGGCGACGGCGACGTGGGCTGCCTTCGAGCCGGAGTGGCCGGCGGCGGTGGAGAGCGTGGCGTTCGAGGCCACGAACCAGCCGGTGGTGCCGGACTCGAACCCGCCGTTGACGGCGAGGTTGCTGGTGGCGGCGGAAGCGGCGTTCTCGAGGTTGGTCGTCAGGGTGGCGGCGACGGCGCTGACGAGCAGGACGCTCGCGGCAGCGGCGCGGGGCCGGCGGATGTTCTTGGGGAAGGACACAGAAGCTCCGGAGGGGGATCGGGGTTTCGGGTCGAACTCGGGCTGAGGAGGTTGTGATGAAGACTTCGGACCTCCAGGCCCGGGCATTGAGCCCCAGATCCGCTCCCCCGGCGCCCCCCTCCGGGCGCCGGTCGTTCTCTGCAACGGCGTTCATGACTCTGCGTGGAGAGCGACGGTGATCTTGGCTCTCGGCGCGCGCGCAGTGCTACTCGATCGGGTCATCTGCTGACGCCGGGTGAACGGATCGAGCCCTCCGACGGCTCGTGTGACGTGCACGACACCACTCGTACGGGTGCGGCCGTCCGGGCGACTGGAGCGTGCCGATGTGCCCCGGACGCACGACAGCTGCAGGCGGCACGAGGCCGCCTGCAGCTGTCGGGTGTCGCGTGACGGACGAAGTCCGTCAGTGTCGGTGGGAGTGGTTCAGCGCCTCGTCAGCGCTGGTAGACCCGCACGTAGTCGACCTGGTAGTCCTGCGTCGAGGAGGTCGAGGAGTCGGGCGAGCCCGGCCAGGATCCGCCGACCTGCAGGTTGAGGCGGATGTTGTAGGGCTTCTTGAAGGCGGAGTCGTTGATCCAGGAGATGATGCTGCTGTCGCGGCTCCACGTGAGGACGCCGTCGACGTACCAACGCATGACACCGGGCTCCCACTCAACGGTGTAGGTGTGGAACGCGTCGGACATGGTGCTGCCGGGCAGCACGTACGAGTAGTTCTGCCGCGGGTGGCTGCCGCTGTAGTCGTACCAGAGCGTCTGGCTCACCCGGTTGTAGTTCTTCGCACCGGCGGCCCCGCCGATCGCCTCCATGACGTCGATCTCGCCGTTGCCGCCGTCGTTCGGGCGGAGCCAAAACGCCGGCCACATCCCCTTCGAGGTGCCGGCTGCGGTCGGCAACTTGGCACGCATCTCGAACCGGCCGTAGGTCTGCGACATCTTGCCGATGGTGTCGAGGTAGCCGGACGTCCAAGCGGCGGTGTAGCCGCTGCAGGTGTACTTCTCGCGCTGCGCCTTGATGTGCAGGACGCCGCCCGACTCCGACACGTTCTGGGACCGGTTCGTCTGGCACGACGTCTCGTTCGGCGTGTGCTCGTTGTTGTGCACGCGCCACTTGCTCGTGTCGACCGCCGTGTCGTTGAACTCGTCCGCCCATACCTGGCGCCAGCCGGTGGCAGGCGTCGTCGGTGCGGGGGTCGGAGTGGGGGTCGGCGCCGAGACGGTGCCGCCGGCGACGAGCGTCAGGTCGTCGACGTCCACCGCCCCGCCGCTGGGCAGCGCCCACCCGAGCGCGTTGAGGTCCAACGACGCACCGTCGGACGCGGCGGTGTAGGACAGCGTGACCGTGTGCCAGGAGGTGTCCGACAAGTTGAGCTGGCTCTGCTGCTGTCCCTTGAGGCTCGAGCCGTTGTACTCCATGACGCGCAGACCGGCGGTGGCACCGGACTTGGTGAGCCGCACCGACGCGGTTGCCGTGTAGGTGGTGCCCTTCTTCGTCGACGCCACCGTGTTAACGGAGTCGTTGAGGGCAACGGTCTTCGAACCGGTCGAGGTGTTGGACACGCGGGCGGCGTTCGAACCGCTGTGCCCCGCCGCGAGCGACAAGGCGGATCCGGTGCCCGACGAGACGAACCAGCCCGTCGTGCCGGACTCGAACCCACCGTTGACCGTGAGGTTGGTGGCAGCGGCGGAAGCGGAGGAGGCAGAGAGGCTTGAGCCGACGAGGGCTGCCACGCTCGCGCTCACGACCGCGGCCACGACAGGCACCGCGCGCCTGGAACGGGTCTTCGGACGTGCAGAAGCGACAGAGGTGTTCATGGGTGATGGCTCCAGAAGGGGTGGAGGTCAGCTCGCGTCGGCGCGCCAGAGCATCGACACGGCCCCCTCCCCTGCCGCCGCTCGAGACGTCGTTGTCTGAGCGGACGACGGCAAGCCGTGTCGCATGGTCGTACGTGTGTGCTGCTCTGTGCCGCCGGCGAGGCGGGGTCGGAGGAGGTGCACGACGGAGGCCGTGGGCACCGGGCTGGTGCCTCAGAGCATCCGACGTGCTGGTCGGAGGAGTATGCGGTTGGCTGAGAGCCCCGGAGTCCCGGAGCGGCTCGGCTGAGTTCCTGCATCCCCCCCGCCAGCGCAACGCCCGTCGATGGGCACCTGCTCTGGCACGCTGCAACCCGTCCGGGGGTAATACCTACCGCACCGACGCGTGCAGGTGCAATGGTTCAGCGGGGTTCAGTGAGATGAGTCACGGTTTAGCAGCCGTTCTGCCTGCCGATAATGGACCCTTCCCCGCGGCTCTGCCGCCGGGTACGCAGCAGGCCCCGCCCCTCGGTATCGAGGAGCGGGGCCTGCGCGCTGCGAGGCGCTGAACCGTCAGTGCGCCGCCTGGACCTGCAGGTTGAAGCTCAGGTCCGGACTCCAGACGTCAGACTGGTGCACCTCCACCGCGATGGTGTTGGTGCCCGGGACCAGCACGCTGGCCGGGACCGTGAAGGACACGGCTGCCTTTTCGTCGGCCCGCAGCGTGATGGCGCTCACCGCGGGGGTCGTCGCCGTCGGCGCGCCGGCCGGCATGTTGTCGCGGGCGACCTCGACGCCGTTGACGTAGACGACGGCGCCGTCGTCACGCACCAGGTTGAGCAGCAGGCTCGAGTAGCTCGCCGGGTTCGCCACGTCGACCGTGGTGCGGAAGTACGCGGTGATCGGGTGCTTGCTCGCGACCGGGGCGACGACCGTCGCCTCGTCGTTGTCGCCGAAGCCGAGCTCCGACGCGCCGAGCGACCAGGTGCTGTCGTCGAACCCGGGCTGCGACCACGCGGTGCCCTGGTCGGTGCCGTCGTAGTTCCAGCGCCACGCCGAGCCGTAGGCGACCAGCGTGTCCGGCGGCGGCTGCACGGTCAGGCCGGTGGTCGTCGCCGACCGGTTGCCCGTGTCGTCGACCGCACGCACGAAGTAGGTGGCCGGCAGGCCGGGCGTCGGGTCGGTGAAGGAGGTGCCGGTCGTCGTGCCGATGACGCGGTCGTTGCGCAGCACCTCGTAGGTCAGCGTGCCGCTCGCGTTGTCCGTCGCCGCGGCCCAAGACAGCTTCACGCCCGCCGTGACGTTGCTGGCGCTGAGCGCTGCAGGCGTGGTCGGAGCTGTGGTGTCACGCGGGCAGAACTTCCCGAAGCCGCCGAGCCACTGGAAGGCGGTGCCGGTCCAGGAGCCCTGCTTCATGTCGCCGCCGAACCACAGGCAGCCGTTGGGGTCCGCCGTGAGCTCCCACGGGCCCATCCCGGAGCGGGTGTCGAGCGCCGAGGGGAAGAAGTCGGGCAGGTAGGCGCCGGTCGCCTCGTCCCACGCGCCGATGTACTTGATGCCGTTCACGTCGGAGGCGTACGGGATCGGGTTGCTGTAGTTCAGGTCGTTCGAGTAGTTGTAGTTGCCGCAGTGGCAGGAGCCGTAGACGACTCCGTCCACCTCGGTCAACGCCTGGAAGTCGCCACCGCTCTTGGTGATGTTGCTGGTCTGCAGCGTGTAGGTGTCGCGGTCGTACTTGCCGAGGATGTGCTCGGAACCGCCCTGCCAGACGTCGTTGCCGAACTCCTTGATGGTCTGCTGGTAGGTGGCGGTCCCTGAGCCGATGCTGGGCACCCACTTGCCGAGCCCCTGCACGTTCGGCGCACCGGCGGCGGTCGAGACCACCGCGATGTTCGACGACGGTGTGCCGTTCACGTTCTTGAAGTAGCCGGAGAAGTAAACCCGGTCACCGCGGTCGCTCGCGTCCATCTCGATGATGGAGCCGTCGAAGTTCGGCTTCCACGTGCCGTCGGGCTTGCCGTCGCTCGCCCGGACGCGGGCCGTACGACCAACCGTCACCAGGTTCGACAGGGGCGTGCCGCCGGCGATGCGGTTGAAGCGGCCGCCGATGTAGATCCAGCCGTCCTGGTAGTCGAGCGCACGGACCTGCGGCGTCGTGCCGTCAGAGCTGACGTTCGTCACGTCCGCGGTCCACGTGGTGACAGGCGCCCCGGTGAGGGGGTCGACCGCCGCGACGGCGGAGGTGTGCGGAGCGCCGCCCACGTTGGTGAACTCGCCTGCCACGATCAGCTTGCCGTCGGGTGTGGCCTGGAGGTCCCACACCTCGCCGTCGAGGACCGGGCGGAAGTCGCGCTTCCACTCGCCGGTGTCGAGGTCGAACGCGGCGAGGTACGGCTGGTGCACCTTCTCGTCGGGGCCGGGGTTCGCGCCCTTCTGCACGTTGGCGAACATGCCGCCGACGTACATGGTGCGACCGATGTAGGCGAAGGTCTCGACCTCGAGCTTGAGCTCGCCGGAGATCCCGCCCTCGACGCCGGTGACGCCCCACGGAGTCGTGTCCGAGGTCGTCGACGACATCAGCGGACGCAGTGTGGTCGCGGGGAGCCCCTCGGCCGGCACGGCGGTGTAGTCCGAGCTCATCAGCTTCGGCCGGATGAACACCTGTGCGAACGGGATGGCCGACTTCTCGGTGGTGTACTGCCAGAGGTAGCTCATGGGGTCGTTCTTGCCCACGACGGTGTTGCCGTAGGAGAAGCCCATCTTGTAGTTGTGCGTCGACGACTCGTTGGTCGTCATCCGCAGCAGCGACTGGCTGCCTGCGTACGCCCACGACTGCGTGTTGCCACCCCCGCGGCTCACGCCGTCGACGACCACGTCGGAGACGAGCACGCCGCCGCCGATCGACCAGGTCCACTTGGCCCGGTTGGACGTCTTGAGCCGCAGCTCCTGCGCACCGCTGCCGTCCATGGTGGTCGCGCGGCGTACGCGGATGCCGTCGTCCAGCGCGTCGACCCGGCCCCCACCGAGAAGACCCTGGACGAGGTCGGCCGGCAGCGCGGCCGGCGCGAAGGCGCCCGGCCCGCTCGGCGTGTTCCGCAGCGTGGCCTGGCTGCCCTGGCCGTTGTAGGACCAGGTCCAGCCCTCACGGCCGCGGCCGATGAGCACCCAGCCGCCGCCGTCGGTCGTCATGTCGCAGTAGAACTGCTTGGGCGCGACGAGCTGGGCCGTCTGCAGCCAGTAGACGCCGTCCGGGCTGGCCGGCAGCGTCTGCTTGATGGCCCAGCACGACGCGGCCGCCGTCGTCGACGACAGCCCGTCGGCGA
Source organism: Motilibacter peucedani (assembly GCF_003634695.1). Lineage (NCBI taxonomy): Bacteria > Bacillati > Actinomycetota > Actinomycetes > Motilibacterales > Motilibacteraceae > Motilibacter > Motilibacter peucedani. The sequence continues at coordinate 93,786 of NZ_RBWV01000014.1, forward strand.
CCGGAGTGCCGTAGTCGCGGGCAGCGGCCGTGGCCGCACCGGGCATCGCGACGACGCCCATCCCGAGCGACCCTGCGACCGCTGCTGCTGATGCGAGCAGGCGCACCTTCGAGACCTTCATGTTCCCCCCTGTTTCCCTTCCTCCGCGCGACCGCCGTCTCGGCAGGTCCGCAGCAGAGGCCCCTGCCAAGAAGCGTAGGGCGGGAATCGCTGCAGGTCACCGGATTCAGTGACGCACAGCGAGATGTCACCCGGATGACAGCACCTTCGTCACTCGCTCGTCACTGACCGTGAGAGACGTCCTTGCGGTGCGTACGCAGTGGCCCCTCGCGCCGCCCCTGTGCCGGCGCCTGTTGCCCAGTCGAGCGGTAGCAAGCAGGGGCCGGAAGGATCAGACGGGCTACCGCCGGAGTGCCGCTGCTACCGCTCAGCTCGAGGTCGCTACCGCCGCCCGCCGTTGCTACCGCCGACCCACGTTGCTACCGCCGGTGCGGCGCTCGGCCTCGGCGGACACGTAGGCCGCGCCACCTCCCACGGCGAGCGGTAGCGAGAACGGGCCGGCAGGAGCAGATGGGCTACCTCTGGACCGCTTCTGCTACCGCTCAGCTCGCGGTTGCTACCGCCGGGTCGTCCCGGAGACGCCGAACCGCCCGTGGTCCTGTCGGTCCACGGGCGGTTCGGTGCAGCTGGGGCGCAGGGCGCTCCGGGTCAGGAGGTGTGCTGGCCCACCGGGTCGCCGGTGTGCGAGGGCAGCTCGTCGCGCGTCGCTCCTGCGGCGGGTGCAGCAGGCGCCGGAGCCGGCGCGGGTGCAGCGGGCGCGGGTGCCATCGCTGTGGCCGTTGCGGGCCGGTCGGCAGGCGTACGCGTCGGTGCCGAGCCCGCGGAACGGGTGCCGCGTACGCCGCTCGGCCGGCGCCGCTGGCGCAGCATCACCTCGCCCTCGACGACGAGGCCGACCTGGGCGAGCTGCTCGGTCCAGCGCTCGAGCTCGGCCGCGCGGGTGCGGCCCTCCTCGACGAGCACGACCGCCGAGCGCACGAGCCGGGCGAGGGCGAAGGTGCTGCTCTCGCGGCGGAGCGCGAGCCCGTCGACCACGACGACCTCGAAGGCCTCGAGCTGGCGGGCGACCGCGGCGAGGTCGAGCGAGCCGAGCGCCACCTCGTCACCGAGGCTGAGCAGGCTCAGGTGCGGCTGCGAGGGCACGGCCACCAGCTGCGCGGGCCAGGTGGCCCAGGTGCTGTCGGCCGGCAGGCGCAGCTGCTCGGCGGCGACGGCCATGCCGTCGGCGGTCGTCAGGAACGCCACCCGTACGGCGGGCGCGCCGAGGCTGACGGCGAGGTTGAGCGCACCTGCTCCCCCGGCGGGCACGCCGCTCGGCGGTGCGGTCACGAGCACCGAGCGCTGCCCGGCGACGGAGGACGCGAGCAGCTTCGCGGCGAGGACGCGGTAGCCCTCCTGCTCGCCGCTGCCCGGCGCGGCGAGCGCCGGGGCGGCACCGCGCTCGGCACCGCGCCGACGGCGTACGACGACGTCGGCGAGCACCGGCGCGCCGGTGGTCTCGGCGACGTCCTCGGCGCTGCGTACGCGGTCGTCGCGACGGTCGAGCACCAGGGCCAGCAGCGCGCCGAGGATGAAGCCGAACAGCACGCCCGCGACCGGGTAGACGAGCTTGGACGTGACGCCCGCGGCGCTCGGCGTCGTGGCGCGGCTGATGACCTCACCCGGGGCGACGGCGACGGTGAGCAGCGCGTTCTGCTGGCTCAGCAGCGTGTTGACCTGGTTCTGCAGCGCCCTCTGCAGGGCGGCCGCCTCCTCGCGGTCGCTCGAGCCGGCCGCGGCTGCGCTCGCCGCGGCACCGGCAGCCGTCACCTGGCGGCGGACCGCCGCGATGCGCGTGTCGAGCTTCTCGGCGCGCCGGGCGATGACCTGCTCGGTGGTGTCTTGGCGGTACTGCAGGTAGGCGTCGGCGAACGCGTTGGCGCCCTGGGCCGCGCGGTCGGCGTCGGCCGAGCTGAAGGAGATGACGACGACCTGGCTGTCGAGCGGCGAGGTGGCGGTGACGTGCTTGAGCAGCTGGCTGGCGCCGCCGGTGTAGTGCATGTCGTCGGCCGCGAGCCGGGCGACCGAGGTGGAGGTGACGACCTTGACCTCGGTGATCGTGCTGATGTCCTTGGTCGACGCGCCGGCCGAGAGCCCGGTCGTCACCGGCGTGACGTTGACGACGGACTGCGCGGAGTAGGTCGCAGGGCGCGAGGCGCTGTAGAGGACGCCGAGCGCCCCGAGCAGCACCACGAGCAGCGCGACGACCAGGCGACGGCGCCAGAGGAGACCGAGGAACGACCCGATGGTCACGCTCTCCGGAGCAGGACCAGCAGTCCTCGTCGATGTCATCCTTGTCGTCCCTTTCGTCCCACAGTGTCGTCCCGCACAGTGTGCGCGCGTTCGACGTGCCGCGTCGGCACGATCCCCGAACCCAACATCGGCAACGTCCGGGACCACCCGAGGCGTTGCAGAGCCGCTGGTGCCGACCCGGCGCCAGCGGCCCGTCCGGCTCCCGCTAGCTCGCGGCGCCCTGCAGCTCGTCGAGCGCGCGGCGCAGGATCGTGCTGGAGGTGTGCTTGGTGTAGGGGAAGTAGACGACCTCGACGCCGACCGCGGCGAAGTCGCGCTCGAGCTTGTCGCCCTTGGGCGTGCCCCGCCAGTCGTCGCCCTTGAAGATGACGTCGAAGCCGAGCCGCTCCCACATCGTCAGCTTCTCGGGCACGTCCTCGACGACCGCGCGGTCGACGTAGGTGATGCTCTGCACGATCTCGAGCCGCTCGGCGGTCGGCACGACCGGCGTCTTGCCCTTGGAGCGCGCGGCCATCTCGTCGGAGACGACGCCGGCGATCAGCGAGTCGCAGAGGGTGCTGGCGTGGCGCAGGATGTTGAGGTGGCCGACGTGGAACAGGTCGTAGACACCTGGCGCGTACCCGACGCGGACTGACATGACAACCCCTGATGGCTCGTGACGCTGATGGCTCGTGACGGCTGGTGCGTGGCGCTGGACTCGTGCGGACGGCTGTGCGAGGGCCGCTAGCCGGCCGGCGACGACGCCGGCGACTGGCCCAGGGCCTGCGACGCAGGAGGCTCTGTCTGCGATGGTACGGAGCCGTCGGGCGCGCCGACGCCGCTTTGCCCGATCGGTCCCCGATCGGCCGAACCCCCGCCGCGCCCCGGCCGCAGCGCCGCGACCAGCAGCGCGAGGTCGAGCTCGTCGCGCCGGCGCCACACCAGCGCGGCGTAGACGGCGCCCGCGACCGCCACCGTGGCGACCAGGGTGACGAGCGAGGAGCCGAGCAGCAGGCGTACGGCCACGGCTGCGGTCCCGAAGACGCCCAGCGAGAGCGCGGCTGCGACGCGCAGGCCGGAGTCGCCGCCGTGCACCCGCATCCCCCACCGCACCTGGCAGTAGGAGATGACGCTGTCGACGACGATCGTCAGCGCCCAGGCGCTGGCGGCACCGGTGATGCCGAACGGCGGGATGAGCAGCAGGTTGGCGCTCACGTTGATGGTCAGGACGACGACCTTGTCGGCGAGGACCCAGCGGCTCTTGCCGCCCATCAGCAGCACGGTGCCCACGTTGCCCGCGGCGAGGTTGACCATCATCGCCGCGCACAGCACGGTCATCGCGGTGGCGCCCGACACGTAGCTCTCGCCGAAGATGCGCAGCACGGTGGGCGAGAACGCCGCCATCACGAGGTAGAGCGGCCACGACGAGAGCACCACCCACTGGCTCGCGACGCTGTACATCTCGCCGGCGCGCTGCCGGTCGCCGCGCGCGAGCGCCGCGCTCAGCTGCGGCGCGATCGCCAGGCGCAGCGCCGAGAGCACGAGCGTGCCGGTGGTGACGAAGCGGCTGGCCGACGCGTAGACCGCGGCCATCGACGACGACACGATCGCCGAGACGATGAGGACGTCGAGCCAGGTGAGCAGGATGTCGATGATGCCGGCGAGCCCGCGGGTGGCCGTGAACGACCAGTACTCGCGGGCGAGGGCGTCGAGCGGGGTGTGTCGCGCGGGCCAGGCCCGCGCGCTGCCGAACAGCTCGTGCAGGCACCTCGCGACGACCCGGGCGGCGAGCGCCAAGGCCAGCGCGAGCGGCACCAGCCAGCCGAGCACCACGGCCCACAGCGGCGCGTCGAGCGCGATGGCCGTCAGCACGAGCAGCGGGCGCAGCAGCGGCAGCGAGATCTGCTGGATGAGCACGTAGCTGCTGATGCTGCCGAACGCGCGCGTGCACTCGACGGCGCCGGTCTCGAGCACGCCGACGAGCAGGAACAGCGCCAGCAGCCGGAAGGCGCTGGTCGACGCGCTCGTCGACCCGCCGTCGGCGAGGTGGCGCGCGAGCAGCGGCGAGAGGACGTAGAGGACGACGCTGCCGAGCGCGCCGAGCGCCACGACCGGGACCACCGCGACCACGAGCAGCGCGGGTACGTCGTCGGTGCGTTCCAGCGCGCGCAGCCGCGGGACGAACCTCACCAGACCGGCACCCACCCCGAACGCCAGCAGGGTCTGCAGGACGAAGAAGACGGCGGTGGCGCTGAAGAACTGGCCTGCGGTGGTCGTGCTGAGACCACGCGTGACCAGCAGGGTGAGCAGGAAGCCGAGGACGGCCGCGCCCGACGTGCCGACGAAGGCCATGCTGCCGCTGCGCGCGACGCCGGTCAGGAGCGTGGTGCGCTCGCTGCGGTCGTTCACGACGAGGCGCTGGCCCGCACCAGGGAGCGGTAGGCCTTGGAGAGCGAGTGGACGGCGAAGGCGGCGGTCAGCACGAGCAGCGCGCCGTAGGCCCAGAGGAACGCCGTGGTCCAGGCCAGCAGGAAGAAGACCAGGCACAGCACGCCGTAGTCGACGGGCAGCAGCAGCACGGCCTTGAGCAGGCTGCCCTGCTCCGGCGCCGGCCGCGGCGTGCCGGCCGGGGCCGGGACCTTGCGGGTGCGCAGCAGCTGGTCGCGCAGCATCATGCCGAAGTACTGCGTCAGCCCGACGACGCCGTAGGCCAGCGGCAGGAGCAGGACGGCCGGGTGGTCGAGGTCGGTGAAGCGGTAGAGCGAGATCGCGACGGCCGCGTGCAGCGACGAGGACTTCACCGCGTCGACCACGTGGTCGAGCCACTCGCCGGCGAGCGTGCCCCCGCCACGGAGACGGGCGAGCTGGCCGTCGGCGGAGTCGAACGCGAAGCCCAGGGCGAGCGCCAGGCCGACCAGCACGGCGGTCAGCGCCGAGGGCCGCAGCGTGGCGAGGGCGAGGATGCCGCCGAAGGACAGCAGCGCGCTGACGCCCGTGACCTGCGTCGGCGTGAGGCCGAGCCGGTGGCTGACGACCGCGAGCAGCCCGCCGACGGGACGGTTGACCCACCGCATGTAGGCCGGCACGCCGACCGTGGACTTCTGCACCGAGCCGAGCCGCCGCAGCGAGTCGCCCATGCCGGGCCGCGCGGGCGTGCCGGGAGCGGTCGCCCCGGTCGTCGGACTGGCGCTCGCCCGCTCCGGGCCTGTCTGGACTGCCATGCTGCTCCCCCTCGCCCGCGGGCACGTCGGCCCGCGTCCACCCCCCAGCGGACGACCTCATTCTGGCACGTTCCGGCCCGCCTCGACCCTGCTTCGAGGCAACGATGGGGCCATCCGGGTGCGAGTCCGAACATTCCGACCTCGCCGTCGCGGAACGACACCTACCGTCGACGGGACGTGAGCCGACAGCGGCTCCTGGCTCCAGCCCGTACCCGGAAGGCTCCTCGTGCTCGCTCCTCGCCGCTCGTCCCTGCGCCTCGCCGCAGCAGGGGGTGTCGCCGCCCTGCTCGCGCTCGCCCCGCAGTCCGCCTGGGCCCTCGGGCCCGGTCCCGACGACGCCGCCGCCACCACCGCGGCCGCCCCGACCGTGTCGATCGCCGACCCGGACGCCACCACCGCGCCCCGCGCCGGCAGCGTCGAGCTGCACGGCTCGACCGCGGCCGGCCTGCTCAGCCAGAACACCACCGTCGAGTTCGTCGTCGACGTCTCGGCCTCCACCAGCTCGGTCAGCAGCAAGGACTGCGACGGCAACGGCAAGGTCGACGCCGGCGACGACCTGAACGGCGACGGCTCCGTGGGGGACATCCTCGACTGCGAGATCGGCGCGGTCATCGCGCTCAACCACAGCCTCGCGGCCGTCTCCCCCGACGTGGCCACGCTGCGCGTCGGCCTCACGGCGTTCAGCAAGACGGCCGCGACCGCCTCCGTGGCCGCGGACGGCGGCCAGTTCGTCGCCCCCGGCGACGCGACCGGCGCCAGCGAGCCGCGCATGCAGGTCGTCGCCCGCAGCCTCAAGCGCCACGTGATCGGCGCCTACACGCCGACCACCGTCGAGGGCGGCACCGACTTCGACGCCGCCGTCACCACCGCGCTGGGCGCACTCGCCACCGTGCAGGGCGGCCAGAAGTGGATCATGTTCATCAGCGACGGCGAGGCGACCGCCCACGACCTCGCGACGCTGAAGGCGTCCGGCGTGCACCTGCGCTCGTTCGCGGTCGGCGCGGACTCGAGCTGCGCCACCGGCGGCAGCCTGGCCAAGATGGCCGACGCCACCGGTGAGGCGTGCCTCTACGCCGCCTCCCCGGCCTCGCTGAAGACCCAGGTCGTCACCGCGAAGCCGGCCGCCGTCGCCGGCGTCACCGTCACTGTGGGCACCCGCACCGTCGCGGCCGCCGTCGACCCGCTGGGCGGCTGGAGCGCGAAGCTCGGCCTCGTCGCCGGCACCTACACCGCCACCGCCACCGCCACCTCGACCAGCGGGCGCACCGCCCGCGCCAGCCGCACCTTCACCGTCGCCGCCGCACCCGCTCCGGTCGCCGGCATGACGCCGGGCACCGGGCTGCCGGCCACCGCGCTCCGGGTCGCGACGCCCGCGCCGTCGAAGACGGCACTGCCCGCAGTCGTACGCGGCACCGCCACCGCCCGCGACGCCGGCGCCGTCGTGGCGACCGACGGGATGACCGTGCGCCTCCAGGCGGAGTCGAAGGGCCGCACCACGTGGGCGACCGTCGCCACCGCGAAGGTCCGCAAGGGCGCGTTCGCGCTCACTTGGAAGCCGGCGAACCGCGCCGTCCGCCTGCGCGTCGTGCTGCCCTCGCAGTCGGGCCTGCCCGCCGCCGTCCGCGCGGTGCCGCACCCGGTGCTCAGCTCGTGCACCGTCGTGCACGTCCGCGCGGGACACGCTCCGGCGCACTGGGCCTGGTCGTGCCGCACGACCGCCCGCAAGGGCTCGAAGGCCACGCTCCTCGACGGCCGCCGCCACGTCGTCGCGACCGGCGTCGTGCGCCAGGGCCGCGTCGTCCTGAGCACCCGGGCCCACCTCGGGCACCCGACCCTGCGCGTGGCCACCGGCCGCCACACCGTCGGGCTGCGCTTCTGAGCCCGCTGCCCGCATGACGAAGGGCCGGTCCCCCCGCGGGGGGACCGGCCCTTCGTCGCGCTCCCGGACTACCTGAGCCGGGTGCGCTTGGGGTTGGCCACGGTGCTCAGCGGCACGGGCTGCGCAGTCGTTGCGCGGGCGGCTGACGTGCTGGACGTGGTGCTCTCCATCGGGTGCCCCCTTCGCTGTTCGGTGCTCCTGATCCTGCCGGAGCCAGGTTGCGGGCGCATGTCGCGATCGTGTCGATCTGCTGTGAGATGCGCCCCGCTGTGAACGAGGTGTGTACGCGCTCCCACGGGGTGCCGGGCGGCTACCGCCGGCGGGTGCCGGGCGTCAGGCGCGGTCGGGGGTCTCGGGACGCGCGTAGTCGTCCTCGAGCCGCACGATGTCGCACTCGTCGAACTCCCCGTAGGCGACCTCGACGAAGCGGGCGGCGCTCGAGCCGGTGCAGCCGACCCGGTGGGTGACGCCGCGCGGGATCCAGACCTGCTCGCCGACCTGCGGCGCCCAGGCGACGCCGCCGATCTCGACGGTGAGGCCCTCGTCGAGGACCTTCCAGGACTCGTCGCGCGAGGTGTGGGTCTGCAGCGAGAGGCGGTGGCCCGGCTCGACCGTGATGATCTTGACGGTGACCTGCTCGTTGAGGGCCAGCTGCTCGAAGCGGCCCCAGGGGCGCTCGTCGACGAGCACGGAGGGCGCCTCCGGCTGGGTCGGTCCGGTCGGCTGGGCGTCGGCGGTCTGCTGCATGTCGTGGTCCTCCCCGCGCCAGGTGGGGCGCGATCTGTCGGTGGGGCGAACCGCCCCGTCGGCAGGTCGTCGTCGACCGTCCGCAGGATAACCGGGCGCGCACGACCCGGACAACACGCTGCCGCCGCGACTGCGTCACACCGCGCGACCGCCCGGACCTGCGGCGTCACGTCGGACGGGCGAGACGTATCCGTTCGGCTGATTGTCAGCAACGGATCGGTGGAGTCCCCTGTTAACGATCGCGCTGGCCACGTAGTGTCACGTGCGCTCGTCCCGATACGCCGATGTGTCCGACTACTCGCGAGGGTGCTGCATGCTCGACGCCATACAGACCCAGTTGTCCCAGGTCGCCCACGACCTCGGTGACGGCTCGTGGCGCGAGGTCTTCCCGCTCGGCATCGCCGGTGTCCTCGTGTGGGCGCTGTGGCTCTACCGCTTCGTCCTCTCGCGGCGGGCGAAGCCGGTCGTCAACGACTTCCGCACCACCACCTCGGTGATCGTGCCGTCCTACCGCGAGGACCCGGAGATCCTGCTGCGCTGCCTCGAGTCGTGGCTGGCGCAGGACCCCACCGAGGTCCTGATCGTCCCCGACGTCGCCGACACCGAGACGATCGAGGCGCTCGACTCCTTCCCGGACCCGCGCCTGCAGGTCATCCCCTTCGCCCACCGCGGCAAGCGCTCCGCGCTCGGCGTCGGCATCCGCGCGTCGCGCGGCGAGCTGCTGGTCTTCGCCGACTCCGACACGCTGTGGACGCCCGGCCTGCTCGAGGCGGTGCAGATGCCCTTCGCCGACGAGGGCGTCGGCGGCGTGAGCACCCAGCAGAACGTCTACCAGCGCACCTCGAGCATCTGGCGCCGCGTCGCCGACTGGCTGGTCAACCTGCGCTACCTCGACTACGTGCCGGCGATGGGCGCCAAGGGCGCCGTCGCGTGCGTGTCGGGACGCACCGCCGCGTACCGCCGCACCGCCGTCGTCCCGGTGCTCGAGCACCTCGAGCACGAGTTCTTCCTCGGCAAGCGCTGCGTGTCGGGCGACGACGGCCGGCTCACCTGGCTGGTGCTCGCCTCGGGCTACCGCACCGTCCACCAGAGCAGCGCCAAGGCGCTCTCGATGTTCCCCGACTCGCTCAAGGGGTTCACCAAGCAGCGCATCCGCTGGAGCCGCAACTCCTACCGCACCTACCTCACCGCCCTGTGGAAGGGCTGGCTCTGGCGGGTGCCGTTCGTGACCAAGGTCACCGTGCTGCAGATCCTGCTGACGCCGCTCACCATGGCGCTGACGGTGACCTACCTGGTCGCGTCGCGGCTCGACTTCTCCTCGGGCGTCGGCCACGGCATCGGGCTGGCCGCGGCGTGGCTGCTCGTCGGCCGCGGCATCCGCGGCGTCTCGCACCTGCGCCGCCACCCGCAGGAGCTGCTGCTGCTGCCTGTGGTCGCGCTCGTCGTCGTCTTCATCGCCCTGCCGGTCAAGGCCTACGCGTTCGTCACCATGAACAAGCAGGGCTGGCTGACCCGCGACAGCGACCACCTCGGAGGGGAGGCCCAGGCGGCGTCGACCCTGTCACCGGCGCCGGCCGTTCCCTAGGCTCGCAGCACTCGGCTGCACCAGCACCATCCGCACGAGACCCGATCGAGGACGTCCCACATGCAGAAGCGCCGTACGCGCCGGCGAGGGCTCGCAGTCGCCCTCCGTTCGCTGCTCGCCGCAGCGACCGTCGCGGCCTCCGGCTCCGCTGCGCTCGCCGGGGCCGGCCCCGCGGCCGCCGCGCAGGACCCGCTGGCGGACGCGCCGCCCGCCGCCTACGCCGGTGACGCCTCGCACCAGGCCGCGCTCGTCGAGGCCGAGGACGAGCGGATCCAGGACGTCCGGATGAAGGCCTCGCTGCTGCGCTGGGACGACGCCGCCGCCTACCAGACCCCGCAGTGCACGACGAGCACCGCGATCCCGACCTGCGTGCTCGTGCCGCGCACCAACCCCTACCGCATCAGCGACCTGACCTCGGCCGGGCTGGGGCACGCTCTCGAGCAGCAGGCCGACGGCAGCTACCTGCTCACGCACAACCTGTTCGTCGCCTACGGCGCGACGCTCGTGCTCGACGGCACGAACCGCCCGATCCGCATGATGAGCGACTCCGACGGGTTCACCTCGATCGTGTCCTACGGCGGGCGCATCGAGCTGACGGGCAGCCCCTCGGCGCCGCTGACGCTGACCAGCTGGGACGACAAGACCCACGCTGAGGACACCACCACCGACGACGGCCGCGCCTACGTCCGCGCCATCGGCGGCCAGCTCGACATGGACTACGTCAAGGCCTCGAACCTCGGCTTCTGGAGCGGCAAGACCGGCGGCATCGCGCTCACCGGCACCACGCGGCCCGACGCCCTGTCGACCCAGCGCGCCCAGGCGGCCAAGGGCAAGACGGCCAAGGCCGCGGCCAAGGACGCCGCCAAGAAGGACCGGCAGAACCAGGGCGCCGGGACCAAGCTCGGGCTCGTGCCCGCCTCCGCGCTCGACGACCAGCGCTTCCAGGTCCTCGACGACACGCTGGTCTCCGGCAGCGTCACCAACTCGACCATCACGGGCGACGCCTACGGCCTGTTCGTCTCCGGCGCCACCGACATCGTCATCGACAACACCGTCGTCGAGAAGTCGCTGGTCGACGGCATCACGCTGCACCGCTACGTCTCGACCGGCAAGGTCGAGAAGACGGTCTCGCGGCTCAACGCCGGCAACGGGTTCGTGCTCGCCCGCGCCACCGAGAACATCTCGATCAACCAGGCGACCGCAGAGCACAACCGGGCCGACGGCTTCAAGCTCTCGGGCGACCCGCTCGCCGACGGCCCGTCGGCCACCGGCGCCGACACCCGGCCCTACGGCAACAACAGCGTGCAGTACAGCGTCGCTCGCGAGAACGGCCGCTACGGCATCGAGGTCGTCGCCGGCCTGCAGGTCACCGTCTCGTCCAACATCGTCACCGGCAACGACATGGGCATCGTCGCGAGCGGCGCCGTCCACACGCTCGCCGTGACGGGCAACCAGGTGACGGGCTCCGAGCGGCAGGGCATCGCCCTGCGCGACGGCATCACCGGCGCCAGCGTCTCGGGCAACCAGGTCGAGAAGGGCTCGATCGGGCTCTACGTGCGCTCCTCGGTCGCCAAGGTCTTCGGCAACACCGTGCGTGGCGCCAGCAGCCACGGCATCGCGCTCGTCGGCTCGCTCGACGGCTCGTCGGTGACCAGCAACGTGCTGGCCGGCCGCGGACCCAGCGCCATCGACTCCCACCGCCAGCACGGCGCCGACGTCGCCTCCAACACCACCAGCGACTGGGTCGACACGACCGCGCTGTGGGCCAAGGCCAAGCGGCTCATCCACCCCATGACCGTCATCTGGGTGTTCCTGCTGCTCCTGCTGGCCGTCACCGCGGTCCGCGGGCGCCGGGCGCGCGGGGTCATGGGCCACCCCTACGCCGACAAGCGCCTCACGGTCCCGCAGCAGACCGGGCACGCGGGTCACGGCGGCGAGGTCGCGCCCGTGGGCGCGACTGCTGCGGCTGCTACGGCTGCTCCGGCCGGAGCGCACGCCCGCGGCGGGTCGACGGCGATCGACCTCGACCGGCGGGTCGCCGTGGCCACCTCCAACGGCAGCAGCAACGGGCACCCCCGCGGCGGGAGCAGCGGCTCCTCGAACGGCAGCAGCCGCAACGGCGCCGGTCCCGCCCGCGGCGCCTAGAACAGCGCGCGGGCCAGGGCGCGGCGGGTCGCAGGGACCCGCGGGTCGTCCGGCCCGAGCAGCGTGAAGTAGTCGAGGATCCGGCCGCGCGCCTGCTCGCGCTCGGCACCGCTGGTCGCGCGCACCAGCGCGAGGAGGCGCTCGAACGCGGCGTCGGCAGCTCCGGTCGCGAACTCCAGGTCGGCGGCCTCGAGCTGGGTGCCGACCGACTGCGGCTGCGCCGCGGCGGCCTCGAGCACCGCGTCGGGGTCGGCGACGGCCTGCACCCGGCCCAGGAGCTGCACCTGCGCGAGGCCCGCGACCGCCTCGGCGTCGGCCGGGGTCTCCCCCAGCAGCCGCGTGAACTCGGCGGCGGCCGCGGCGTAGTCGCCGCGCTCGGCGGCGTCGTAGGCGGCGTCGTAGCGCGGGTCGGGCTGGGGCTCGGCCGCAGGCGTACGGTCCGCGTCCTCCGCGCCCGGGGCCGGCAGCCGGCCGGCGACGCCGTTGGCCTCCGCGACGCGCAGCAGCTCGTCGAGGTACTGGCGGACCTGGGGCTCGGGCAGCGCGCCCTGGAACAGCGGCACCGGCTGGCCCTTCACCACGGCGAAGACCGAGGGGATGCTCTGCACCTGGAAGGCGGCCGCGAGCCGCTGCTCGGCGTCGGCGTCGACCTTGGCGAGCAGCCAGCGGCCGCCGGCCTCCTCGGCCAGGCGCTCGAGGATCGGGCTGAGCTGGCGGCACGGGCCGCACCACGAGGCCCAGAAGTCGAGGACCACCGGGACGGTCATCGACGCCTGGAGGACGACGTCGGCGAAGTCGGCCTCGGTCGCGTCGATGACCCAGGCGCCGGGCGCTGCCTCGCTCGAGGCAGCACCGGGCGCGCCCGCCGCCGCCGGACGTGCCGGGGCCGGGGCCGCCGCGCGCTGGGCGCGGGCCGCGAGCGCTCCGAGGTCGACCGCTCCGTAGGTGTTGAACGTCGGCTGCGTCATGGGTGCATTGTTCCAGTCGTGATCGGAGACACTCCTGCCGCTGACGCCAACGCCTCCGAGCGCGGCTGGATTCCGGCGTGACGGCCGCCCCGCTGCCCGGCTGGAGCCCCGCCGAGCTCGACCACGTGGGCCTGGCAGTGCACGACCTCGACGCCGCCGTCGAGCTGCACCGCAGCGTGCTCGGGCTGCACCTGCTCTCCGTCGAGGACGTCGCCGCCCACGGCGTCCGTGAGGCGCTGCTCGCGCCGGGCCCGGGACCGGGCACGCGCGTGCAGCTGCTCCAGCCGCTCTCGGACGCCAGTCCGGTCGCGCGCTTCCTCGCGCGCCGCGGCGAGGGGCTGCACCACCTCGCCTACCGGGTGGGCTCGCTCGACGACGCCCTCGCCCGGCTCGCCACCGGCGACCCGCCGCTCCAGCCTGTCGCGCCCGGCGTCACGCGGGGCGGGGGAGGTGCGCGCGTCGCGTTCCTGCACCCGCGCGACCTGGGCGGCGTGCTGACCGAGCTGGTCGAGCGCGGCTGACGCCCCGCGTGGTGCCCTCAGCGCCGGCGCGTCGGACCCCGGCGGTCGCGCGCCGCCCAGCACGGCGTGTGCCAGTGCCTGCGCTGCTCGAGCCCCTCGTCGGTCGGCCAGGTGAGCACGTGCGGCGTGCGCGGCACGACCTCCTGGTCGCAGCCCGGGCAGCGGTAGGACTTCGCCGCCGCTGCCCCGGTCACCGCACGCACGTAGTAGGGCACGCCGCCGTGGTCGTCGACCCGGTCGGCGGGCGCCGCGACGGTGCCGAGCAGCCGTCCCGCGAGGGGCCTGTCGCCTCCCGCGCCGCGTGCCTGCCGCCGACGTCCCACCCCTCGATGGTCGCACCCGGGAGGTGGCGCGCCGCACCCGCAGCCGGGGAACCCCCGTCCCGGGCGGCTCGTCAGACAGGTATGGCATGGACGACGCTGTGCGACCTCGCTCTCCCCGACGACGACCTGGTCGAGCTGTCGAGGTTTGTCGTGCCCGCCAGCCGGAGAGACCGCTCTCTCGTGCTCGACGACGCGCAGGACGTCTCCGCTGCGCGCCTGTCGGAGACGGCCGAGGCGCTGCCGCTCTGGGTCGACGACCGCCCCGCGGACCTCGACGTGAGCGTCGAGGACGGCGACGAGAAGGTCACCGTGCACGTACGCGGTGAGCTCGACCTGGCCACCAGCGGGCTGCTCGACGCGGTGCTCTCCGACTGCCTGCGCGGGCGGCGCGGCCGCCGCACCGACGTGCTCGCCGTCGACACGAGCGGCGTGGGGTTCGTCGACGCCTCCGGCGTCTCGCCGCTCCTGCACGCGCGCGCGGTCCTCAACCGGCGCGGCGGCGAGCTGCGCCTCGAGGCGCCGAGCACAGCCGTACGCCGCCTGCTCGTGCTCCTCGGCCTCGAGGAGCTGCTGCCGCCCGTCGCCCCGGCCTGACCGCGAGACGCGGCGGGTAGCCTGCTCCCTCGTGCGTCTCGTGATCGCCCGCTGCAGCGTGGACTACGTCGGCCGGCTGACCGCCCACCTGCCCGCGGCGCTGCGCCTGATCCTGGTGAAGGCCGACGGCTCGGTGTCGATCCACGCCGACGACCGCGCCTACAAGCCGCTCAACTGGATGAGCCCGCCGTGCACGCTGGTCGAGGGCTCCGACGAGGACGGCTCGGCGCTGTGGACGGTCACCAACAAGGCCGGCGAGCGGCTGCTCATCTCGGTCGAGGAGGTGCTCCACGACACGAGCCACGAGCTGGGCGTCGACCCGGGCCTGCTCAAGGACGGCGTCGAGGCGCACCTGCAGGAGCTGCTCGCCGACCAGCCCGAGGTCCTCGGGCCCGGCTGGAAGCTCGTGCGGCGCGAGTACGCCACCGCCATCGGCCCGGTCGACCTGCTCTGCCGCGACGCGGCCGGCGCCGCCGTGGCCGTCGAGATCAAGCGGCGCGGCGAGATCGACGGCGTCGAGCAGCTGACCCGCTACCTCGAGCTGCTCAACCGCGACCCGCTGCTCGCCCCCGTCCGCGGCGTCTTCGCCGCCCAGGAGATCAAGCCGCAGGCGCGCGTGCTGGCCACCGACCGCGGCATCGCCTGCGTCACGCTCGACTACGACGCCATGCGCGGGGTCGACGACGCGGAGTCGCGGCTGTTCTGAGCCCGTGTCCACCGTCCGGTGGACACGCGCTGACAGCGGAATGGTCGTAGCGCGGCGTCGCCGCTCGCGGCAGGATCAGCACCATGAGCGCTGCGATCACCGTCCGCGGGCTGGAGAAGTCCTACGCCGAGCACCGAGCCGTCGGCGGCATCGACCTCGACGTCGCCCGCGGTGAGGTCTTCGCGCTGCTCGGCCCCAACGGCGCCGGCAAGACCACCACCGTCGAGATCCTCGAGGGCTACCGCTCGCGCGACGCGGGCGAGGTGTCGGTGCTCGGCGCCGACCCTGCGGACAACGCGCTGGCGTGGCGGCGGCGCATCGGCATCGTGCTGCAGAGCAGCGACGACTTCGCCGACCTCACGGTCGAGGAGACCGTGCGCCACTTCGCCCACTACTTCCCCGCTCCCCGCGACGTCGACGAGGTCATCGAGGCGACGGGACTGGCCGAGAAGCGTACGGCGCGGACCCGCGCGCTCTCGGGCGGTCAGCGCCGCCGCCTCGACGTCGCGCTCGGCATCATCGGCGACCCCGAGCTGCTCTTCCTCGACGAGCCCACGACCGGCTTCGACCCCGAGGCGCGCAGGCAGTTCTGGACGCTCATCGAGAGCCTCGCGTCCGCGGGCACCACGATCCTGCTGACCACGCACTACCTCGACGAGGCCGAGCACCTCGCCGAGCGCGTGGCGGTCATCGCGTCCGGGCGCATCGTCGAGGTGGCGACCCCCACGACGCTCGGCGGGCGCGACCGGGCGCCGGCGCGGGTCACCTGGCTCGACCCGCAGAACGGCCCGCAGCGGCTGGACAGCCACTCCCCCACGAAGACCGTGCAGGAGCTCGCCGGCCGGTTCGGCGGTGAGGTCCCGGGCCTGACAGTCACGCGCCCGACCCTCGAAGACACCTACCTCCAGATGATCGGGCAGCCCGCATGAGCGCCACCGCAGCCACCCGCAGCGCCACCACCACCCGCGAGCCCAACGCCCTCAGCATCGGGCTCGCTCGAGCCTCCGTGGAGGTGCGGCAGTTCTTCCGCAACCGCGAGGCCGTCGTCTTCATCTTCTCGTTCCCGCTCATCCTGATGTTCATCTTCGGATCGGTCTTCACCGACACGATCGCGCCGGGCGTGAGCTTCCGGCAGTACTTCGTGGCCGGGATGATCGCCTCGGGCCTGATGACCACCGGGTTCCAGAACCTCGCCATCGCGATCCCGGCCGAGCGCGACGACGGCACGCTCAAGCGGCTGATGGGCATGCCGATGCCGAAGGCCGCCTACTTCATCGGCAAGATCGCGCTCGTCGTGGTGACCACTGTGGGCCAGTTGCTGCTGCTCATGGTCTTCGGGTCCCTGCTCTTCGACCTCGACCTGCCGAGCTCGCCGGGGCGCTGGTTCACGTTCCTGTGGCTGGTGGTGCTGGGCTCCTCGGCCATGACGATGCTGGGCGTCGCGTTCTCGTCGCTCCCCCGCAACGGCCGGGCCGCTCCTGCGATCGTCTCGCCCGTCGCGATCGTGCTGCAGTTCATCTCCGGGGTGTTCTTCCAGTACGACGACCTGCCCTCCTGGATGCAGCACGTCGCGGCCCTGTTCCCGCTCAAGTGGCTCACCCAGGGGATGCGCTCGGTGTTCCTGCCCGACTCCTTCGCCCGCACCGAGTCCGCCGGCACGTGGGAGCACGGGCGCACTGCCCTGGTGCTCGTGGTCTGGACGGTGGGCGCCGCGCTGCTCGCGATGCGTACGTTCCGCTGGCAGCGCGATGCCCGCTGACGCCTCGCCCGTGGGCACCGACCCGGTCAGCGACTTCTGGGAGCGCAGCCGGGTCGGCTGGCACGTCACGATGTACGGCGTGCTGGCCGTCGCCTGCCTGCCGCCGGCGGTCACGGGCGACGTCGTGTCGGTGGTGGCCGGCGCTGTCCTCGGCGTCGTCTACGCAGCGGTCGGCATCCCGGCCCTGGCGCGGCGCGACGAGCGGCTCGGCGCGGTCTACGTCACCGTCGCCTACGCCGTCTTCGCGGTGCTCGCGCTGCGCGACAGCTCGGGGTTCTCGCTGCTGTTCGTGCTCTACCCGCAGACGTTCGCGCTGTTCGACCGCCGACCGGTGACGCTCGGGCTCGCCGGGCTGCTGAGCGTCCTCATGGGCGTCGCCGTGGGCATCACGGCCGGCGACTGGGGCACCGGCACGCTCACCGCCCTGGTCAACTTCGGCGTCGCGGCGCTGCTCGGGCTGTGGATCGACGGCGTGCTGCGCGAGAGCGGCAAGCGCGCGGTGCTCCTCGCGCAGCTCGAGTCGACCCGCAGCGAGCTGGCCGACGCCCACCGGCGCGAGGGCGTCCTCGCCGAGCGCGAGCGGCTCAGCCAGGAGATCCACGACACCCTGGCCCAGGGCTTCACCAGCGTGGTCATGCTCTCGCGGGTGGCCTCCCGCGCCCTGGTCACCGGCGACACCGCGCTCGCCGCCGACCGGCTCGCTGCCGTGGAGACCGTGGCGCGGGAGAACCTCGCCGAGGCGCGCGCCCTGGTCGCCGCGCTCGCTCCGCCGCCGCTGCAGGAGTCGCCGCTGCCCGAGGCGCTCGACCGCATCGTCGACCGCTTCCGGCACGAGTGCGAGATCGAGACGTCGTACGCGGTGGTCGGCGACGCCCGTCCCCTGCCCCCGCACGCCGAGGTGGTGCTGCTGCGCGCCGCGCAGGAGGCGCTCGCGAACGTCCGCCGGCACAGCGCCGCCCGGGCGGTGCAGGTGCGGCTGTGCTTCGACGCGGGCTCGACGAGCCTCGAGGTGCGCGACGACGGGCAGGGCTTCGACACCTCGGCGTGCACCGCGCAGGGGTTCGGGCTGCGCGGCATGCAGGCACGGCTCGACGAGGTCGGCGGGCGCCTCGCCGTCGACTCGGCCGACGGCGCGGGGACCCGGGTGCTCGTCGAGGTCTAGTGCCACGATGGGCGCATGAGCCCGGTGCGCGTCGTGGTCGCCGACGACCACCCCGTGGTGCGCGCCGGCATCGTCGCGCTGGTGCAGGGCGACGGGGTCGAGGTGGTCGGCGAGGCCGCTGACGGCGCCGAGGCGGTCGCGCTGGCCGCGCAGCTGCGGCCCGACGTGGTGCTGATGGACCTGCGGATGCCCGTGCTCGACGGCGCGACCGCCACCGCCCGGATCGTCGCCCACGCGACGGCGCGCGTGCTGGTGCTGACGACCTACGACACCGACAGCGACATCCTGCGCGCCGTCGAGGCGGGGGCGACGGGCTACCTGCTCAAGGACGCGCCTCGCGACGAGCTGGTCGCGGCGATCGGGTCCGCGGCGCGCGGTGAGACGGTGCTCTCGCCGCCGGTCGCCGCACGGCTGGTCACCCGGGTGCGCACGCCGCCGCCTCCCCCGCTGAGCGCCCGCGAGCGCGAGGTGCTCGCCGGCGTCGCGCGCGGCCAGTCGAACGTCGAGATCGGGCGCTCGCTGCACATCGGCGAGGCGACGGTGAAGACGCACCTGCTGCGGGTGTTCGCGAAGCTCGGCGTCTCGGACCGCACCCACGCGGTCACCACCGCCATGGAGCACGGGCTGCTGCCGGCGCCGCGGGGCTGAGCTCGGCTCCCCTGGCGCGTCCGGCCTAGTCGCCGTCGTCGCGGGTCAGCATCGTCTCCTCGAGGTCGAGGTCGCGCTGCAGGCGCTGGAGCACGTCGTGCTCGAGCCGGCCGGCGTCGCGGGCCTGCACGAGCACGGCCCGCTCAGCGTCCAGCATCGCCTTGCGCACGCGCGCGAACGCGGCCGACGGCGTCTCGGTGGGGGCGGGACCGTTGGCCGACCCGCCCGGCCCGCTGCCCAGCCGCTCCCACGCCGAGAGGGCACGGTGGCGTACGCCGTCGCGCAGCCGGTCCTCGACCCCGTCCGGCAGGGGGTTGCGGGCCGCCAGCTCGTCGAGCACCGACTCGGCGGCCCGGGACGCCCGCTGCTTGACCGAGGCCTCCTGCAGGGTGTCGGCCACCGGGTCGGGCGCGTGGAGGCCGAGCCGGCGGATCACCCAGGGCAGCGTCGCCCCCTGCAGCAGCAGGGTCACCCCGATGACCACGAAGGTCACCAGCACCAGCGTGCGGCGGTGCGGCACGGTCTCGTCGAGCGAGAGCGCGGCGGCCAGCGACACCGCTCCGCGCATGCCCGCCCACGAGATGACCGCCGGCACCTTCCACTCCGGCGGCGGGTCGTGGCGCCGCACGGACGGGATGCGGCGCGGCAGGTAGGTCGCCGGGAAGATCCACAGCGGCCGGCTCACCACGACGGCGGCGGACACCGCGAGGCTGACCAGCAGTGCGTGGCCGAGGTCGTCGTCCTCGAGGCCCTGGACGACCGACTTGAGCTGCAGGCCGACCAGGGCGAAGACCACTCCCTGGAGGATGAACTCGATGGTCGACCAGATGCCGGCCTGCTGGAGCCGCGACTGCGGCGACTGGATCAGCGGCGCCTTGTGGCCGAGCAGGATGCCGGCGACGACGACCGCGAGCACGCCCGAGGACCACGACTCGGAGGCGGCGAAGGCGGCGAACGGCGTCAGCAGGGAGATGACGGAGTCCATGACCGGGTCGTCGACCCGCTTGCGCAGGAAGGCGACCACCTTGGCGGTGACCACGCCGACCGCGACGCCGCCGGCGGCAGCGACGAGCAGCTGGCCCACCGCGCTGCCCCAGCTCGGCGACGAGGCCGCGATCGAGGCGACCGCCACGCGCAAGGTCGTCAGCGCCGTCGCGTCGTTGACGAGGCTCTCGCCCTCGAGCAGCGTCACGACCCGGCGCGGCAGGCCGGTGCGCCGGGCGACGGCCGTGGCGGCCACCGCGTCCGGCGGCGCGACGATCGCGCCCAGCGCCACCGCGGCGCCCCACGGCAGCCCGTCGACCATGGCGTGGGCGACCACGGCCACGACCAGCGCGGTGAACAGCACGAGCCCCACCGCGAGCAGCCCGATCGAGCGGGCGTTGTCGCGCAGGCTCGGCAGCGAGGTCTGCACCGAGGCCGCGTAGAGCAGCGGCGGGAGGAAGAAGGTCAGGACCAGCTCGGGGTCGAGGGTGTAGTCGGGGATGCCGGGCACCACCGAGGCGACCAGGCCCACCAGCACCAGCAGCAGGGGCGGGAGCGCCCCGATGCGCCGGGCGAGGGCGTAGACCGCCGCGACCACGACGACCAGAGCGAGCGTCTGCACCTGCGAGTCCACGGCGGAACCCTATGCGGCGACCGCGTCGCGCCGACAGCGGCGACGGGCGGCCTGTGGACGAGCGGCGTTCAGACCGCCGCGAGCGCCTCGACGTGCAGGATCCGGTGGAGCCGGGTGGCGCGCAGCAGCCGCTCGAGCCGCGGCGGCACCCCGCGCAGGACCAGCTGGCGCTCCAGCCGCTCGGCCCGCCGGTGCGCCCCGACGAGCACCCCGAGCCCGGTCGCGTCGGCGATCTCTGCCTCGGACACGTCGACGACGAACCGGCCGAAGCCGGCCCCGAGCGCGTCGTGCAGCGCGAGCCGCACGTCGCCGACCGTGGTGACGTCGAGCCGCCCGCGCAGGACGACGAGGTCGCCCCCGATGGTCTCGATGTTCATGGGCTCTCCCCCGGTGCGGTTGGTGCGGCCGTCACCTGGTAAGACGATCGGCGGCGGCGTTCGGTTGCACGACGTGCGCAACAAGTGCATAACGACCTGGCGGCGGCTACACCACGTGACGGTACGCGCGCATCCGTCCGCTCCCGGCGCAGCGCCCGCCGAGCGGCGTGTCGCGTCGACGGGCAGAATGGGCGGCGTGCCGGCCCTCGAGAGCTACAGCTACCTCTGGGGCCCGGCGATGGCGCTGCTCGTCGTGGGCGTCCTGGCCCTGATCCTGCGCTGGGCCTACGGCCGCGGCGGCTCGCTCGTCGCCCGCCCCGTGCGCCCCGGGGAGCCCGGCGACTACGGCATGCTCGTCGCCGTCGCGGTGCCCCACACCTTCGTCGAGGCCGAGATGATGCGCCGCACCCTGGTCGACGCGGGCCTGCGCGCCACCGTCGCCACCACCACCGACGGCCCCCGCCTCATGGTCTTCGCCGCCGACGAGAAGCGCGCCCGCACCCTCCTCGCCCGCCACTGACCCGCCCGGCTCGATGTTGATCGCCTAGGCCGATCAACCTCGTGCCAAACCCATGCAAGTTGCTCGGCCTGGCACGACTTCGATCGGCTAGGGCGATCAACATCGTCGCCCCTGGCGGCTACTCCCCGGCGAGGAGGGCGTCGGGGTCGGGCTCGCGGGTGACCTCGACCCCGAGCGCCTGGAGCTGGTCGGCGAAGCCGGGGTAGCCGCGGTCGACGTGGTACGCGTCGGCGACCGTCGTCACGCCGTCGGCCACCAGCCCGGCGACGACGAGCCCGGCGCCGGCGCGGATGTCGTGGGCGGTGACCGGAGCGCCGGAGAGGCGCTGGCGACCGCGTACGACGCAGTGGTGGCCGTCGGTGCGCACGTCGGCACCGAGCCGGGCGAGCTCGTCGACGAACATGAACCGCGCCTCGAACACGTTCTCGGTGACCATCGCCGCGCCCTCGGCGACGCTGTTGATCGCCAGGACCATCGGCAGCAGGTCGGTCGCGAAGCCGGGGAACGGCAGCGTGACGACGTCGACGGCCTTCGGCCGGCGGTCCATGACGACGCGGAACCCGCCCTCGGCCTCGTCGGTGGCCAGCACCCGCTCGACCTGCGCACCGGCGGTGACCAGCTTGTCGAGCGCGATCTCGAGGTGCTCCGGGCGGCCGTTGCGGACCGTCACGTCGCCGCGGGTCATCGCCGCGGCGTACGCCCACGTGCCCGCCACGATGCGGTCGGGCACGCTGACGTGCCGGGTCGGCCGCAGGCTCTCGACGCCCTCGACCTCGAGGGTCGACGTGCCCGCGCCGGAGATGCTGGCGCCCATCGAGGCGAGCATCTCGCACAGGTCGACGATCTCGGGCTCGCGGGCCGCGTTGTCGATCACCGTCAGGCCCTTGGCGAGCACCGCGGCCATCAGGATGTTCTCGGTCGCACCGACGCTGGGGAAGTCGAGCCAGATCGTGGCACCGGCGAGGCCCTGCGGCGCGCTCGCCAGGATGTTGCCGTGCTCGGTCTCGATGGTCGCGCCCAGGCGCTGCAGTCCGCTGATGTGCATGTCGAGCGGGCGCGAGCCGATGTTGTCGCCGCCGGGGCGGGCCACGCTGACCTGCCCGCAGCGGGCGAGCAGCGGCCCGAGCACGCAGATCGACGCACGCATGCGGCGCACGAGGTCGTAGTCGGCCTCGTGACCTGGCATCGCCGGCACCGTGATCGACACCGAGCTGCGCCCGCGGTCGTGCTCGACCGTGCAGCCCAGCCGCCGCAGCAGCTCGGCCATGATCGCGGTGTCGAGGATGTCGGGCACGTCCTCGAGGACGGTGGTGCCCTCGGCGAGCAGCGCCGCCGCCATGAGCTTGAGAACGCTGTTCTTGGCACCCGTGACGCGTACGTCGCCCGACAGCCGTCCGCCGCCCACAACCCGAAAGCGCTCCATCACCATGCATCGTAGGCTGACCGACGTGGTCCACCTGACGCGCATCTACACCCGCACCGGCGACGACGGCACGACCGCCCTGGGCGACGGATCGCGGGTGGCCAAGACCGACGCGCGGCTCGCGGCGTTCGCCGACGTCGACGAGGCCAACAGCGCCATCGGCGTGGCCATCGCGCTCGGCGGGCTCGACCGCTCGGTCGTCGACGTGCTCACCAGCGTCCAGAACGACCTGTTCGACGTCGGCGCCGACCTGTGCCGACCGGTGGCTGCCGACGAGCCGGCAGCGGGCGAGCCGCGGGCACCGCTGCGGGTCAGCGCTGCCTACGTCGAGCGCCTCGAGTCGCACTGCGACGTCTTCAACGCCGACCTGCCGGCGCTGCGCTCGTTCGTGCTGCCCGGCGGAACCGCCGGCGCGGCCCTGCTCCACGTCGCGCGCACCGTGGCCCGGCGGGCCGAGCGCTCGACCTGGGCGGCGCGCGAGGCCTACGGCGACGGGGTGAACCGGCTCGCGGCGGAGTACCTCAACCGCCTCTCCGACCTGCTCTTCATCCTCGCCCGCGCCGCCAACACCGGCACCGGCGACGTCCTGTGGACCCCTGGCGGCTGAGGTCGGACCCGGACTGCGTACGCGGTGGCGAGCGGCGTACGCGTGCTGCCCACGGCGCACGTGCCCGTCGAGCGGTAGCAACGACGGGCGAGCGGTAGCTCCTGGGCTACCGCCGGGCCACCGTTGCTACCGCTGAGGTTCGAGAAGCCGCCTCCGGAGCACCGTCCCGGCCGTCAAGACGGGCGGTTGTCGCCGCCGAGCCGCGCCGAGCGCCGCTCAGGCAGGCCGCGGCGTCCATGCCGAAGGGCGAGCGGTAGCAACGACGGGCGAGCGGTAGCTCCTGCGCTACCGCCGGGCCACCGTTGCTACCGCTGAGGTTGGAGAAGCCGCCTCCCCGCCGTCGAACGGTCGGTTGTCGCCGCCGAGCCGCGCCGCGCGCCGCTCAGGCAGGCGGCGGCGTCCATGCCGAGAGGTACGACGGGCGAGCGGTAGCGACGACGGGCGAACGGCAGCGATCGGGCTACCGCCGGCCGGTGAACCCGGCCCGGCGACTGCGCAGGCGCGTACGCGGCGGCGCTGCGAGGAGCAGCGTCACGCGACGATGCTGTGCTGGCCCGGCGGAGCCGACTCGAGCCAGGCGAGGAAGCCGGTCATGGCGTCCGCGCCCATGCCGAGCTCGATGCGCCGGCCCTCGACCTCGCAGACCAGCACGACCGCGCCGGGCAGCAGCGCCAGCGCCTCGGCACCTGTGGGCGAGCGGCGCTCGACGACCTCGAGGTCGCGCCGGACGACGCGCTCTCGCGGGCGCGGGGAGAAGCTGAAGACGCGGTACCACTCGACGAGGTCGCGCTCGTAGCGGGCGATGCCGAGCATCCAGCCCTTCGGGAACGGGCGTGCTCTGTTGCGCAGGCTGCAGTCGAAGGTGCCGCGCCCGCGCTGGAGGACGCGGCGCCGCACGGTGACGACCACGAGGGCGACGACCACGAGCAGCAGGACGATGCCCAGCGCGTCGAGCGCGACGAGCACGTCCACGGGAACCGACCTCCTGCCCGCGCGCCTGGGCTAGGAGGCGCTCGAGGCGGCGGCCAGGCGGGCCCGCGCCAGGTCGGCGGCGTCGTCGTCGCCGGCCTGCTCGGCCTCCCGGAGGGCGGCCTCGGCGGCGGCGGTGTCGATCTCGTCGGCAGGCTCGGTGAACTCGGCCAGGATGGAGACGCGGTCGTCGGCGATGCTCAGGAAGCCGCCGAGCACCAGGGCCCGGACCTGCTCGCCCTCGGTCGCGTCGATGCGCACGACGCCGTTGGCCAGCACGGCCAGGACGGGGGTGTGGCCCGGCAGGACGCCGATGTCGCCCTCGATGGTCTTGGCGACGACCATGGAGGCCTCACCGGACCACAGCGAGCGATCCGGGGAGACCAGCTCGACGTTCAGCGGCACTTCTGCTCCTTCCGAGAGCACGGGGCAAGGGGATCCCGGCGGTCGGTGCGCGTCAGACTACTCGCACCGCCGGCCGGCTGCGACCGAGCCTCCGTAGGCCACAGCCCGGCCCCTGCGGGAGGAGGGGCCGGGCTGCGGACGGGAGGCTCGCGACGCGTCAGGACTTCTTGAGCTCCGCGGCGTTGCGCTCGAGGTCCTCGAGCCCGCCGCACAGGAAGAACGCCTGCTCCGGCACGTCGTCGTAGTCGCCGTCGGCGATCTTCGTGAACGCCTCGATCGTCTCCGACAGCGGGACGAACGAGCCCTCCAGGCCGGTGAACGCCTTGGCCACGAAGGTGTTCTGCGAGAGGAAGCGCTGGATGCGCCGGGCCCGGTTGACGAGCAGCCGGTCCTCCTCGGAGAGCTCGTCGATGCCGAGGATCGCGATGATGTCCTGGAGGTCCTTGTATCGCTGCAGGATCTCCTTGACGCGCTGCGCGGTCTGGTAGTGCTCGTCGCCGACGTAGCGCGGGTCGAGGATCCGGCTGGTCGAGTCGAGCGGGTCGACGGCCGGGTAGATGCCCAGCTCCGAGATCGGGCGCGAGAGCACCGTCGTCGCGTCGAGGTGCGCGAACGTCGTGTGCGGCGCCGGGTCGGTGATGTCGTCGGCCGGCACGTAGATCGCCTGCATCGAGGTGATCGAGTGACCGCGCGTCGAGGTGATGCGCTCCTGCAGCACGCCCATCTCGTCGGCGAGGGTCGGCTGGTAGCCGACGGCGCTGGGCATGCGGCCCAGCAGCGTCGAGACCTCCGAGCCCGCCTGGGTGAAGCGGAAGATGTTGTCGATGAACAGCAGCACGTCCTGGCCCTGGACGTCGCGGAAGTACTCGGCCATGGTCAGCGCCGAGAGCGCGACGCGCAGGCGGGTGCCCGGCGGCTCGTCCATCTGGCCGAAGACCAGCGCGGTCTGGTTGATGACACCGGTCTCGGTCATCTCGGCGATGAGGTCGTTGCCCTCGCGGGTGCGCTCGCCGACGCCGGCGAACACCGAGACGCCCGAGTGGTTGTTGGCGACGCGGTAGATCATCTCCTGGATGAGCACCGTCTTGCCGACGCCCGCACCGCCGAACAGGCCGATCTTGCCGCCCTGGACGTAGGGGGTGAGCAGGTCGATGACCTTGATGCCGGTCTCGAACATCTCGGTCTTGGACTCGAGCTGGTCGAAGTGCGGCGGCTGGCGGTGGATCGGCCAGCGCTCCGTGATCTCCAGCGACGCGGTCGGCACGTCGAGCGACTCGCCCAGCGCGTTGAAGACGTGGCCCTTGGTCACGTCGCCGACGGGCACGCTGATCGGACCGCCGGTGTCGGTGACCGCCGCGCCGCGCACCAGGCCGTCGGTCGGCTGCATCGAGATGGCGCGCACGAGGTTGTCGCCGATGTGGGCGGCCACCTCGAGGGTGAGGGTCTTGCTCAGCTCGCCGAGCTCCACCTGGACCTGGAGCGCGTTGTAGATGTCGGGCATGGTGTCGGCGGAGAACTCCACGTCGACCACCGGGCCGATGACGCGGGAGACGCGGCCGGTCGCGCCGGCGCTGCCGGTGCCCTGCTTCTCGTCGAGGGTTGCGGTCATGAGTGTGTGGTTCCTTCCCCGCCGCTACTGGCCGGCTGTGGCGTCGGCCAGGGCGTTCGCCCCACCGACGATCTCGCTGATCTCCTGGGTGATGGCCGCCTGGCGCGCGGCGTTCGCCTCGCGCGTGTAGGCCTTGATGAGCTCGTCGGCGTTGTCCGTGGCGGCCTTCATGGCCCGCCGACGGGCCGCGTGCTGCGAGGCCGCGGCCTGGAGCAGCGCGTCGTAGACCCGGCTGACGACGTACTTGGGCAGCAGCGCGTCGAGCACCTGCTCCGCGGAGGGCTCGAACTCGTACAGCGGGAGCGGGCCCTCGGCCGGCGCCTCGGTCGTCTCCTCGACGACCAGGGGCAGGATCCGGTGGGTCACGACCTCCTGGCTCACCATGCTGCGGAACTCGGTGTAGACGATGTGCACCTCGTCGGCACCGTCGGCGCTGCCGGGCTCGCGCCCGAACAGCTCGACCGCCGCGTCGGCGATCTCCTTGGCGTCGGCGTAGGTCGGCTGGTCGGTGAACCCGGCCCACTCGCCGCCGTTGGTCCGCCCGCGGAAGCGGTAGTAGGACACCGCCTTGCGGCCGACGAGGAACGGCACGACCTCCTTGCCCTCGCTGCGGAGCAGGCCGGTGAGGGCCTCCCCCTCGCGCAGGACGTTGGAGGAGTACGCGCCGGCGAGCCCCCGGTCGGAGGTGACCAGGATCGCGACCGCGCGCGTGGGCGACTCGTGCTCGGTGAGCAGCGGGTGGTCGATCGTCGCCTTCGAGGCCGCAGCGGTCAGCGCACGCGTGAGCTCGGTCGCGTAGGGCCGGCTCTCGTTGACGCGCTGCTGGGCCTTGATGATGCGGGAGGCGGAGATGAGCTCCATCGCCCGCGTGATCTTCTTCGTCGCCTGCACCGAGCGGATCCGCCGGCGCAGGACGCGCACCTGGACGGGCACGGCGTCAGCCCGGCGTGTTCTCGGAGGCGCCGCTGCGCCCGACCGGACCGGAGGCCTGCTTGACCTGGTCCTCGGTGCGGACGTGGCGACGGACGCCCTCGCGGGTGACGTCGCCGCGGTCGAGCGGGCCGACCGGCTCGTCCTTGACCAGCTGCTCGCCCGAGGAGGTCGTGAACTGCTTCTTGAACGCGTCGACCGCGTCGTTGAGCACCGAGACCGTGTCGTCGCTGAGGTCCTTGGTCGCGACGATCGAGTCGTAGACCGCCTGGTGCTCGCGGCCGACGTGGTCGAGGAACTCGGCCTCGAAGCGGCGTACGTCCTCGACCGGCACGTCGTCGAGCTTGCCCTGGGTGCCGGCCCAGATCGAGACGACCTCGCGCTCGACCGAGAACGGGGAGTACTGCGGCTGCTTGAGCAGCTCGACCAGGCGGGAGCCGCGGGCCAGCTGCTGCTTCGACGCGGCGTCGAGGTCGGAGCCGAAGGCCGCGAACGCCTCGAGCTCGCGGTACTGCGCCAGGTCGACGCGCAGGCGGCCGGCGATCTTCTTCATGGCGCGGATCTGGGCCGAGCCGCCGACGCGCGAGACCGAGATGCCGACGTTGATCGCCGGGCGGACGCCCTGGTTGAACAGGTCGGTCTCGAGGAAGCACTGGCCGTCGGTGATCGAGATGACGTTGGTCGGGATGAACGCCGAGACGTCGTTGCCCTTGGTCTCGACGATCGGCAGACCGGTCAGCGAGCCGCCGCCGAGCTCGTCGGAGAGCTTCGCGCAGCGCTCGAGCAGGCGCGAGTGCAGGTAGAAGACGTCGCCGGGGTAGGCCTCGCGGCCCGGCGGGCGGCGCAGCAGGAGCGAGACGGCGCGGTAGGCGTCGGCCTGCTTGGAGAGGTCGTCGAAGACGATCAGCGAGGCGTCACCGGCGTACATCCAGTGCTGCGCGATCGCCGAGCCGGTGTAGGGGGCGAGGTACTTGAAGCCCGCCGCGTCGGAGGCCGGGGCCGCGACGATGGTGGTGTACTCGAGCGCGCCGGCCTCCTCGAGGGCCGCGCGGACCTGCGAGATCGTCGAGCCCTTCTGGCCGATGGCGACGTAGACGCACTTGACGCGCAGCTTCTCGTCGCCGGCCTTCCAGGCCTCGCGCTGGTTGATGATCGCGTCGAGCGCGATGGCCGTCTTGCCGGTCTGGCGGTCGCCGATGATCAGCTGGCGCTGGCCGCGGCCGATCGCGGTCATGGCGTCGATCGCCTTGATGCCGGTCTGGAGCGGCTCCTTGACCTCCTTGCGCTGCACGACCGTGGCGGCCTGCAGCTCGAGGGCCCGGCGCTCGGTGGTCTCGATCGGGCCGAGGCCGTCGATCGGGTTGCCCAGCGGGTCGACCACGCGGCCGAGGAAGGCGTCGCCCACGGGCACCGAGAGGATCTCACCGGTGCGCTTCACGGGCTGGCCCGCCTCGATGCCGGCGAACTCGCCGAGCACGATCACGCCGATCTCGCGCTCCTCGAGGTTGAGGGCGAGACCCAGGGTCCCGTCCTCGAAGCGCAGCAGCTCGTTGGCCATGACCGAGGGCAGCCCCTCGACGCGCGCGATGCCGTCGCCGGCCTCGAGCACCGTGCCGACCTCCTCGCGGGTCGTCTCCGGCGCGTACTGCGCGAGGGTCCGCTCGATCGCGTCGCGGATCTCGTCCGGGCGGATCGTCAGCTCCGTCATCGGTCCTGCTCCTCTGCTTGTGAGTCCTCCGTCGAGGAGGCTGTCACGGTGGTCGGCGCTGCCACGGGGGTCAACGTCTGGAGTCCTGTCGTGGGTGCTGGTCCCGCCGGCGGCGGTCTCAGCGGCTGAACGATTGGCGGGCCTGCTCGATGCGGTGCAGGACGCTGCCGTCGACGACCTCGTCGCCGATGCGCACGACCACCCCGCCGATCACCGTCGGGTCGACCACGACGTTGAGCCGCACCGGCGTCGCGTAGACCCGCGAGAGGACCGCGGCGAGCCGCTGCTCCTGCTCGGGGGTGAGGGCCACCGCCGAGGTGGCCTCGGCGACGGTCTCCGAACGACGCTCGGCGGCGAGCTCGACGAGGGTGTCGAGCGCCTCCTCCAGGCGGCGTCCCCGCAACGAGCCTACGACCTGGGCGACCAGCCGGACGGTGGTCGCGTCGGCGCGGTCGGCGAGCAGGTTGCCCACCAGGGCGGTGCGGCCCTCGAGGGGCAGGGCCGGGTCGGTGAGCGCGTGGCGCAGGCCCGCGTCGGCCTCGACCAGGCGCGAGACCCGGAAGAGCTCCTCCTCGACGCGGTCGAGCGCCCCGGCCGCGTCGGCCAGCGCGAACGCCGCCTCGGCGCCGAGCGTCTCGAGCACGTCGGCGAGGTCGCCCTGGCGCGACCAGCGCAGCCGGGCCGCCTCGGCCACGATCTGCGCCGTGGGCTCGGAGACCTGGCCGCGCAGCACGGCCTCGGCGACGTGCGCCTTGGTCGAGGGCTCGGTGGACGGGTCGGTCAGCGCCGACCGCAGCTGGGCCTCGCGGCCCAGCAGCCCGGCGACGGCGAACAGCTCGCGCGACTCCTGCTCGACCTGCTCGCTGCTCCCGTGGCCGACCTCGCGGGCGGCGAGCCGCTCGCGCAGCGCGGTCAGGGAGACCCTGCTGGCGCCCTGCATCAGTGCTGCCCCTCCGGGAGCTCGGCGCCCGCGGGGGCGCGCTCCTCGAGGTCGGCCAGGAAGCGGTCGACCGTGCGACGCGTCGCGTCGGTGTCGGCGAGGTTCTCGCCGACGATCCGGCTGGCGAGCTCGACCGAGAGCCGGCCGACCTCGCGCGAGAGCTGCCCGCGCGCGGACGCGACCTCGGCGGCCAGCTGGGCGGCGCTGCGCTCCTGCACGCGGGCCGCGGCCTCCTCGGCCTCGGCACGCGCGCCGTCGACGATCGCCTTGCGCTCGGACTGGGCCTCGGCCCGGATCCGGGCGGCCTCACCGCGTGCCTCGGCCAGCGAGGCGGTGTACTGCTCCCGCGCCGCGTCGGCCTCGGCCTGCGCCTGCTCCGCCCGGGCGATGCCGCCCTCGATGGCCGCGGTGCGCTCGGCGTAGACCTTCTCGAACTGCGGCACGACCCACTTCTGCACGGCCCAGTAGAGGACCGCGAAGGCGAGCAGCCCGACGATGAACTCCGCCGGGTGCGGGATGATCGGCGCCTTGTCCGACCACGGTGACGCGGCGATGCCGGTCATGAGCGTCCCTCCAGGGGTGGGTGAAGGGGTCGGCTTACTTGAAGACGAACGCGAGCGCGAGACCGAAGATGGCCAGGGCCTCTGCGAGCGCGAAGCCCAGGAAGGCGATCGGCTGCAGGAGGCCGCGGGCCTCGGGCTGGCGCGCGACGCCGTTGATGTAGGCGGCGAAGATCAGGCCGACGCCCACGCCGGGGCCGATGGCCGACAGGCCGTAGCCCAGAATCGCGATGTTGCCTTCCATGGAGCGTTCCTCTCGATCTGACGCAGCGCTTCTGCGCGGTCGGGGGGCGGGTAGCCGGTGGGTGGGACGGAGGGGCTAGTGCTCGTCGGCGAGTGAGCCGGCGATGTAGAGGGCTGCGAGCAGCGTGAAGATGTAGGCCTGCAGCACCTCGACGAGCAGCTCGAAGGCCGTCATGACGAAGGCACCGAGGAACGGGCCCACCGACAGCACGTGCAGCACGCCGGAGTCGGCGGTGCGCAGCATGTAGTCGGCGCCGGTGACGAACAGCAGCAGCAGGATGTGGCCGGCGAACATGTTGCCGAACAGTCGCAGCGCGAGCGTGACCGGCCGGGTGAACAGGTCGGTGATCAGCTCCAGCAGGAAGATCGGCACGACGAGGGCGCCGGTGACGCCCGCGGGCACGAGACCCTTGAAGTAGTTGACGACGCCCTTGTTCTTGATCCCCACGAAGTGGTAGACGACGAACACCACCAGCGTGAGCGCCGCCGGGAAGCCGATGCGGCTCATCGTCGGGAACTGCACGAACGGCACGATGGCCAGCACGTTGCTCAGCAGGATGATCGTGAACAGCGAGAACAGCAGCGGCACGAAGCGCAGGAAGTCGTGGCTGCCGATGATCTCGCGGCCCAGCCCGTTGCGCACCAGGCTGTAGGTGCCCTCGGCCATGAACTGGGTCCTGCTCGGCACCAGGGTCAGCTTGCGCGTCACGGCGACGAGCACGGCGACGAGCACCACGACGCTGAGCACCATGACGATGCTGGCGCGGGTCAGCGCCCAGGCGCCGTCGCCGGCGAACGGCTGCCAGAAGTCCTCGACCCCGGGGGCCTCGAAGCCGGGGGCAGAGGCGAGCAGCTGCGCGCTCATCGCGTCCCTCTCTGTGGGTGCGGGAGAGCCTCGGGCGCCTGCCCACCGGTCGGTGCCGGTGCGCTGGCGTCCTGGCCGTAGCGGAGGAAGATCGTGTAGAGGGCCAGGGCCGCCCCTGCGACGAGGCCCACGGGGAGCAGGAACCTGCTCCCCAGCAGCCAGTCGCCGAGCCAGCCCAGCCCGCCGAAGAGGAAGACGCCGGTCAGGAGGTACGACAGGACGCCGAAGCCGTCGTCGGACGGGGACGTCTGCGCCATCTCGCGCGAGACCCTAGCAGCCGGCCGCACGACCTTCACGACGCTGCCCGCCCCGCGGGGGCGCGCGCGACGGAGGCGCGGGCGGCCACCCGGGCGGAGGCCCGGCCCGACGGCGCCGGCGACGGCGTCGACCAGCCGGTCGGCTCGACGTAGGGGGTGCGCAGCACGGTGAAGGCCCGGACCTCGCCGGCCATCCACGCCAGCGTGACGAGGACGAGCGCGACGGGCACCGCGTCCGACGACAGCGCCGAGGAGCCGCCGAAGACGGCGAGCACGCCGCCGAGCACGACGACCTTGGCGACGTAGCTCGAGACGGCCAGCGCCATGGCGGTCGCGGGCGAGGTGCCGCGGGTGAGCGAGCAGAGCCAGGCGGTGAGGCCGAACACGGCGAGGACGAGCAGACCGGCGAGCCCGGCGCCCAGTGCGCCCGAGCCGCCGTCGGCGACCGCGGCACCGGCCACGACCAGGACGGCGACGCCCGCCGCAGGCACGCCTGCGCCGCGGAGCACCGCGGCGTCGTAGGTGTGCATGCAGTGGACCGTCCCGTCGGGTCGTCGTTGGCTGGCGGGGGCTCTCGGAGATCCGGCCGCCGTCCCGCGAGGGACGGTGAACGAACCACGGAGCCGTGGGGTGCCCGCGCGCCGAAACCTAACACGATTTCGCGCTCCGGCCAGCATCGCGAGGGCCGCCTGCGAGCGTGAGGCTACGCACTCGTACGGCGGGAACTCCTGCGCTCCGGTTCGCGTCTGATCCAGCGCCCGCGGTCGACGCCCAGGGTCGCGGCGAGCGCGGCCAGCAGCGCCACTCCGACGCCCACCTTGGGCCAGGGCCCGTCGAGGACCGAGAGCGCGACCACGCTGAACGCGACCAGGGCCGACCACGCGTACATCACCACCACCGCGCGGCGGTGGGAGTGCCCGATCTCGAGCAGGCGGTGGTGCAGGTGCTGCTTGTCGGCCGCGAACGGCGAGCGGCCCGCCCACGTGCGGCGCACCACCGCGAGCCCGAGGTCGAGCAGCGGCACGAGCACCACCACCACGGGCAGCACGATGGGCAGGATCGCCGGGCCCAGCCGGGCCGCGCTGACGTCACCGGGGTCGAGCTGGCCCGTGAGGCTGATGACCGAGGCGGCGAGGGAGAGGCCCAGCAGCATCGAGCCGCTGTCGCCCATGAAGACCCGCGCCGGGTGGAAGTTGTGCGGGAGGAAGCCCGCGCACATGCCGAACAGGATCGCGGTCGTGAGCGTGGAGGTGCCGGCGCGCGGGACGCCGACGTCGACCCAGAGCCGGTAGGAGCTCGCGAAGAAGGCGCCGGCGGCGATGAGCACGATGCCGGCCGCGAGCCCGTCGAGCCCGTCGACGAAGTTGACAGCGTTGATCATCACCAGCACGACCAGGATGGTCAGGACCGTGCCCTCGAGCGAGCTCAGCACGTAGGTCTGCCCAGGCAGCGGCAGCCACAGCACCTGCAGCCCCTGCAGCACCATGACGCCCGCGGCCAGGCACTGGCCGGCCAGCTTGGTCAGCGGGTCGAGGCTCCACTTGTCGTCGGCCAGCCCGAGCAGGCAGATGAGCACCGCCCCGCTGAGCAGCGCGCGCGGGTCGGAGCTCTCGTCGAAGACCGAGCTGACCAGCGGCAGCCGCTCGGCCACCAGCAGCGCCGCGGCGAGCCCGCCGAGCATTGCGAGCCCGCCCCCGCGGGGCACGGGCTCGGCGTGGACGTCGCGGTCGCGCACCGGCGTCATCGCCCCGGCCAGCACCGCGAAGCGGCGCACCGGGGCGACGAGCAGGTAGGTGACGGCCGCGGCGACGAGGGCGGTGAGGAGGTACGCGCGCACGCGCTACCGCTCCCCCGCCCCCGACGCCGGCTGCCGGCTCAGCCGCGCGGGTAGGCCGGGCGGCGGGCGACCAGCGCCGAGACCTCGCTGCGCACCTCGGCGGTCGCCGACTCGTCGCGGACGGCGCGGCCGATGAGCGAGGCCACCGCCTTCATGTCGTCCTCGACCAGGCCCTGCGTCGTGACCGCGGCGGTGCCGACGCGGATGCCGGAGGCGACCATCGGCGGGCGCGGGTCGTAGGGGATGGCGTTCTTGTTGAGGCTGATGCCGGCGGCGTTGCAGCGCTTCTCGGCGTCGGCGCCGGTGACGCCGGTGGCCGTGAGGTCGACCAGGGCGAGGTGGTTGTCGGTGCCGCCGCTGGTCGGGCGCATGCCCTCGGCGGCCAGCGCGTCGGCGAGCGTCTGGCTGTTGCTGATGACCTGGCGGGCGTAGGCCTGGTAGGCCGGGGTCGCGGCCTCCTTCAGGGCGACCGCCTTCGCGGCGACCGCGTGCATCAGCGGGCCGCCCTGCGCGAACGGGAACACCGCCTTGTCGATGCGCTGGGCGAGCTCCTCCTTGCACACGATCATGCCGCCGCGCGGGCCGCGCAGGACCTTGTGGGTGGTGAAGGAGACCACGTCGGCGTAGGGCACCGGCGAGGGGATCGCGCCACCGGCGACCAGGCCGATGAAGTGGGCCGCGTCGACCATCAGCCACGCGCCGACCTCGTCGGCGATCTCGCGGAAGCGCGCGAAGTCGATGAGGCGGGGGTACGCCGTGGCCCCCGCGATGATCATCTGCGGGCGGTGCTCGAGGGCGAGGTCGCGGACCTCGTCGTAGTCGATGAGCTCGGTGTCCTTCTGCACGTGGTAGGGCACCGGCTCGAACCACTTGCCCGAGAAGTTGACCTTGGAGCCGTGGGTCAGGTGGCCGCCGTGCGGAAGGCTCATCGCCAGCACCTTGTCGCCCGGCTTGAGCAGCGCGGCGTAGACCGCGAAGTTGGCCTGCGCGCCGCTGTGGGGCTGGAGGTTGGCGTGCTCGGCGCCGAACAGCGCCTTGGCCCGCTCGATGCCGATCGTCTCGGCCTTGTCGACCACGTCGCAGCCGCCGTAGTAGCGCTTGCCCGGGTAGCCCTCGGCGTACTTGTTCGAGAGCGTCGAGCCGAGCGCGGCCAGCACCGCCGGCGAGGTGAAGTTCTCGCTGGCGATCAGCTGGAGCCCGTCGCGCTGGCGGTCGAGCTCCTCGAGCACGATGCCGGCGATCTCGGGGTCGGTCTGCTGCAGCTCGGAGAAGTCGGAGCCGTAGAACGGGGTCTCGGCGGAAGTGGGCGTGGTCATGGTGGCCTCCTCGTACGGCGGCCCCAACCCTACCGTTCGGCCGCCGTCGTCTCCGGCACGACGATCTCGGGGACGACCTCGCGCAGCTGGTCGAGCGAGAGCGCACCGAGCCGCACGACGTTGGGCACGGCGCCGGTCACGTCGATGATCGTGCTGGGCACCGACCCGCCGCTCGGACCGCCGTCGAGGTAGACCGACACGAGCCCGCCGAGCTGGTCGACCGCGTCGGCGATCGTCGGCGCGGGAGCGTGCCCGGTCTTGTTGGCGCTGCTGACGCCCATCGGCCCGGTCTCGGCGAGCAGCTCCAGGGCCGCCGGGTGCAGCGGCATGCGCACCGCGACCGTGCCGTTGGTGCGGCCGAGGTCCCAGGTGAGCGAGGGCTGGGCGGTGCACACGAGGGTGAGCGCGCCGGGCCAGAACGCCTGCACGAGGTCGCGCGCGGTGTGGGTCAGCCCGAACGCGATGCCGTCGAGGGCCCGCGGACCGCTGACCAGCACCGGCACCGGCATGTCGCGCCCGCGGCCCTTCGCCACCAGCAGCCGGCCGATCGCGTCGGCGTCGAAGGCGTCGGCGCCCAGGCCGTAGACGGTGTCGGTGGGCAGCACGACGAGGTCACCGGCGCGTACGGCACGGGCGGCCGCCTCGATGCCCTGGGCGCGGTCGACGGGGTCGTCGAGGTCGAAGGTCCTGCTCACGGCTGCTCTCCACGTCGGCGGGCGGTGACGTACCTGGGGCGGCCGGCGAGGTCCTGCACGTCGGCCACGTCGTCCCATGCTGCCGCAGCCCGCAGGACGGCCGGCGCGGAGTCCCCCTGGGAGTCGGCGTGCTCGGCCACGAGCAGTCCCCCGGCGCGCAGCAGCCGGCGCGCCGTGCGCTCGACGACCCGCAGCGCGGCGAGCCCGTCCTCGCCGCCGCCGTAGAGCGCCAGCTCGGGGTCGTGCTCGCGCACCTCGGGGTCGAGCGGCACCGCGTCGGGCGGGATGTAGGGCGGGTTGCTCACGACGACGTCGACGCTGCCGTCGAGGTCGGGGAAGGCGGTCGCGAAGTCGCCGAGCCGCAGCTCGACGCCGGTGCCCTCGACGTTGCGCGCCGCCCACGCGTGGGCGAGCGGGTCGGCTTCCACGGCGAAGACCTCGCTGCCCGGCACTTCAGTGGCCACGGCGACCGCGATGGCGCCCGAGCCGGTGCCCAGGTCGACCACGCGGGGGGCGGACAGCGCACGGGCGGCGTCGATCGCCGCCTGCGCGACGACCTCGGTCTCGGGGCGCGGCACGAAGACCCCCGGCCCGACGGCCAGGACGAGGTAGCGGAAGTACGCGGCGCCCGTCAGGTGCTGGAGCGGCACCCGGGCCTCGCGCTGGGCGACCAGCACGGCGTACGCGTCGGGCACCTCGCAGTCGCCGACCGCGGGCCGCGCGAGGTCGCGGCGCTCGACGCCGAGCACGTGGGCGGCGAGCTCCTCTGCGTCGACGCGCGGCGAGGGCACCCCGGCGGCCGCCAGCCGGCGGGCGGCCTCGGCCACGGCTGCGCGGACGCTCGTCACGCCCCGGCGGCCGCGAGCTTGGCCGCGGTGTCGGCGTCGATGAGCGCCTGCAGCACCGCGTCGAGGTCGCCGTCGAGCACGGCGTCGAGGTTGTGGGCCTTGAAGCCGACCCGGTGGTCGGCGATCCGGTTCTCGGGGAAGTTGTAGGTGCGTACGCGCTCGGAGCGGTCGACCGTGCGGACCTGGCTCTTGCGCTCGGCGCTGGCCGCGGCGTCGGCCTCCTCCTTGGCCTTCTCGAGCAGCCGCGCGCGCAGGATGCGCATCGCGGACTCGCGGTTCTGCAGCTGCGACTTCTCGTTCTGGCAGCTGGCGACCACGCCGGTCGGGAGGTGGGTGATGCGCACGGCGCTGTCGGTCGTGTTGACGCTCTGGCCGCCGGGGCCCGACGAGCGGTAGACGTCGATGCGCAGGTCGTTGGGGTCGATCGCGAGGTCGACCTCCTCGGCCTCGGGCAGGACGAGCACGCCCGCGGCGGAGGTGTGGATGCGGCCCTGCGACTCGGTGACGGGCACGCGCTGGACGCGGTGGACACCGGCTTCGTACTTGAGCCGGGCCCAGACGCCCTCGCCGGCCTCGACCGTGCCGGGACGCGACTTTACCGCGACCTTGACGTCCTTGTAGCCGCCGAGGTCACTGGGTTCGCTGTCGAGAATCTCGGTCTTCCAGCCGCGGCGCTCGGCGTAGCGGAGGTACATGCGCAGCAGGTCGCCGGCGAACAGCGCCGACTCGTCGCCGCCCTCGCCGGCCTTGACCTCGAGGATCACGTCGCGGTCGTCGTCGGGGTCGCGCGGCAGCAGCAGGTGGGTGAGCCGCTCGGAGACCTGCGCCCGGCGGGCCTCGAGCTCGCTCGCCTCGTCGGCGAACGCGGGGTCCTCGGCGCTCAGCTCGCGGGCCGTGGCGAGGTCGTCGTCGATGGCCGCCAGCTCTCGGGCCGCGTCGACCACGGGGGTGATCTGCGCGTAGCGGCGACCGAGGCGCCGGGCCTCGCCCTGGTCGGCGTGGACGGCGGGGTCGGCGAGCCGCTGCTCGAGGTCGGTGTGCTCGGCCACGAGGGCGTCGAGGCCGCTGGGCTGCTCGCTCATCTGCGCGTGTCCTTCGTGGGGGTGGTGCCTGCCGCCGGGAAGCAGAACGGCGCCGGCCCCCGACCGTGGTCGGGAGCCGGCGCCGCGGCGGAGCTACTTCTTGGCGGCCTGCAGCTTGGCGTAGCGCTGCTCGAACTTGGCCACGCGGCCACCGGTGTCGAGGATGCGCTGCTTGCCCGTGTAGAACGGGTGGCAGGCGTTGCACGTGTCGGCGCTGATGACGCCGTTCTTGGCCGTGGACCGCGTCTCGAACGTGTTGCCGCAGGTGCAGGTCACGGTCGTCACGTGGTAGTCGGGGTGGATGTCAGCGCGCACGAGGGGTTCCTCTCATCGGGGCGGTCGCCGGGTCGGCCAGCGCCCGGGAGCGCGCCGTGGACCGGAACCTGTGGTGGCACCAAGTGTGCCATGTCTGAGAACGCCGACCTGCGTACGAGCATTCCGGCCCTCCCCCGCTCGCGATGATCATGAGGTTCTCAGTGCGACACGCGGGCGTGTGTGCCGAGAACCTCATGACCATCGCCCAGGAGCGGGGCTAGTCCATCGCGGCGACGGGGCTGCCCGGAGGGGCGGGCGTCGTCTTCTGGATCTGCAGCAGGAACTCGGCGTTGGACTTGGTGTCGCGCAGCTTGCCGATGACCAGCTCGAGCGCCTGCTGCTGCTCGAGGGCGCCGAGGACGCGGCGCAGCTTCCAGACGATCTGCAGCTCCTCGCGCGCCATGAGGATCTCCTCGCGCCGCGTGCCCGAGGCGTCGACGTCGACCGCGGGGAAGATGCGCTTGTCAGCGAGCTTGCGGTCGAGCTTGAGCTCCATGTTGCCGGTGCCCTTGAACTCCTCGAAGATCACCTCGTCCATGCGCGAGCCGGTCTCGACCAGCGCGGTGGCGAGGATCGTCAGCGAGCCGCCGTTCTCGATGTTGCGCGCCGCGCCGAAGAACCGCTTCGGCGGGTAGAGCGCCGCCGAGTCGACACCGCCGGACAGGATGCGCCCGGACGCCGGGGCGGCCAGGTTGTAGGCACGGCCCAGGCGGGTGATCGAGTCGAGCAGGATCACGACGTCGTGCCCGAGCTCGACGAGGCGCTTGGCCCGCTCGATCGCGAGCTCCGCGACCGTGGTGTGGTCCTCTGCAGGCCGGTCGAACGTCGATGCGATGACCTCGCCGCGCACCGAGCGCTGCATGTCGGTGACCTCTTCGGGCCGCTCGTCGACCAGCACCACCATGAGGTGGACCTCGGGGTTGTTGGTCGCGATCGCGTTGGCGATGGCCTGCAGGATGATCGTCTTGCCGGCCTTCGGCGGCGAGACGATCAGGCCGCGCTGGCCCTTGCCGATCGGCGCCACCAGGTCGATGACGCGGGGCGCCAGGCTGGTGGCGTCGGTCTCGAGGCGCAGCCGCTCCTGCGGGTAGAGCGGGGTCAGCTTGCCGAAGTCCGGCCGCTTGCGCGCGGTCTCGGGGTCGCTGCCGTTGACCGTGTCGAGCCGCACCAGCGCGTTGAACTTCTCCCGCCGCGCCTCGCCGTCGCGCTGCTGCTTGACGGCGCCGGTGATCGCGTCGCCCTTGCGCAGGCCGTTCTTGCGGACCTGGGCCAACGAGACGTAGACGTCGTTGTTGCCCGGCAGGTAGCCGCTCGTGCGCACGAACGCGTAGTTGTCGAGGATGTCGAGCACCCCGGCGACCGGCACCAGGACGTCGTCCTCGTTGATCTCCGGCTCGGCCTGGTCCTGCGCCAGCGGGGCGCCGTCACGGCCACGGCCACGGCGGCCCTGGCGGTCGCGGTAGCGCCCGCGCCGGCGGCGGCCACGACCGTCGAAGTCGTCGTCGTCGTCCGCGGCGGGGCCGCGGTCGTTCCGGTCGCCGCGGTCCGTACGGTCGTCACGGTCGCTGCGGTCGTTGCGCTCGCCCCGGTCGGTGCGCTCGCCCCGGTCTGTGCGCTCGGTGCGCTCGCCCCGGTCGGTGCGCTCGCCCCGGTCGGTGCGGCCACCGCGGTCGTTCCGCTCCCCCCGGTCGACGCCGTCGCGGGCCTCCGGCCCGTCGGCCTGCTCGCCGTCGCGCTCGCGGTCGCGGCGGGCGAGGCGCTCGCGGCGGCTGGGCCGCTCGCCGCCCTCGCGGGCCGGGCGCTCGCCGTCGCGGCCCTGCGAGCCGTCGCGGGACTGCTGGGCGTCGTCGGCGCCGTCGCTGCGCTCGGAGCTGCGCTCGCGGGTCTCGGAGCTGCGCTCGCGAGGCTCGTAGCTGCGCTCACGGCGGGTACGCGGTGCGCGACCCGAGGCGTCGCCGCCGAGCTCGCCCTGCGCGGGCGCGCCGTCGCGGACCTCGGCCCGGGGCGCCTCGCCGCGGGGCGCCTCGCCGCGGGGCGCATCGGCAGCAGCGTCGTCCTGGCCGGCGTCGCCGGCGACCGGCAGCGCCTCCTGCTCGGGACGGCGGGCGCGCGGGGTGCGCGAGCGGGTCGGCTCGGCGTCGGCCGGCGCGCTGCTCGCGGTGCTGGCGCTGGAGGTGCTGGCGCTGGCGGTGCTCGCAGCGCCACCGGCGCCGCCCTGGCGAGCCTGGATCGCCTCGACGAGCTGGCCCTTGCGCATGCCGCGCGTGCCGCTGATGCCCATCTCGGAGGCGAGGGACTGGAGCTCGGGCAGCAGCATGCCCGAGAGGCCTGCGCCGCGGCGGCGGGCCCCACGGGCAGGAGCGGAGGCGGCCGACTGGGCCGGGTCCCCGCTGGACTCCCCGGCACCGGCAGGGTGCTCGAGGAGGTCGATGGTGTCGCTCACGAAGGGTCCTTCCCTTGACGAGCTCGGCGGGTCAGCCCCTCCATGCACGGCAGGGAGGGAGCCCGTCGGCGCCCCGACGCGTCGTCGGGGGCCCGCCTCGGTGGCGGGGCGTCTGGATGCGCCGTCGCCGGACGGCGACGTCGAGTGCGATCCTGCGTCCCTGGCGTGCAGACCCCTGCAGACCTCTGTGCAGGCGGACCGTGCACGCGGCCCGCGGGAGCCTCGAGCGGCGTTGCGACTGCGGTGTGAGGAACTGCATTGGGGAGGGACTGCCGTGGACGACCTGGTCTCCGCGGAAGGCGTGGCGCCGGGAAGGGGCCATGCTCCCCCGGAGCCCGGACGGCACAGGGTGCAGAACGGCACCGAGCTCGCGAGAGCGTCCGGTGCACTCGAACTATAACCCCACCGGCCCGCCAGATGCTTCCCGACCGGGTGAACTTCCCCACGGGGCGTGTCGCGCGACTCCGCCTCCGGCGGCACGGCACCTAGAGCGGTCCGGCGCCCTCGCCCTGCAGGTCGAGCACCCGGGCGGCGAAGCCGTCCGGGGCCCGCCGGGCCACCTCGTCCGCCGAGCCGTGCGGCACGAGGGCCAGGACGGTCGGCCCGGCACCCGAGACCACGGCGGCCACTCCGTCGGCGCGCAGCAGGCGTACGAGTGCGGCGCTCGCCGGCATCGCCGGCTCGCGGTAGTCCTGGTGCAGCCGGTCCTCGGTGGCCGGCAGCAGCAGCTCCGGCCGGCGGGTCAGCGCCTCGACCAGCAGGGCGGCGCGGCCGGCGTTGCGGGCAGCGTCGGCGTGCGGCACGCGCTCGGGCAGAAGGGTCCGGGCGAAGTGGGTCGAGACGGGCACGGTCGGGACGAAAACGACTGCAGCCACGGCAGAACTCGGCTCGAGCCGCACCGCCCGCGCGCGCCCGGCGTCGGTCCACGCGACGGTGAAGCCGCCCAGCAGGCAGGGCGCCACGTTGTCGGGGTGCCCCTCCAGCTCGCTGGCCAGCTCGAGGGCCTCGCCCTCGGCGTAGGCCCGGCCCGGGCACAGCGCCTCGACGAGCCGGAGGCCCGCGACGATGGCGGCGGACGACGAGCCGAGCCCGCGCCCGTGCGGGATGCGGTTGGTGCAGTGCAGCCGCACCGGCGGCGGCACCGGGACGCCGAGAGCGTCGAAGCCGCGCGCCATCGCGCGCACGACCAGGTGCCCCGCGTCGAGGGGTACGTCTGCGGCCCCCTCCCCCTCGGCCGTCACCTCGAGCGCGGAGCCGGCCGGCAGCACCTCGGCCTCGACGGTGTCCTCGAGCGAGAGCGCCAGCCCGAGCGAGTCGAAGCCGGGCCCGAGGTTGGCACTGGTGGCCGGGACCCTCAGCCGGGCCCGGCCGGCCGGCGGGCCGGGGTCTGCCGACCCCACCTCAGGCGAGCCCGAGGGCTGCGGCCGCGGCCACCGCGTCGACGGGCACGGCGACCGGCTCGACGCCGTCGCGCACCGCCCACTGCGGGTCCTTGAGGCCGTGCCCGGTGACCGTGCAGACGACCCGCTGGCCGGGGTCGAGCTCGCCGCGCCCGCTCTTGGCGAGCAGTCCGGCGACGCCGGCGGCCGACGCCGGCTCGACGAAGACGCCCTCGCGGTCGGCGAGCAGGCGCTGGGCGCGCAGGATCTCGTCGTCGGTCACTGCCTCGACGACGCCGCCGGAGTCGTCGCGGGCGGCGACCGCCAGGGCCCACGAGGCCGGGTTGCCGATGCGGATCGCGCTGGCGATCGTCTCGGGGTGGGGCACAGGACGACCGGAGACCAGCGGCGCGGCGCCGGCGGCCTGGAAGCCCCACATGCGCGGGCGCCGCGTCGCGTTGCCCGCCGCGACGTCCTCGGTGTAGCCCATCCAGTAGGCCGAGACGTTGCCGGCGTTGCCGACCGGCAGGCAGTGGATGTCGGGCGCGTCGCCGAGCGACTCGACGATCTCGAACGCGGCGGTCTTCTGACCGTGCAGGCGGACGGGGTTGACGCTGTTGACCAGCGCGACGGGGTAGCGGTCGGAGAGCTCGCGGGCGAGCACCAGGCACTCGTCGAACCCGCCGTCGGTCACCTGCAGGATCGTCGCGCCGTGGATGACCGCCTGGGCCAGCTTGCCGGTGGCGATCTTGCCCTGCGGCACGAGGACCGCGCTGCGGATGCCGGCGCGGGCGGCGTAGGCCGCGGCGCTCGCGCTCGTGTTGCCGGTGGACGCGCAGATGACCGCCTTGGCGCCCTCGCCGACGGCGACGCTCATGGCGACGGTCATGCCACGGTCCTTGAAGGACCCGGTGGGGTTGGCGCCCTCGACCTTCAGCCAGACCTCGCACCCGGTGCGCGCCGAGAGCTCGGCCGCGGGCACCAGCGGCGTCGCGCCCTCGAGCAGCGTGACGACGGGCGTGTCAGGGGTGACGGGCAGGCGGTCGCGGTACTCCTCGACGACCCCCCGCCAGGTGCTGCGCGAGCTCAACGCTGCCTCCGGGGCGTAGGGGTGCCCAGCCTAGCGGCGCGCGGGGACCGTGCCGCCGTGACCGGAGGACCTCACCCGCCCTCGACGCGCATGACGCTCGACACGTCGCGCACGATCTCGAGCTCGCGGAGCTCCTGGACGGTGGCGGCCAGGGCCGCGTCGGGGGCCGAGTGGGTGACCAGGACGAGCACCGCGTCGTCGGCGTGGCCCTCCTGCCGGACCGTCTGGATCGAGACGCCGTGGCCGGCGAAGGCCTGCGCCACCGCGGCGAGGACGCCGGGACGGTCGTCGACGTCGAGGCTGACGTGGTAGCGCGTGGTCGTCTCGCCCATGGGCCGCACGGGCAGGTCGGCGTAGGCCGACTCCCCCGGGCCGTTGACGCCACCGACCCGGTGGCGGGCCGCCGCGACGAGGTCGCCGAGCACGGCCGAGGCCGTCGGGTCGCCGCCCGCACCCCGGCCGTAGAACATCAGCTCGCCGGCAGCGTCGGCCTGGACGAACACCGCGTTGAAGGCGTCGTGCACCGAGGCGAGGGGGTGCGCCGCCGGGATCATCGCCGGATGGACCCGGACGGAGACGCCGCCGTCGACGCGCTCGGCGATGGCCAGCAGCTTGACCACCCGGCCCATCGCGCGGGCGCTCGCGACATCGGCCGCGGTCACCTCGGTGATGCCCTCGCGGTGCACCGCGCCGAGCGGCACGCGGGTGTGGAACGCCAGCGAGGCCAGGATCGCCGCCTTGGCAGCCGCGTCGAAGCCTTCGACGTCGGCGGTCGGGTCGGCCTCGGCATAGCCGAGCTCGGTCGCCTCGTCGAGCGCTTCGGCGAAGCCGGCGCCCGACTCGGACATCTTCGAGAGGATGAAGTTCGTGGTGCCGTTGACGATGCCGAGGACGCGCTGCACCCGGTCGCCCACGAGCGACTCGCGCAAGGGGCGCAGGATGGGGATCGCCCCGGCGACAGCGGCTTCGTAGTAGAGGTCGACACCAGCGGCCTCGGCCGCGGCGTGCAGGGTCGAGCCGTCCTCTGCCATCAGGGCCTTGTTGGCGGTCACGACCGACGCGCCGTTCTTCAGCGCCGCCAGCACGACCGAACGGGCCGGCTCGATACCACCCATGACCTCGACCACGAGGTCGACCTCGGGGCGGGAGACGAGCTCGACCGCGTCGGTGGTGAAGAGCGACGCGTCGACCGGCACCTCGGGGCGGGGGCGCTGGCGGCGTACGGCGATGCCCGCGAGCTCGAGCGGACGGCCGGCGCGCGCGGCGAGGTCGTCGGCGCTCTCGACGAGGAGCCGGGCGACGGAGGCGCCGACCGAACCACATCCGACCAGTGCGACGCGCAACGGTTCGTGGTCAGGCATTCGGCACTCCCGGGTCGAGCCGCAGCAGGTCGTCGTCGGTCTCGCGACGGAGCAGTACGCGTACGGCACCGTCGCGCACGGAGAGCACCGGCGGCCGCGCGACCGCGTTGTAGTTGCTCGCCATCGAGCGGCAGTAGGCGCCCGTGCCCGGCACGGCGACCAGGTCGCCGGCCGTCACGTCGGAGGGCAGGAACTCGTCCTTGACCACGACATCGCCGCTCTCGCAGTGCTTCCCGACGACGCGGGACAGCGCGGGAGGGGCGCTCGACGCGCGCGAGGCCAGGGTGGCGGAGTAGCTCGCGTCGTAGAGGGACGTGCGGATGTTGTCGCTCATGCCGCCGTCGACGGCGACGTACTGGCGGCGGGCGCCCGCGTCGAGGGCGACCTGCTTGACGGTGCCGACCTCGTAGAGGGTGAAGGTCGTCGGGCCGACGATCGCGCGGCCCGGCTCGACGGCGAGGTGGGGCACGGCGATGCCGAGCGACTCGCACTCGCGCTCGACGATCTCGCGCATGCCCTTGGCCAGGTCGTGGGGCGTGGCCGGGTCGTCGGCGCTGGTGTAGGCGATGCCGAAGCCGCCGCCGAGGTCTGCCTCGGGCAGGACCACGCCGAGCTCGCGCTCGATGCGGGCGTGCAGCGCCAGCACGCGGCGCGCGGAGATCTCGAACCCGGAGGTGTCGAAGATCTGCGAGCCGATGTGGCTGTGGAGACCGACCAGCTCGAGGGCAGGAGCGGCGAGCACCCGGCGCACCGCCTCGAGCGCGTCGCCCGCCGAGACCGAGAAGCCGAACTTCTGGTCCTCGTGGGCGGTGGCGATGAACTCGTGGGTGTGGGCCTCGACGCCCACGGTGACCCGGACGAGGACCCGCTGCACCACACCGGCGTCGGCGGCGACCTGCGCGAGACGGGCGATCTCCTCGAAGGAGTCGACGACGACACGGCCGACGCCCGCGTCGACGGCGCGGCGCAGCTCGGCGACC
This sequence comes from Motilibacter peucedani, assembly GCF_003634695.1. Taxonomy (NCBI): domain Bacteria; kingdom Bacillati; phylum Actinomycetota; class Actinomycetes; order Motilibacterales; family Motilibacteraceae; genus Motilibacter; species Motilibacter peucedani. The sequence goes on from NZ_RBWV01000014.1 coordinate 138,752, forward strand.
GACTTGTTGTTGCCGTGGAAGAGCAGCCGGTCGCCGGGCACGCCGGCCGCGAGCGCGACCGCCAGCTCGCCGCCCGTGCTGACGTCGATGCAGAGCCCCTCCTCGACCACCCACGCCGCGACGCCGGTGCAGAGGAAGGACTTGCCGGCGTAGTAGACGGTCGCGGGGGCGAAGGCGTCGCGGAACGCCGCCGCGCGCGCCCGCAGGTCGAGCTCGTCGAGGACGTAGGCGGGCGTGCCGTAGCGCTGCGCGATCTCGACGACGTCGACGCCGGCGACGGTCAGGACGCCGTCGTCGCGTCGCGAGACACCGGCCGACCACAGCTCGGGGACGAGGGCGTTGACGTCGGCCGGCTCCTGCAGCCAGGACGGGCCGAGCGGTCCGGCCTGGCCGTGCAGGGCACCGGCGGGGTGGGCGCGCACGCCTACATCCGCTCGGGGGCGTCGACGCCGAGCAGGCCGAGGCCGTTGGCGAGCACGATGCGGGTGGCCTCGCAGAGCCACAGCCGGGCCCGCGTGAGGTCGGTCGGCGCCTCGTCGCCCATGGGCAGCACCCGGCAGGCGTCGTAGAAGCGGTGGTACGTGCCGGCCAGCGTCTCGAGGTAGCGCGCCACCCGGTGCACCTCGCGCAGCTCGGCGGCGGTGGCCACGACCGCCGGGAACTCGGCGAGCACGCCGAGCAGGTCGCCCTCGCGCTCGTGGGCCAGCAGCGCGGGGTCGAAGTCGTCGACCGAGCCGCGCTCGACGCCCAGCTCGGCGGCGTTGCGCAGCACGCCGCTGATGCGCGCGTGGGCGTACTGCACGTAGAAGACGGGGTTCTCGTTGGCCCGCTTGGTGAGCAGGTCGATGTCGAGCACCATGGTCGAGTCGGTGGACGAGCGGGCCAGCGCGTAGCGCACCGCGTCGACGCCCGCGAGGTCGACGACGTCCTCGAGCGTCACCACCGTGCCGGCGCGCTTGCTCAGCTTGAGGTCCTCGCCGCCTTGCACGACCTTGACGAACTGCCCGATCAGCATCTCGAACCGCGCCGGGTCGTCGCCCGCGCAGGCAGCGATCGCCTTGAGCCGGTTGACGTAGCCGTGGTGGTCGGCCCCCAGCATGATGATGCAGGTCTCGAAGCCGCGACCCCGCTTCGAGAGGTAGTAGGCGCAGTCGGCCGCGAAGTAGGTCGGCGAGCCGTCGCTGCGGACCAGCACGCGGTCCTTGTCGTCGCCGAAGTCGGTGGTGCGCAGCCAGACCGCGCCCTCGGAGTCGTAGACGTGGCCCTGCTCGCGCAGGGTCGCGACCGCCTTCTCGACCCCGCCCTCGGCGTGCAGGGTGCGCTCCGAGAACCACACGTCGAACTCGGTGCGGAACGAGCGCAGCGTCTGCTGCTGGAGCGCGAGCTGCACGCGGTAGCCGGCCTCCCGGAACGCCGGCACCTGCTCGTCGGCGGGCAGCTCGAGGATGCCCGGCTCCTGCTCGAGCACCAGGGCGGCCAGGTCGGCGACGTAGGCGCCCTGGTAGCCGTCCTCGGGCGGCTGCTCGCCGAGCGCCCGCGCCCGGATCGACGCGCCGAACTTGTCCATCTGCGAGCCCGCGTCGTTGATGTAGAACTCGCGGGTGACCTCGGCGCCCGACGCGCTCATGATCCGGCCGAGGCAGTCGCCCACCGCCGCCCACCGGACGTGGCCCAGGTGCAGGGGGCCGGTCGGGTTGGCGGAGACGAACTCGAGGTTCACGCGCTGGCCCGCCTCGGAGCCGTTGCGGCCGTAGGCCGCTCCCGCCCGCACCACGGTGCGGGCGGTCTCGCCGGCGGCGGCCCGCTCCAGGCGTACGTTGAGGAACCCGGGCCCCGCGACCTCGACGGCCTCGACGCCCGCGGCCGAGCGCAGCCGGGCGGCCACCAGCTCGGCGACCTCACGCGGCGGACGGCCGGCCTGCTTGGCGAGCTGCAGGGCGACGTTGGTGGCGTAGTCGCCGTGCTCCTTCTGGCGCGGTCGCTCCACCGTCACCGTCGCCGGGACCTCGACCGCGAGGTCACCGGCCTCGACGGCGTGCCGGACGGCGGACAGGACGGCATCAGCGAGCTCGGCGGGGGTCACCGGACAAGGCTACCGGGGGTGGTCGGCGCGACCGTTCTCGGCGAGATCGCTCACGATGCGCACCAGCTCGTCGGGGTCGAAGGGCTTGGTGACGTAGGCGTCGACGCCGATCTCGCGCCCGCGCCGGAAGTCGGCCTCCTGAGCGCAGGCGCTGACGATCGCGATGGGCAGCGACTCGGTGCGCGGGTCGGCGCGCAGCTGCTCGGCGGTGAGGAAGCCGTCCATGTCGGGCATCGTCACGTCGAGCGTCACGACGGCCGGCTCGACGTCGTGGACCTTCTGCAGCGCCTCGCGCCCGTTGGTCGCCGTCACCACCTCGAAGCCCTCGAGCGAGAGGTTCATCGAGATCAGGTCGCGCACGGTGGCGCTGTCGTCGACCACCAGCACCCGCGGAGCGCCGCCAGCGCCATGAGGAGCCATGCCCGAAGGCTAGACCCCGCGCCTGGGTGGGTAAGGGGCGGTCGTACGCAGTTCATCGATGCACCCCGGAAGCCGGGTGCCGCACGAGGGAGACACATGCAGCAACGTCGCATCGGCGGGGTCGAGGTCAGCGCGATCGGACTGGGCGGCATGCCCATGTCCATCGAGGGACGCCCCGACCGCGACCGCTCGATCCGCACCATCCACGCCGCGCTCGACGCCGGCGTGACGCTCATCGACACGGCCGACGCCTACCACATCGGCGCCGACGAGGTCGGCCACAACGAGTCGCTGATCGCCGAGGCGCTGGCCTCGTGGTCGGGAGACAGCAGCAGCGTCCTCGTCGCCACCAAGGGCGGCCACCTGCGCCCCGGCGACGGCTCGTGGACCGTCGACGGCTCGGCGAAGCACATCCGCGAGGCGGTGGAGGCGTCGCTCGAGCGCCTCGGGGTCGACGCGATCGGGCTCTACCAGTACCACCGGCCCGACCCGAAGGTGGACTACTCCGAGCCGGTCGGCGTGCTCGGCGAGCTGCTCGACGAGGGCAAGATCCGCCTCGCCGGCATCTCGAACGCCAACCCCGACCAGATCCGCCAGGCGCAGGAGCTGCTCGGGGGCCGGCTGGTCTCGGTGCAGAACCAGTACTCCCCCGCCTTCCGCTCGAGCGAGCCCGAGCTGCAGCTCTGCGACGAGCTCGGCATCGCGTTCCTGCCGTGGAGCCCGCTCGGCGGGATCGGCGGCGCGGGCGACCTCGGCTCCAAGTTCGCCGCGTTCCAGCAGGTCGCCGAGGCGCACGGCGTCAGCGCCCAGCAGGTCTGCCTGGCCTGGGAGCTGGCCAAGTCGCCGGTCGTGATCCCGATCCCCGGCTCGAGCCGCCCCGAGACGATCCAGGACTCGGTGAAGGCCGTCGACCTGGTGCTCAGCGCCGAGGAGCTCGCGACCCTCGACGCGGTCTGAGCACGGCAGCGCTGACCTCGACGCAGGTCTGAGGGGCGCAGGCGGGCTGCTAGTCTCGTCTGCGCCCCGAGCCCCCGTAGCTCAGGGGATAGAGCGTCGCCCTCCGGAGGCGAAAGCGCAGGTTCGAATCCTGCCGGGGGCACACACGCACCTCCCGTCCGGACCGCAGGGATCCAGCCCGCAGGGATCCAGCCCGCAGGGATCCAGCCCGCAGGGATCCAGCCCGCAGGGATCCGGACCGGACGCTCCAGCCGGCGGCCCGGCGCGTCGACACCCTCCCCATGGTCGCCCTGCTCGCCCTGCTGTCCAGCCTGCTCTGGGGCACCTCCGACTTCCTCGGCGGCACGCTGAGCCGCCGCGTGCCGACGCTGGTCGTGCTCGCGGTCGGGCAGGCCGCCGCGACCGCCGTCGTCGTCGCCTGCGTACTGCTGTCCGCACCGCACGCGGGCTCGCTCGCCTGGCTGCCCGAGTCGCTGCTCGCCGGGCTCGCCTGGGCGCTGGCCATGGCCGCGTTCTACCGCGCGCTGGCGACCGGCACCATGGGCGTCGTCGCGCCCGTCGCCTCCTGCGGCATGGTCGTGCCCGTCGTCGTGGCCCTGGTCACCGGCGAGCGACCCACGCTGCTCCAGCTGGTCGGCGTCGTCGCCGCGCTGGCCGGGGTCGTGGGCGCGGCCGGGCCCGACCTCGGCGGCGAGCGCGCCGGCGCCCGCCTCCCGCTGCTGCTCGCACTGCTGGCCGCCGCCATGTTCGGGCTCGAGATCACCTGGCTGGCGCAGGCGTCGCAGCACTCGGTGCTGCTGAGCCTGCTGGGCATGCGCGCCGCCGCGCTCGGCGCGGTCCTCGTCGCGCTGCGCGTGCGCCCGCGCCCCGCGCAGGAGGGGCCGCTGCGGCTCGACGCCCGCTCGCTGCTCACCCTCTCGGGACTGGGGCTCATCGACCTCGCCGCCACCGCGACGTACGCGGTGGCCGCCGGCCGCGGCCTGGTGAGCCTGGTCGCGGTGCTCGCCTCGCTCTACCCCGCCGTCACCGTGCTGCTGGCCCGCCAGGTGCACCGAGAGCGGCTCTCCCGCCCGCAGTCGGGCGGCGTGCTCGTCGTGGTCGTCGCGGCCGTCTGCATCGCGCTGGGCGGCGCGAGCGCCTGAGGCGCGGCCCTTTCCCCTGCCCCTGTCCCCCGATCGGCTGATCCGACGGCGGCGGCCGGAGCCGATGAGACCGGGGAGTCGAGGAGAGGTGCCACATGCCGGGAAGCCGGGGAGCCGTCCAGCCGCGCGCAGCCACGCGGTGGGAGCGGCGCGCCACGCTGCTGGCGCTGCTGCCGGTGGTCGCCTTCGTCGTGTCCACCGTGCCCGGCGTCCGCCCGCACGGTGGCTACAGCCTGCTGCTCGACGGCCTGCTCAACAACGTCGCCTACGCGATGGCGCCGGTCATCAGCTGGCTGCGCTCGCGACGCGAGCTGCCGGGCCGCCGCCGCCTCTCGCACCTGATCACCGTCGGGCTCGCGGTCTACGGGTCCGGCAACGTCTACTGGACGATCTTCCTGCGGCCCCTGGCCGACCAGCCGTTCCCGTCGGTGGCCGACGCCTGCTTCCTCGCGTTCTACCCGCTCGCCTTCGCCGCCCTGACGCTGCTGCTGCGCCGCGGTGACGAGCGCCGTTCGGCGAGCCTCTGGCTCGACGGGCTGGTCGGCGGCCTGGCCGTCGGCGCCGTCACGGCCGCCGTCGTCGTCGGGCCGATCGTCTCCACCTCCGGCGGCAGCTGGGCCGCGGTGGCGACCACCGCCGCGTACCCCCTGCTCGACCTGCTCCTCCTGCTCGTCATCGTCTCGACCCTGTCGGTCTACCGCTGGCGCCCGCCGCTCGGCCTCTGGCTGCTCACGGCGGGGATGCTGCTGTTCGTCCTCGCCGACGTGCAGTACCTGTTCGCGACCGCGAACGGCACCTACGAGTCCGGCCACCTCGGCGACGGCGTGTGGGTGCTCGCGACGGTCGTCATGGGCGCCTCGCCCGCGTGGCCGTCGCGCCCCACCGGCCTGCGGCTGCCCACCTGGGCGCTGCTGTCGGTGCCGCTGCTGGCGACGACCACCGCGCTGAGCCTGCTGGTGCTCGACCACGTGCACCCGCTGCACCCCGTCGCCTTCGTGCTGGCTGCGGCGACGGTCGTCCTCGCGCTGCTGCGCCTCGTCGTCACCTTCCGCGAGGTCGCCTCGCTGGCCAACAGCCGCGAGCTCGCCCTCACCGACGAGCTCACCGGCCTCGGCAACCGGCGTGCGCTCTACGACGGCGCCCCGGCGCGGCTGCGCGCCCTGCCCGGGACGACCGGCGTCGCCCTGCTGCTGCTCGACCTCGACCGCTTCAAGGAGGTCAACGACTCGCTCGGCCACCAAGCGGGTGACGCGATGCTGCGCGACGTCGCCGCGCGCCTGCGCCGGGTGCTCGGGCACAAGGCGGAGTACGTCGTGCGCCTCGGTGGCGACGAGTTCGCCTTCCTGCTCGTGGGGCCGGCCGCCGACGACGCCGAGCAGGTCGCCGGCGCGGTGCGCGACGCGCTCAAGGAGCCGCTCGTGCTCGACGGCATCACCGTGCGGGTCGAGGCCAGCATCGGCATCGCCAGCCTGCCGGCCGCCGACGCGGAGCTGCCGACGCTGCTGCGCCAGGCCGACGTCGCGATGTACCACGCCAAGACCCGCCGGCTGGGCGCGTTCGCCTACGCCGCCGAGCAGGACCAGTTCGCCGTCGACCGCCTGGAGATGGTCGAGGCGCTGCGCTCGGCGCTCGTCGACGGCGGCATCGTCCTGCACTACCAGCCCAAGGTCGACACCCTGACCCGCCAGGTCACGAGCGTCGAGGCCCTGGTGCGCTGGCAGCACCCGACCAAGGGCCTGCTCTACCCCGACGCGTTCCTGCCCCTCGTCGAGGACGCCGGCCTCATGGAGCAGCTGACCGGCTGCGTGCTCTCGCTCGCCCTCGACCAGGTCGCGGCGTGGCACGCCCAGGGGCTGCGGCTCGCAGCGGCCGTCAACCTCTCGGCCTCCAGCCTCGTCGACCGCCGCCTGCCCTCGCGCATCGGCGACATGCTCGCCGAGCGCGACCTGCCGGCGGCCCTGCTCGAGATCGAGATCACCGAGGACTTCCTCATGGCCGACCGGGCGCGGGCCCAGCTCATCCTCGCCGGGCTGCGCAGCCGCGGCATCCGCATCTCGGTCGACGACTTCGGCACGGGCTACTCCTCCCTGGCCTACCTCAAGGAGCTGCCGATCGACGAGCTCAAGCTCGACCGCTCGTTCGTCTCGGGCATGGTCGTCGACGAGCGCTCCCTCGCCATCGTGCGCTCGACCATCGGGCTGGCCCACTCGCTCGGCCTGCGGCTGGTCGCCGAGGGCGTCGAGGACGTCGAGACCTCCGACGAGCTGGCCGCAGCCGGCTGCGACGTCGAGCAGGGCTGGCTCTACGCCAAGGCCCTGCCCGCCGCCGAGCTGGAGACCTGGCTCGCGGGCTACTCCGGCGCGGTCGCGGCCCCCGCCGCCGACGCCGCCGCCGCGGTGCGCCCGTGACCGCCACGCTGGAGCCGACCGGGTCGCTGCTCGCGCGCGAGTCGGAGGTCCGGCTGGTCGCCGGCGCGGCCGACGTCAGCGCCCTGGCCGCCGAGCTGGAGGCCCTGCGCACCGCGTGCGACCTGCCCGCCAGCGCGAGCGGTGCCTGGGTCCGCGCGGCAGTGCTCACCGCCGAGCCGCAGGAGCCGTGGGCCGTGGTCGTACGCGGTGCGACCGGCCGCCTCGACGCCGCCGCCGTGCTGCTCGACCGCGCGACCTCCGAGGGCACCCGCACCGTCCTGGCCAGCGGCGGCGACGGCCACCGCGCCGGCCTGCCGGCCGTGGACGGGCCCAGCGCAGCCCTGCTCGCGGACGCGCTGGCGCCCGAGCTGCTGCTGCGCGCCGCCGCCGGCGGCGAGGTCGTGCTCGGACCCGTCACCGACGACGAGGTGGCCCGCGAGCTGTCGCGCGCCACCGGCGTACCGCTCACCGCCGTGGACCCCGTGCCCGCGCTGCGCCGGGACGCGAGCAACGACCTGCGCGACTACCTCTCGCACGGGCTGCGCAAGACGCTGCGCAAGTCGGCCAACCGGGCGGACTCCGACGGCCTCGCGGTGCGCACGGCCTTCGAGACCTCTCCCGCGGCGATCGAGGCGCTCCTCCCGCAGATGGAGGCGGCCTACCGCGACCGCGACCACCAGCACGGTCTCCGCAGCGTCCTCGACGACCCCGCCGGCCTCGCCCTCTGGCGCGCGCGCCTGACCGGGCTGGTCGCCAGCGGCGTCGTCGAGGTCGCGACCCTGCACCTGGGCGACGCGCTCGCGGCCTACGTGGTGGGCCTGCTCGAGCCGCCGGCCTACCGCGTGCTGGAGGGGCGCTTCGTCACCGAGTGGGCGAGGTACTCGCCCGGCCGCCTGCTCGAGGCCGCCGTGGCGCAGCGGGTGCTGAGCACGCCGCAGCTCGAGCTGCTCGACTGGATGACCGGTGTCGCGCCCGAGACGCTGCTCGCCGCCAACGAGAGCGCGCCCCTCGTGGAGCTGCGCCTGCCGGAGCCCGGGCGATGACGCGCACCGGCTCGCCCGCCCGCACGCCCTGGGTGGCGCACCTCTACGCCGCGCTGCTGCTCGGCGTCGGCGCCGCTGCCCTCGTCGTGCACCCGCCGCGGTTCGCCTCGCTGTGGGTGCTGCTCGGGGTCGTCGTCGTGCCGGTGCTCGCGCGCTTCCCGCTGACGATCCTGCGCCAGTCCGCGGGCATCGACATCCAGCTCGACTCCGTCGTGCTGCTCTTCCTCGGCTTCGCCGCACCCGGCGCCGCCCTGCCCGTGTGGGCGCTCGGCTCGGTGCTGGCGCAGGTCTGGGTCACCGGGCGGCCGGTCGCCGTGCGCGTCATCAACGTCGGGCTCTGCCTGGTCGCGGGCACGAGCGCCCTGGCCGCGGTCGAGCTGGTGCCCCACTCGCGGGAGGCCGGCCCGCTCGGCGTCGCCGCTGCCGCGCTGGCCGGGCTCGCCTACTTCGCCGCCGACTACGCCGGCTCCGCGCTCGGCGTGGTGCTGCTCGGGCGCGTCTCGCTGCGCGAGGCGTTCTGGGACGAGACGGCCGGCCTGGTCGCTGCCTGCGCCGGCGGCGTCGCCGCCCTCGGCTACCTCGGCGCGGTGGTGCTCCGCCACGAGCCGTGGGCGTTCCCGCTCGTCACCGTCCCGATCGCGACGGTCGTCTTCGCCGGCTACGCCTACGCGCGTACGCACGAGGAGCGGCTGCGCGTGCGCGCGCTGTTCGACGGGGCCGCGAGCCTGCAGGGCGCTCGCACCGCGGAGGACGTCCACGCGGCCGTCCTCGAGGCCGGCCGCGGCGCGCTGCGCACGCACGACGTGAGCCTGGTCCTGCCGGGCGCGGCCGCCGGCCGGCCGGCCGGAGCGCCCCCCGGCGGACTGGTCGCGCTGCTGCCGGCGCCCGAGGCCGGGGGCGCCGGCAGCCTGGTGGCAGGTGAGCGGCGCAGCCGCGAGCCCTACACCGCTGACGACGCCCACACCCTCGACCTGCTGGCCTCGCTGGCCGCCGAGTCGCTGCGCCGCGTCGGCCAGGTCAGCGAGCTCGAGCAGCTCGCCGGCCACGACACGCTCACCGGGCTGCTGAACGCCCGCAGCTTCCGGGCCGCCCTGGAGCTCGCGCTGCCGAGCCGCCCGGCCGTGCTCTACTGCGACCTCGACGGGTTCAAGGAGGTCAACGACACGCTGGGCCACGACGCCGGCGACGAGGTGCTGCGCACGGTCGCCGGGCGCCTGCGCGGCTGCCTGCGGCCCGACGACTCGCTCGGCCGCATGGGCGGCGACGAGTTCGCCGTCGTGCTGCCGGGGGTCGACCGCGCCGAGGCCGAGGCGGTCGCCGCCCGCATCCTCGACGCCCTTCGCCCGTCGGTGCCGATCGGGCAGGTCGACGCCCACGTCGGCGTCAGCGTCGGCGTGGCCGAGCCGGCGGACGGCACGCCGGCCGCCGAGCTCGTCCGCCAGGCCGACATCGCGATGTACGCAGCCAAGTCGGCCGGCAAGTCGCAGTGGGTCGTCTGCACGCCCGAGATCTACGCCCGGCAGGTCTCGCGCCAGGTCCTCGGCGACCAGCTGCGCGGGGCCGCTGCGCGCGGCGAGCTCGTGCTCCACTACCAGCCGGTCGTCGGCGTGGTCAGCGGCCGGCTCGCCGGTGTCGAGGCCCACGTGCGCTGGGCGCACCCGCAGCTCGGCCTGCTCGAGCCCGAGGCGTTCGTGCCGCTGGCCGAGGAGACCGGCCTGGTCGACGAGCTCACCCGGTGGGTGCTGGCGACCGCGACCGCGGCAGCTCCCCGGCTCTCGGAGGCCGCCGGGCAGGTGCTCCCGCTCGGCATCGACGTCTCGCCGGCCAGCGTGGCGCGCGGCGTGGTCGCCGAGGCCGTGGCGCGCGGCGCGCGGCCCGGCCAGGAGCTCGTGCTCGAGCTCCCGGAGAACGCCCTGGGCGACCCGCGCACGGTCTCAGCGCTCGAGGAGCTGCGGCGCCGAGGCGTACGCGTCGCCGTCGACTGCTTCGGCACCGGCACGTTGTCGCTGGTGGAGCTGCGGACGCTGCCGTTCGACGCCATCAAGCTCGACCCGGCGATCTCGGCGGGGCTGGCGCACGAGCCCGCGACCCGGCGCCTGGTCGGCGCGGTCGTCGAGCTCGCGCACGCCCTCGGCAAGCCGCTGGTGCTCGGCGGCGTCGAGGACGCCGCGTCGTTCGCGGCCGCGCGCGAGCTCGGGTTCAACGCCGCGCAGGGCCCGCACCTCGGCGCGGCGGTCCCGCAGGACGAGCTAGATGGGCTGCTGACCGCGCAGCGAAGGGCCGAGGAGGCGGTCGCGGGCTAGGCCGGACCGGCGGCGACGGCCGCGTCCTCCTCGCGGGCCTGCACGCCGGAGCGGTTGCGCAGCGGCAGCTCCGGCAGGAACCAGACCACGACGAGCCCGACCAGCATGATGCCGCTGGCAGCCAGGAAGACGTTGTCCATCGCGTCGGCGAAGCCGGTCTTGAACGGGTGGGCGAGCGTCGTGCCGAGCCGCTTGAGGAACGAGGTGTCGTCGAGCGAGGAACCGCCCCCGGCGCTCTGCCTGAGGATCTTCGCCTGGTCGGGGTGGTCGCGCAGCGCCGCCGTGAACGCCGGCGTCTGCTGGGCCTTGCTCAGCGCGGAGCCGATCTTGCCGCCCACGGTGCTGAACAGCACCGAGAGGAAGATCGCGGCGCCGGCGGTGCCGCCCATCTGGCGGAAGAACGTCACGGCCGAGGTCGAGACGCCGATCTCGCGCGGCGACGAGGCGTTCTGCACCGCGGTGATGACGGGCTGCATGTTGCCGCCCAGGCCGAGGCCCATCACGACCATGACGAGCATGATCCGCCACATCGGCGTGTCGGCGCCGACGAAGGAGAAGAGGAACAGCGCGAGCACCATCAGGGCGCTGCCCACGATCGGGAAGACGCGGTAGCGGCCCGTGCGGGCGATCAGCTGGCCGGAGAGCACCGAGCCCGCCATGATGCCGAGCACCAGCGGCAGCGTCTGGAGACCCGCCCTGGTCGGCGACGAGCCCTTGACGACCTGCAGGTAGAGCGGCAGGACGAGCAGCCCGCCGAACATCGCCATGCCGAGGATCGCGCTGCTGAGGCTCGCGACGGAGAAGGTGCGGCTGCGGAACAGCCTCAGCGGCAGCAGCGCCTCGTCACCGTAGGCCCGCTCCGCGAGCAGGAAGGCGACCAGGCCCACGACGCCGATCGCGTAGCAGAGCAGCGCCCGGCCGGAACCCCACCCCCACGTGCGGCCCTGCTCGGCGACGGTGAGCAGCGGGACGAGGCTGACGACGAGCGCGGTCGCACCCGGCCAGTCGATGCGGTGGGTGCTGCGCTGCACCGGCAGGTGCAGGACGCGGATCACGACGGCGGTCGCCACCAGGCCGATCGGCACGTTGATCCAGAAGACCCAGCGCCAGCCGGTGATGCCGAGCACCGAGCCCTGGCCGGCGAAGAAGCCGCCGAGCAGCGGGCCGAGGACGCTGGAGGTGCCGAAGACGGCGAGGAAGTAGCCCTGGTACTTCGCGCGCTCGCGGGGCGGCACGATGTCGCCGACGATCGCGAGGGCGAGCGAGAAGAGGCCGCCGGCGCCGAGGCCCTGCAGGGCGCGGAACCCGGCCAGCTGGTACATGTCCTGCGCGAGCCCGCACAGCGCCGACCCGACGATGAAGACGATGATGGCCAGCAGGAAGAACTGCTTGCGCCCGTAGATGTCCGACAGCTTGCCGTAGAGCGGCGTCGAGATCGTCGAGGTGATGAGGTAGGCAGTGGTCGCCCACGCCTGGATCGAGAAGCCGTGCAGGTCGTCGGCGATGGTGCGGATCGCCGTCGACACGATGGTCTGGTCGAGCGCGGCGAGGAACATGCCCAGCATCAGGCCGACGATGATGGTGACGATCTCGCGGTGCGAGAAGCCGCCGCGCTCACCGCCCGGTGCTGAGGGGTTGTGCGATGCGGCGGTGGCTGTCATCAGCCCGTCCTCCTCGATGTGGCGTGCAGCCGACGAGTCTCCCAGCCTCCGCCTGCCCCGGGCAACTGCATACGAAGCCGCCCGGAGCGGAGGTCAGGGGTCAGGAGCGGGACTCGCGCCCGCCGCCCAGCGCCTGCCAGACCTGCTCGACGTTCTCGTAGTCCTGGCCGTCGGGCAGCCGGCGCAGCTGCGCCAGCACCGAGTCGGGTGCGCTGCGCTCCTCCGCGAGGGCGCGCAGGTCGGCGGCGGCGGCAGGCCACACCTCCTTGCCGAGGTACTGCGCGAGCGTGCTGCGCTGCTCGACCTCGTCGGGCGTGATGCCGTCGGGCACGCCGCCGGTGAGCGCCTCGTCGGGCGCCACGCCGGTGCCACGCTGGTCCTCGCCCGAGGGCTCGGGGTCGCGCCACTCCTCGGCGTGCGTGGAGTGCCCGCTGCGCACCAGGCCCTCGACCTCGCCGGCGAGGGCGTCGTCGCGCATGGCGCCGTGCTTGTCGCTTCCGCGTTCGATGCTCATGCCCGAGCGAGTACCCACCCGCCGCCACGGCCCAACCCCCCCCCCGCGGGCCCGTCGCGGCGCGTGGTTGGGAGCCCGCCCTCCGGGCATCCGCTCGCCATGAGCGCGCGCACCGTCCTCGTCACCGGCGCCGGCGGCTCGGTCGCCGGCCAGCTGCTCCCCGGCCTCGCCCACCACTACGACCTGCGGCTGACCGACCGCGAGGTGCCGACGGGACGCGCCCTGCCCGGCCCGCTGGTCGTCGGCGACCTCGGTGACCCCGAGGTCCTCGAGGAGGCCGTGGACGGCGTGCACGCCGTGGTCCACCTCGCGGGCGACCCGCGGCCCGACGCGCCGTGGGACTCCCTCGAGCACAGCAACGTGGACACCTTCCGCTCACTGCTGGAGGGAGCCCGCCGCGCGCACGTCGGCCGCGTGGTCTACGCGAGCTCCATCCACGCGATGGGCCAGTACGAGAGCGACGGCCAGGTGCCGGTCAACCCGTTGTGGCCGCCGGCCCCGTGCTGCGCCTACGGCGCCACCAAGGCGTTCGACGAGGCGCTCGCCCGCGTCTACTCGCGGCGCGCCGGGCTCAGCACCATCGGACTGCGCCTCGGCGCCACCCGGCCAGAGCCGGTGCACGCCGGCCAGCTCGCCGCGTGGCTGGGCCCGAGCGACCTGCAGCAGCTGGTGCGCCGCTCCCTGGAGACGCAGGTGCACTTCGGCGTCTACTTCGGCGTCTCGGCGAACACCCGGCAGCACTTCGACGCCGGCAACGCGCGCCACGACCTGGGCTACGCGCCCATCCTCGACTCCGAGAGGTACGCCGCCACGGTCGCGCCCGGCGAGCAGACCACGACGTGCCTGCTGCGCTGACCACCCGGGTGTCCCGACGGGCGACGCGGGTAGGGACCGTGCCATGAGCGAGGTGGAGCCGGACCTCATCGAGACGACCAAGCTCGTCGCGGTGACGCTGAAGAAGGCGGGCATCCCGTTCGCCCTGGCGGGCGGCTACGCCGTCTACGCGCGTGGCGGGCCGCCGAGCGTCCACGACACCGACTTCTTCCTGCGCGAGGAGGACGTCAGCCGCGCGGTCGCCGCCCTCACCGAGGCCGGGCTCAGCCACGAGGAGTGCCCCGAGGACTGGCTGGTCAAGGTCTTCCACGACTCGCGGCTGGTGGACCTCATCCACCAGATGAACGGACGCCCGGTCGACCTCGAGATGCTCGAGCGCGCCGACGAGGTCGAGGTCGGCTCCGTGCGCATGCCGGTGCTCGACGCGAGCGACATCGTCATCGGCAAGCTGCTCGCCTTCTCCGCCCACCACTGCGACTTCGCCCCGATGCTGGCCGTCTCGCGCGCTCTGCGCGAGCAGGTCGACTGGGACCGCGTCGTCTCGGCGACCGCCGCGTCGCCCTACGCCCGCGCCTTCCTGGTGCTCACCGACGGCCTCGGCATCACCGACGGCGCGTCGGGGACCGGCACCGTCGCGGCACCCCACCTCGAGCACGTACCCGACACCTATGAGGAGACCGCATGACCCGGCTGTCCCAACTGCGCCCGCTCTACGAGGCGGAGGGGCCCTTCGCCACCGCCTACCTCGACGCGACCCGCAGCACCGAGACCGGGGCTCACGAGGTCGAGCTGCGCTGGGCCGCGATCAAGGACCAGCTGCGCGCGGCCGGCGCCCCCGCCGGTGCCCTCGAGGCGATGGAGCCGGTGGCGCTCGCGCCGACGCGCCTGGCCGGCGACGCGACGCTCGTGCTGGTCGCCGACGAGCAGGGGCTGCGCTACACCTCTGTGCTGCCGGTGCGGGCGCCCGAGCGGGCCGCCTTCGGCGCCCTCCCCGACCTCGCGCCGCTGGTCGTGGCGCTGGGACGCACCGCACCGTACGTGCTGGTGCGCATCGACCGCGAGGGTGCCGACATCGACGTGGTCGGGCCCACGGGCGAGACCCGCGAGCACGAGACGGTCTCCGGCGGCGAGGAGAACCTGCACAAGACCGGGGCCGGCGACTGGGCGGCGCTGAAGTACGAGCACCGCACCGACAACCTCTGGGACGCCAACGCCGCACGCGTGGCCCACGAGGTGGACGCGATCCTCGCCCGCACCGGCATCGAGGTGCTGGCCGTCGCGGGCGACGTCAAGGCGGCGGAGCGCTTCCGCGACTCCCTGGGCCAGCACGGGCAGCGCGCGTTCGTGGCGCTCGGGACCGGCGGGCGCGCCGAGGGCACCGACGAGCAGGCGCTGCAGGAGGAGCTCGGGCGGGTGCTCGCTGCCCACGTCGTGCGCGACGCCGAGGACCCGGTGTCCCGCTACCGCCAGCAGACCGGTGCCGGCCACGGCGCGGCGCTCAGCGGCCGCGCGGCCGTGGTCGAGGCGCTGCAGAAGGCGCAGGTCGACACCCTGCTCGTGACGGCCGGGTTCGAGGACGAGTCGCCTCTCTGGGTCGGCCCGGACCCGGTGCAGGTGGCCTCCTCGCAGCAGGCGCTGCAGGACATGGGCGTCGAGCAGGTGCGCGAGGTGCGCGCTGACGCCGCCCTGCTGCGCGCGGCGGTCGGCAGCGACGCCGGCGTGGTCGTGGTGCCCGGCGGCAGGCTGGACCTCCGCGACGGGGTCGGTGCCCTGCTGCGCTACGCCGACGCGTCGACCTCGTGAGCACCCCGCACCCGGCGCCGGTGGCGCCCGGCACGGTGCAGGTCTGGAGCGACCTGTCGTGCCCCTACGCGACGGAGGCGGTCGCCGCGCTGCGCGAGACGCGCGCCGCGCTGGGCCTCGAGCTCGACGTCCACCTCGAGCACCGGGCCTTCCCGCTGGAGACCGCCTCGCCGGGCCACCCCGAGACCCGGGTGGGGCTCGCGGCGGTGCGCGCGGCGTCGGAGCGCTACGGGCTCGAGGCCGGCGAGGAGCTCGACTGGGCGCTGCGCCAGGGCGTCGACGCGACCTCGCGCGAGGCCGTCCTCGAGGCGGCGGGCGCGGTGCCGGGCGTGGACGCCGACGAGCTCGCCGGCCTGCTCGAGCGCGGTGCGGCCGCGGTCGACGCCGACTGGGCGCTGGTGCCCGAGCTCGGCATCGAGGGCAGCCCGCACGTGCGCCTGGCCGACGGGACCTCGGTGTTCAACCCCGGGGCCGGCGGCGACCCGCAGGTGTGGGACGAGCTGCTGCGCCGGGCCCTCGACCCCGGCGAGTGAGCCCCTCGAGGGACCTCTGCCCCGCCCCTCGCCGTGCGCGTCGCGGGGTCGGCACGTGCTGGTCGCGTGCCGACTGCCCGCGGCGCGAGAGGTGCGGATAGCCTGGAGCACGGCTGCCCTGGGCCGGTCAACCCGGTCGTGTCGAATCGTTGCGGAAGTAGGCGAACGTCGCCGTGTCACAGCCCACGTCCTCACAAGGACCCCTCGCGGACTTCGGTCCCAACGAGTGGCTGGTCGAAGAGATGTACCAGCAGTACCTCCAGGACCCCAACAAGGTCGACAAGGCGTGGTGGGACTTCTTCGCCGGCTACGGCAAGGGCGCTGACGGCGCCGCCTCGCCCGCTCCTGCACCCGCTGCCGCACCCGCCGCCCCGGCACCTGCTGCTCCGGCACCCGCCGCTCCGGCACCCGCTGCTCCGGCACCCGCCGCTCCGGCACCCGCCGCTCCTGCACCCGCCGCCCAGCCGCCGGCCGCTCCTGCGGCCGCCGCAGCCGTACCCGCCGCGCAGGCGCCCGCCCCGGAGGCCGTGAAGGCACCGGCACCCCGCCCGCAGGCGGTCCCCGCGCAGGTCTCCACCGTCGTCTCGCCGACCCCGGCGACCCCCGGCGCCGACCCCGCGCCCGCAGCGCCCGCCAAGGTCGAGCCGTCGGTCACGCCGCTGCGCGGTCCGAGCGCGCGGGTCGTCACCAACATGGAGGCCTCGCTCGAGGTCCCCACCGCGACCAGCGTGCGCGCCGTGCCGGCCAAGCTGCTCATCGACAACCGCATCGTCATCAACAACCACCTCAAGCGCGGCCGCGGCGGCAAGGTCTCCTTCACCCACCTGATCGGCTTCGCCGTCGTGCGCGCGGTCGCCGCGATGCCCGACATGAACGCCGCCTACACCGAGGTCGACGGCAAGCCGGCCGTCTCCCGCCCCGGCCAGATCGGGCTCGGGCTGGCGATCGACATGCCCAAGCCCGACGGCACCCGCCAGCTGCTCGTCCCGGCGATCAAGAACGCCGGCACCATGGACTTCTCGCAGTTCTGGGCGGCCTACGAGGACGTGGTGCGCCGGGCGCGCGCCAACAAGCTGACGGCCGACGACTTCGCCGGCACGACGATCAGCCTGACCAACCCCGGCACCATCGGCACCGTGCACTCCGTGCCGCGCCTGATGAAGAACCAGGGCGCGATCGTCGGCGTCGGCGCGATGGACTACCCGGCCGAGTACCAAGGCGCGTCGACCGAGACGATGGCGCGCCTCGCGGTCAGCAAGGTGCTCACGCTCACCAGCACCTACGACCACCGCATCATCCAGGGCGCGCTCTCGGGCGAGTTCCTGCGCCGGGTCCACGCCCTGCTGCTGGGCGAGGACGGCTTCTACGACGAGATCTTCCGCGCGCTGCGCATACCCTACGAGCCGGTCCGCTGGGCCAAGGACGTCCCCGCCTCGCACGAGGACGACATCACCAAGCAGGCCCGGGTCCAGGAGCTGATCCACGCCTACCGCGTGCGCGGCCACCTCATGGCCGACACCGACCCGCTGGAGTTCCGCCAGCGCAGCCACCCCGACCTCGACGTCGTCAACCACGGGCTCACGCTCTGGGACCTCGACCGCGAGTTCGCCACGGGCGGCTTCGGCGGCAAGCCGATGGCGCCGCTGCGCGACATCCTCGGCGCCCTGCGCGACGCCTACTGCCGGCGCGTCGGGCTCGAGTACATGCACATCCAGGACCCCGAGCAGCGCCGCTGGATCCAGGCCAAGGTCGAGCACGTCCAGGACAAGCCCGACCGCGAGGAGCAGCTGCGCATCCTGCGCCGGCTCAACGCTGCTGAGGCGTTCGAGACGTTCCTGCAGACCAAGTTCGTGGGCCAGAAGCGCTTCTCGCTCGAGGGCGGCGAGTCGCTGATCCCGCTGGTCGACGCCGTGCTCGACGAGGCGGCCGAGGCCGGCATCGACGAGGCCGTCATCGGCATGGCCCACCGCGGCCGGCTCAACATGCTCGCCAACATCGCGGGCAAGAGCTACGCCCAGATCTTCCGCGAGTTCGAGGGCAACCAGGACCCCCGCTCCGTCCAGGGCTCCGGCGACGTGAAGTACCACTTGGGCACCCAGGGCACCTTCACCGGCGCCAGCGGCAAGCAGTGCGGGGTCTACCTCGCGGCGAACCCCTCGCACCTCGAGGCGGTCGACCCGGTGGTCGAGGGCATCGCCCGTGCCAAGCAGGACCGGCTCAACAAGGGCGGCGGCGACGCCGGCTACAGCGTGCTGCCGGTGCTCGTGCACGGCGACGCGGCGTTCGCCGGCCAGGGCGTCGTGGCCGAGACGCTCAACCTCTCGCAGCTGCGCGGCTACCGCACCGGCGGCTCGATCCACGTGATCGTCAACAACCAGGTCGGTTTCACGACCTCGCCCGCGTCCTCGCGCTCGTCGTTCTACTCCACCGACGTGGCACGCATGATCCAGGCGCCGATCTTCCACGTCAACGGCGACGACCCGGAGGCGTGCGTACGCGTCGCCCGGCTCGCGTTCGAGTTCCGGCAGCAGTTCCGCAAGGACGTCGTCATCGACATGGTCTGCTACCGCCGCCGCGGCCACAACGAGGGCGACGACCCCTCGATGACCCAGCCGCTGATGTACTCCCTCATCGAGCAGAAGCGCTCGGTGCGCAAGCTGTACACCGAGGCGCTCATCGGGCGCGGCGACATCAGCGTCGAGGACGCCGAGCAGTCGCTGCGCGACTACCAGGAGCAGCTCGAGCGCGTGTTCGTCGAGACCCGCGAGGCGTCCTCGACCCCGGCCGCGCTCGAGGCCCCCGACGAGCAGCACCGCCCGAGCCACGAGGCGCCGCGCGCGACCGCGGTCTCCACCGAGGTCGTCAAGCGGGTGTCCGACGCCCACGTCAACATCCCCGACGGCTTCACCGTGCACCCGAAGCTCAAGTCGCTGCTCGAGAAGCGCGCCGCGATGGCGACCGACGGCGGCATCGACTGGGGCATGGGCGAGCTCTACGCGTTCGGCTCGCTCCTGCTCGAGGGCGTGCCCGTGCGCCTGGCCGGCCAGGACAGCCGCCGCGGCACCTTCGTCCAGCGCCACGCGGTGCTCACCGACAAGGTGACCGGCGACGAGTGGACCCCGCTGGCCAACCTCGGCGAGGGCCAGGGCCGCTTCTTCGTCTACGACTCGCTGCTCTCGGAGTTCGCGGCGATGGGCTTCGAGTACGGCTACTCGGTGGCCCGGCCCGAGGCGCTGGTGCTGTGGGAGGCGCAGTTCGGCGACTTCGTCAACGGCGCCCAGACCATCGTCGACGAGTTCATCTCGTCCTCGGAGCAGAAGTGGGGCCAGCGCTCCTCGGTCGTGTTGCTGCTGCCGCACGGCTACGAGGGCCAGGGCCCCGACCACTCCTCCGCGCGCATCGAGCGGTTCCTCCAGCTGTGCGCCGAGGACAACATGACGGTCGCGCAGCCCTCGACCCCGGCGAGCTACTTCCACCTGCTGCGCTGGCAGGCCTACCACGAGCCGCGCCGCCCGCTCGTGGTCGCGACGCCGAAGTCGATGCTGCGCCTGCGCGCCGCGGTCTCGCACCCCGACGACCTGACCAGCGGCTCGTTCCGGCCGGTCATCCCCGAGGAGCAGCCGCTCGACCCGGGTTCGGTCGACCGGATCCTGCTCTGCTCGGGCAAGGTCTACTGGGACCTCCTCGCCGAGCGCACCAAGCGCGAGGACACCCGCACCGCCATCGTCCGGCTCGAGCAGCTCGCTCCCCTGCCGGTCGACGAGATGGTCGCCGCGGTGTCGGCGTTCCCCGGCGCGGAGCTGGTGTGGGTGCAGGACGAGCCGCAGAACCAGGGCGCGTGGGCTCACATCCTGCTCACGCTGCCCGGCCACCTGGGCGGGCGACCGCTGCGCCGGGTCTCCCGCGCCGCGTCGGCCTCCCCCGCCGTCGGCTCGCACCGGGCGCACGAGGCCGAGCAGCGCGCGCTGGTCACCGCGGCGTTCGAGCGCTGAGCCGCAGGTGTACGCGAGCGACCGCGGGCTCGAGGAGCTCGAGACCCGCCGGGGTGACGAGGAGGTCACCCTGGCGTGGCTCGCCGAGCGGCTGCGCCTGTTCGTCGACCTGAACCCGGAGTTCGAGGTGCCCGTCGAGCGGCTCGCCACCTGGCTCGCCCGCGCCGACGACGAGGACTAGCTCTCCCTCTCCACGACGTCGTGGTGCCCCATCGCCCTATACCGGCGACCAGACACCACGACATCGTGGGGCTCTGCGGCGTACGCTCGAACGCGTGATCGAAGACCTGGCGTTCCAGGGCTCGCTGTTCGACGGCGGTGAGACCGGCCCGGACCTCGCCTTCTCGGGCCTGCGCCGGCTGCAGCTGGACGAGCGCAGCTGGGTCGACGTGTGCCCGGGGTGGCTGCGCGGGTCCGACGCGCTGTTCGACGCGATGGTCGCGACCGGCCGCTTCTCGCAGCGCACCGTCAAGATGTGGGACTCGACGCTGCCAGAGCCGCGGCTCACCGCCGCCTTCGACCCTGAGCTCGCCGCCACCGGGCCCGACCAGGCGCCCGCCGCCCTGCGCGACATCTCCGCCGCGGTCTCGGCCCGCTACGGCATCGCCTTCGACCGCGTGTGGGTCAACCTCTACCGCGACGGCCGAGACAGCGTCGCCTGGCACGGCGACCGCAACCGGCACACCCACACCAACCCGCTGGTGGTCACCGTCTCGCTCGGGGCGCGGCGCCGGTTCCTGCTGCGCCCGCGCGGCGGGCGCACCGCCCACGAGCTGCGCCCCGGCCTCGGCGACCTGGTCGTCATGGGCGGCGCCTGCCAGCACGAGTGGGAGCACACGGTGCCCAAGGAGGCCAGGGCCGTCGGCCCGCGCATGAGCATCACCATGCGCCACAGCGCCGAGCTGGCCGCGACCGCCTGAGCCTGCTGGGAGGCGCCTACTGCTCGGCGAGCGCCGCCACCTGGCCCAGCGCGGTCGTCAGGCTCGCCTCCAGCTCGTCGACGACAGCCGCCTGGTCGCCCACGACGGCGCGCACGTGCGCGGTGGCCTCGTCGATGCCGGCCAGCCCGCCCGCGATCGAGCCGATCACCGAGCTGACGGCACCGGCCTGGCGCTCGAGCTTCGCCACGGTCGCGGTGATCTCCTCGGTGGAGCTCGCCGACTCCTGCGCCAGCGACTTGACCTCGTTGGCGACGACGGCGAACCCGCGGCCCGCCTCCCCCGCCCGCGCCGCCTCGATCGAGGCGTTGAGCGCCAGCAGGTTCGTCTGCTCGGCGAGGGCACGGATCAGCCCGGTCACCTCGCGCACGCGCACCAGGCTCGCGGTCAGCTCCGAGGCAGCCGAGTCCGCGGTGCGCGCGTCCTCGACGAAGCCGCGGCTCGCGGACTCCACCGCGCCCACGCCCGCGACGATCTCGGCGCCGGCGCCGCGTACCTGCGCCGACTGCGCCACGACACCCGCCAGCTCGTCGCCGACCAGGCGCGAGGTGCTCTCGACGACCTCGCGCACGCGCTCCGCAGCCAGCCGCTCGTCGCGCGCCCGCCTCGGCCGCGCTCTCCTGCTCCGCCTGCCGCTCGGCCGCCTCGCGCGCGCGGCTCTCCTCCTGCTCGGCCAGCGTGTCGAGCATCGAGTCGATGGCTGCTGCCAGCGACCCGATGTCGCTGCTGCCGTGGCGTCCGACGCGCAGCGTACGGTCGCCGGACTCGATGACCCGCTCGGTGGTCTCGCGCAGCGGGCGCACCGAGCGGCGGATCGCCAGGCGCACGACCACCACCAGCGCGGCGAGCACGAGCAGACCGGCGAGCGCCATGAAGATCAGCATCCGCGTGCCGAGCGACCCTGCGGCAGCGTGGATCGGGCGCGGGCGCTCGGCGCGGAAGACGACCGGCGCGCCGGTCAGCGAGGGCACGGACGCGTCGAGCACCATGCGGTGCGCGCCCGGTGTCGCGGTGTGCACCTGGACCGGGCCGTAGGTGCTCGCGATCTGCTCCTGGGCGCGGGCGCCCGGCCACGTCGCCGGCGCGATCGTCAGCGGCATGCCGATGTGCGTGCCCAGCGACTGGAGCATGGCGGGGTCGAGCGCCTTGAAGAACACCAGGCCGCCCGACGCCGGCCCGTCGCCCGAGCTGTGCACGGCCGGGAACCCGCAGTACATGTACGTCGTGGCGCCGCCGAGCAGTCCGCAGCTCCCCTCGCCGCCCGAGGCCTGCGGGTCCCACATCCGGGCGAGCAGCGCGCGGTCGGCGAAGGGGGCCGGCGGGGCGGTGTAGTGGTCGCTGCCGCCGGACCCGCCGACCAGCCGGCCGCGCAGGTCGATCCCGACGATGCCGTCGACGCCCGAGGACTCCCGCAGCGTGTCAGGCGAGAGGTCTTCAGCCAGTGCCGCGGTGTCGGCGTGGGCCACGTCGTCGTAGGCATCGTCCCACTGCGAGTCGGCGGCGCCGGTGCGCGTGAGAACCAGCCGCTCGTAGTCGAGGGCCACCACGAGGCGCTGGGCGTCCTGGCCGACCTGGGATGCCTCGAGCCCGTCGAAGGCCGCGGAGGTCAGCGCCCGCTGCACGGTGACCGCACCGCCGGCGAGGACGAGCAGGGCGAGGAGGGCGGCGAGGGCTTGGCGCAGTCGGGTGGTGCTCACCCGTCCTGGTTCGACCCGTACGCGCCTCCGCTGAAGTGCCCCGGGACACCACCTCAGGAGCGCCGAGCCCACGGGCGACTGACGACGACGCCGACGACGTCGCAGTCGGGTACGGGTCGGCCCAGCGTCCAGGAGTCGGTGCCCTCGGCCGGGTTGTCGCTCTCGACCCACCAGCCCCCGGCGTCGCGCACGCCGGCGCGCTTCACCGAGAGCGGCCGGTCGGGCAGCCGCACGACGACCAGGTCACCGGCGCGCGGTCGGGCGCCGCGGCGTACCCAGATCCGCTGCCCGGGTGCCAGCGTCGGCAGCATCGAGCGGCCCGTGACCTCGGCCCGGAACCACGGCCACCGCGTCTGCCTCGGCACCGGGCGCACTCCCTGTTGCAGGCGGAAACGCCGGGGGTAGGGTCGCAACGAAAGTTCCTCAAGCAGCGGAAAGGTTGCGTGCCGATGTTCGCACGACTGTTCGCGCCCAAGACTCGCGTGTCCGCCCACTGCGACCTGCCGTGCGGGGTCTACGACCCGGCCCAGGCTCGCATCGAGGCCGAGTCGGTCAAGGCGATCTGCGAGAAGTACCAGCAGAACGAGGACCCGGTGTTCCGCACGCGGGCCCTGATCATCAAGGAGCAGCGGGCCGACCTGGTCAAGCACCACCTCTGGGTGCTGTGGACCGACTACTTCAAGCCGCCGCACTTCGAGAAGTACCCGAACCTGCACCAGCTGTTCAACGAGGCCACCAAGATGGCCGGTGCCGCGGGCGGCAAGGGCACGGTCGACCCGGCCGAGGCGCAGAAGCTGCTCGACAAGATCGCCGAGATCGACGCCATCTTCTGGGAGACCAAGAAGGCGGCCTAGTCCCCCGACGCGCTCTGCGACCGCCTCCCGGGTGCTCCCGGGAGGCCGTCGTGCGTCAGTCCTGCGGCGCGGGCGCGACGTGCAGCTCGGCGCGCAGCAGGGCGTCGACCTCGAGGGCGATGGCGTAGCCCACCAGAACCACCAGGTGCAGCACCCACAGCCACAGCCCCAGCGCCACCACGGCGCCCACCACGGGCAGCCCGCCGAAGGGCGCCGCCAGGTCGATGGGCAGGGCGAGGAACAGCACGAAGCCCTGCAGGAACCCGCTCACGAACGACGCGGCGGTGAAGCCGGCCCACGCCGCCGCCGCCCACGATCCGAGCGAGGGCCCCACGACCCGGTAGGTCCAGGTCAGCGGCAGGGCCAGCACCAGCCAGTCGACGACCAGCGCGACGAACACGCCGAGAGCGGTGGGCCCGGCGCGACCGGTGTCGAACAGCTGGGCGAGCCACGGGCTGACCAGCAGCACCGCCGGCACCAGGATCGGCGTGAGCGCGAGCACGGGCAGCACCCGCAGCCGTCCGCGCCAGCCGGCCATCCGCTCGGTGTCGCGCTCGAGCGCGAGGAAGGCGCGGCGCAGCCCCTCGCCGTAGACCGAGGCGGGGAACAGCGCAACCAGCGCCCCTAGCCCGCCCAGGCCTGCGCCGGCGACGACGAGCTGGTGGGCGGTCGAGGGCGCGCCGAGGCTGTCGGGCAGCGCGGCACCGACCGAGTCGGCCAGCCGGAGCACCCGGTCGCGGCCCAGCACGAGCCGCGCGGTCCACGTGCCGAACAGCAGCGACGGGACGATCGCGATGCCGGCGTAGAAGGTGAGGCCCGCCCCGGTCAGCGCGAGGTCGTGCCCGCGCAGCGAGCGGACGGTCGCGAGGAGCACGAGACGTACGCGGCGCTCGAACGAGCGCACGACGTCCACCTCCGCAGCGTAGTCGCTGCGCAGGGCGACCAGGCACCACGACGTCGTGGGTCCCCGTGGGCGCCACAGGGCGACCAGGGACCACGACGTCGTGGCTAGGCGGCGACCAGCCCCACCCGGCGCAGCTCGACCTGGAGGTCGTGCGGGCTGGTGGACACGGCGAGCGCGTCCTCGAGCGTCACGACGCCGTCGCGGAGCAGCGCGACGAGGTGCTGGTCGAAGGTCTGCATGCCGTAGAAGCCGCTCTCGGTGATGATGTCGCGGATCGAGCCGGTCTTCTCGGGGTCGACGATCGCCTCGAGGATCCGCCCAGTGCCGACGGCGACCTCCATGACGACGCAGCGGCCCTGCCCGTCGGCGCGCGGCGCGAGCCGCTGGCACACGACGCCCTTGAGGGCCCCCGCCAGCGAGTGGCGCACCTGCTGGCGCTCGTGGGGCGGGAAGACGTCGATCACGCGGTTGACCGTCTCCTGCGCGTCGGTCGTGTGCAGGGTCGAGAGCACCATGTGGCCGGTCTCGGCGGCGGAGATCGCCGCGCGCACCGTCTCGGCGTCGCGCATCTCGCCGATCAGGATGACGTCGGGATCCTGGCGCAGCGCGCCGCGCAGGGCGGAGGCGAAGCTCTCGGTGTCGACGTGGACCTCGCGCTGGTTGACCATGCCGAGCTTGTCGGTGTGCAGGACCTCGATCGGGTCCTCGATGGTGACGATGTGCGACTCGCGCGTGGAGTTGATGTGGTCGATCATCCCGGCCAGCGTCGTGGTCTTGCCCGAACCGGTCGGGCCCGTCACCAGCACCAGGCCGCGCGGCTCGGCCGCGAGCGTCTCGAGCACCGGCGGCAGGCCGAGCTCCGAGAGCGGCACGGCCCCGACGCTGACGCGGCGGAAGACCAGGCCGACCGAGCCGCGGGCGCGGAAGGCGTTGACGCGGAAGCGGCCGAAGCCCGGCACGGAGTAGGCGAAGTCGGCCTCCTGCGTGCGGGCGAAGGACTCGAGCAGGTCGGCGCGCAGCACCTCGCCGAGCATCGCCTCGGTGTCGTCGGGTCCGAGGCTCGGTGCCTGGAGGCGGCGCAGGCGACCGTCGATGCGTACCCGCGGCGGCGAGCCGACCTTGCAGTGCAGGTCTGACCCGCGCAGCTCGCACAGCGCGCGCAGGAAGGGGACGACCGACAGCGGGGTGCTCACGCGGGACCATCGGCAGCAGTGCGCCCGGGCTGAGCCACACTGGGGCCATGGGGCTCGTCCTGCTCGCCGCGGTCGGCGCGGTGCTGGTGGGCCTGGCGACCGGCGGCTCACTGCGGGCGCTCGCGAGCGTGCGCGTGCTCGGCCTGCCCGTGCTGGCGCTGGGCGTGGCCGCTCAGGCGGGAGCGCTGCTGGCGCCGGCGGGCGACGGCGTACGCGCTGCGCTCGTCGCGCTCTCGGTGCTCGCGGCGCTCGTGGTCGTCGTCGTGAACCGCGGACTGGCCGGGGTCTGGCTGATCGGCGCCGGGCTGCTGCTCAACGCCGCGGTCGTCGCCGCCAACGGCGCGATGCCGGTCTCGCTCGACGCGGCCCACCGGGCCGGGATCAGCGAGCGAGCCCTCGGGCTGGGCGCCGACCCGGGCCGGGAGGAGGCGGGCTCCGGCACGAGGCTGCGGGTCCTCTCGGACACGCTGCCCCTCGCGTTCCCGCCGCGGCGGGAGGTCGTCAGCGCCGGGGACGTGCTGGTGGCGGCCGGCGCCGCGGCGTTCCTGCTCAGCGCGCTCAGGTCGGGCGGTGCGCTGCGGCGCAGGAGCTAGCGCTCGGTCTCCACCATCGTGACCTGGATCTGCTGGATGCGGGTGAGCACCTTGGAGCGCAGGGCGGCGGGAGCCGGGTCGGTGCACGAGCGCTTGACCAGCACCTTGACCTCCTCCTCGATGCCGAACTCGCGCAGGCAGGGCCCGCACTCCTCGAGGTGGTGCTGGATGCTCGCGCAGTCAGCGGTGGCCAGCTCGCCGTCGATGTAGGTGTAGACGCGGGCCAGGACCTCGACGCACGGGGTCTCGTGGTGGTTGCCGCAGCTCATTCGGACCCCTCCTCGGCGGACGCGGACGTGACGGCGGCCGAGACGAGCCCGCGCTCGCGGGCGTAGTCCTCGAGCAGGCTGCGCAGCTGGCGCCGGCCGCGGTGCAGGCGGGACATCACGGTGCCGATCGGCGTGCCCATGATGTCGGCGATCTCCTTGTAGGCGAACCCCTCGACGTCGGCGAGGTAGACCGCGATGCGGAAGTCCTCGGGGATCGACTGCAGCGCGTCCTTGACGTCGCTGTCGGGCAGGTGCTCGAGCGCCTCCGCCTCGGCCGACTTGAGCCCGGCCGAGGTGTGCTCGCCCGCGGCCGCGATCTGCCAGTCCTCGATCTCCTGGCTGTCGGCCTGCTGGGGCTCGCGCTGCTTCTTGCGGTAGGTGTTGATGAACGTGTTGGTCAGGATCCGGTAGAGCCAGGCCTTGAGGTTGGTGCCGACCTGGAACTGGTGGAAGCTGGAGTACGCCTTGGCGAAGGTCTCCTGGACCAGGTCCTCGGCGTCGCTGGGGTTGCGCGTCATGCGCAGCGCCGCCGAGTAGAGCTGGTCGACGAAGGGCAGCGCGTCGCGCTCGAAGCGCGCGGTGCGCTCTGCCGCCGTCTCCGCGGCCTGCTCCGGCTCTGCGCGCTGCGGCTCTGACTGGGGTGACACGTCCTGGCTCATCGAGGACGAGCCTAGCGGCGCGGGCGACGACAAGCCGCCCAGCGGCCACTCGGCCCACGAGAGCACGGGCAGCTCGCCCTGTCGTAGGGAGCTCGCGGCGAGCATCCGGCCTCCTGGGACGTGTCGCGCGGGGCGACGTCGGGGTGGTGCGCGCCTCGCGTTGCTGGCGCGTCAGGTGAACACCCGGGAGGGTGACGACGATTCCCCACGACCCGGGCACGAGGTCCGGGACGTCCGGCTCACCCCCGGGCCCACACCGCGACGCGCTCGACGACCTCGGCCGGCAGCCCGGCTCGCAGGGCGTGGTCGGCGCCCGCCACGGCTGCCAGCGCGGCGCCGGCGGGGAGCGCCGCCCGCAGCTCGTCCGGCCGCCCGAAGGCGTCGCGCTCGCCCTGCACGACCAGCAGCGGCGCCACGGCCAGGCCCAGCTCGCCGGCCCGCGAGCGCTCGGGGCGCCCCGGCCGGTGCAGCGGGAACGCGAGCGCCAGGGTGCCGGCGGCCCGCAGCCCGGCGCCGGTGCGGCAGGCGACCCGGGCGCCGGCCGAGCGCCCTCCGAGGAGCAGCCGCCGCGCGGCGGGGAGCGCTCCGACGACCTCCAGCCAGGCGCGGTCGAGCGTCGCGGGGGCCGGCGCCAGCCGCCTGCCGGCGACGACCCACGGCTGGTCGACGCGGACCACCTCGACGCCGTGCGCGGGCAGCGCGGCGGCCAGGCCGAGCAGGTCGGCGGTGTCGCTCCCCCGCCCGGCGCCGTGGCCGAGCACCAGGGTCGCGCGCCGGCGGCGCGCGGGGTGCACCCACGCGTACGCGGTGCCGAGCGAGGTCTCGACGACCACGCGCTCGAGCTCAGAAGAGCGTGGCGGCATCGTGGACGAGCGGCTCGACGAGCTCGGGCCGGTTGTTGCGGACGTTGCCCACGGCCGCGTCGACCGGCCACGCGCGCAGGACGCCCGGGCCCGGCGGCACGAGCAGGCCGGTCAGCCCGGGGTCGGCCCCCGCGCCGGGGTCGAGCCAGCGGGCCCAGTCGGCGCGCTCGAGCAGCACGGGCGAGCGGTCGTGGATGTGGCCGAGCTCGTCGGTCGCAGTGGTGGTGATGACGGTGGCCGACCAGACGAGCGGCGCCTCGGGACCGCCGGCCGGGTCGCGCCACAGCTCGTAGAGCCCCGCCATCGCGAGGGGCGCACCGTCGGGGCGGCTGATGTAGTAGGGCTGCCGCCCGCCGGTCTCGGTGGCGTACCACTCGAAGTAGCCGTCGGCCGGCAGCAGGCAGCGCCGCGCGGCGAAGGCGGCGCGGAACGCCGGCTTCTGGGCCACGGTCTCGGCGCGGGCGTTGATGAGCCTGGCACCGCCCTTGGCGTCGCGCGCCCACGAGGGCACCAGGCCCCAGCGCACCGGGCGGAGCAGGCGCTGCGCCGGGCCGCCGCCGTCTCGCGGCCGCCGGACCAGCACGGCGGACACCTCGTCGGTCGGGGCGACGTTCCAGCTGGGCGGCGGGAGCTGCCCGGGCACGAGCTCGACCTCGAACTCCTCGACGAGGTCGTCCGGGTCGCGGCTCGCGGCGTACCTCCCACACACGGTCACCCACCCTACGGCGCCGGGCCGGACCCCACGAGGAGGTCCGGCCCGGTCGGGACGTGCGGCGAGGCTGGCCTCAGACGGCCATGGCGCCCTCGGTGGGCACGTCCTCGCGCTTGGCGTTGATGAACAGGACCGCGGAGACGAGCCCGCCGAGGAGCAGGATCCCGCCCCAGAAGAACGCGACGTGGTAGCCGTGGATCAGGCTCGCACCCTTGACCGCGTCGGTCACCCCGCTCTTGGTGGCGTGGTCGGTGATGTAGGCGGTCACCGCCGAGGCGTACAGCGTGTTGAGCAGCGCGGTGCCGAGCGAGCCGCCGATCTGCTGCGAGGTGTTGAGCACCGCGGAGGCGATGCCGGCGTCGTGGCCGCCCACGCCGACCAGCGCGGTGCTGGAGGCAGGGATGAACACCAGCGCGAGTCCGGCGCTCATGACGACCTCGGAGGGCAGGACGTGCGCCCAGTAGGCCGTGTCGGCGTCGATCGTCAGCAGCCAGAACATGCCGGCGATCGCCATGACGAGACCGACGATGAGCAGCGGGCGGGGGCCCACCCGCGGCAGCAGCTGCGCGGCGATGCCCGCCGTGACGATGATGCCGGCGCTGAAGGGCAGGAACGCGACGCCGGACTTCAGCGGGGTGTAGCCCAGCGTGGCCTGGAAGTAGTAGGTGAGGAAGAGGAACATCGCGAAGAGCCCTGCGCCCACGAGCAGGAACACGAGGTAGGAGCCGCCGCGGTTGCGGTCGAGCAGGATGCGCATCGGGAGCAGCGGGTTCTGGATGCGGCTCTCGTAGATGACGAACGCGGCGAGCAGGACGACCGCCGCGCCCAGGAAGGCCAGCGTCGTGCCGCCGGACCAGCCGGTGTCGGGCTTGGCCGCCTCGGTGAAGCCGTAGACCAGCGAGACCAGGCCCGCGGTCGCGAGGATGGCGCCGGGGATGTCGTAGCGGGTGTCGCCGTGCGCCTTGCTCTCGTGGACCAGCGGCACCGCCGCGAGCGCGGTCGCGATGGCGATCGGGACGTTCACGCCGAGGCACCAGCGCCACGAGGCGTACTCGGTGAGCACACCGCCGACGATCAGGCCGATGGCCGCGCCGCCACCGGAGATCGCGCCGAAGACGCCGAAGGCCTTGGCCCGCTCCTTCGGCTCGGTGAAGGTCACCGTGAGCAGGGACAGCGCCGCGGGGGCGAGCACGGCGGCGAAGGCGCCCTGCAGGCCGCGGGCGGCGAACAGCATGCCCTGGTTGGCGGCCACGCCGCCGATGGCCGAGGCGCCGGCGAAGCCGAGCAGCCCGACGATGAAGGCGCGCTTGCGGCCGGCGTAGTCGGCGATGCGCCCGCCGAGCAGGAGCAGGCCGCCGAACGCCAGGGTGTAGGCCGTGATGACCCACTGGCGGTTGGCGTCGGTGATCCCGAGGTCCTTCTGGGCGCTCGGCAGGGCGATGTTCACGATGGACGCGTCGAGGACGACCATCAGCTGGGCGACAGCGATGACCCCCAGCGCGATCCACCTGCGTGGGTCGGGTGCGTCGGCCGTCTGGGCCGGCGCCACGGACGTGGTGTTGCTGGTCACGCGGACTCCTTCATGGGTTCCCCGGTCGCGGGGGTCTTGGGCCGCTGCATCAGCGGGAGGATCACGTCGTCGACGACGTGGGTGAGGAAGGCCTCGTCGATGGGCTCCGCCAGCACCGTGGCGCGGAAGAAGATGAGGGCGGGGGCGATCTCGAAGAACAGGTCGGGGTCGGCGTCGGGCGGCAGCTCGCCGCGGGCGACGGCCCGCTCGGTCAGCGTGCGGGACACGGCCCGCTTGCTCTCGTGCATCTCGCCGCGCACGTAGTCGGCGATCTCCGGGCACGCGCGCAGCTCGCGCAGGACGGCGGTGATGACCTCCTGCTCGGTGCCGAGCAGCCCCTTGCCGGCCTGTCGCAGCGTGGCGAGGGCGTCGCCGCGCAGGGTGCCGGTGTCGGGCACCTCGATGCAGGCAGGACCCCGGCGGCGCATGGCCTCGACGACCAGCTCGCGCTTGCCCGACCAGTGCCGGTAGATCGTCGCCTTGCTGGCACGCGCTCGGGAAGCGATCGCGTCCATGCTCATGTTGTCGTAGCCGACCTCGGCGAGCAGGGAGAGCGCCGCGTCGCAGATGGCGTCGTCCCGGGACCCCTCGGACCGCACCGGCTCGCTCGCCACCGACGCCTCGCGCTCCGGCTCGGACGCCTCGCGCTCCGGCTCGACCGACGCCACGGGCTCCACGGTCGTCGTCCTCCTCGCAGCGGTTGTCATCGAAACGAAACGGTGTCGTACACCCGCAGTGTGGCAGAGCGTCACCGCCGCCCGCAAGCGGATAAACCGGCGGAGCGCGGGAAGAGGGCGATCATGACCCTGGTACGACGCCTCGCGCGCCCCTGCATCGCCGGCATCTTCATCAGCGGGGGGCTCGACCAGCTCCGCGCCCCGCAGACCAAGTCCGAGAAGGCCGACCCGGTGGCGCAGCCGATCACCAAGGCGCTGCCGTGGCTGCCCGAGGACACCGAGACCCTGGTGCGCGTCAACGGCGCGGTGCAGGTGGGCGCCGGCGCCCTGCTCGCGCTCGGGAAGCTGCCCCGCCTCTCGGCGCTGGCCCTCGCCGCCTCGCTGGTGCCCACCACCGCCGCCGGCCACGCCTTCTGGTCGGCCCCGGACGGCGCCACGCGCGCAGCGCAGCGCACGCAGTTCCTCAAGAACCTCTCGATCCTGGGGGGCCTGCTGCTCGCGGCCGTCGACACCGCCGGCGACCCGTCGCTGGCCTGGCGCGCCAAGCACGCGGCGAAGGACGTCTCGCGCGCCACGCGCAGCGCCCGCCGCGCGACCGCCGCAGCCCCGACCCGGGTGCTCAAGGCCGTCGCCTGAGCGGGGGCTCCGGCCGCGGGCCCGGGCTCTAATGTTGTCCGCCGTGAGCACGCGCACCGCACCCCCGGACCTGTGGCCGGCCCCTGTCGCCGACCGGCCGGTCGACGCCCGCGTCGAGCTGCCCGGGTCGAAGTCGGTGACCAACCGCGCGCTGGTGCTCGCGGCGCTGGCCGGCTCCCCCACCCGGGTCCTGCGGCCCCTGCGGGCGCGCGACACCGAGCTGATGGCCGGGGCCCTGCGCGCGCTCGGGACAGGCGTCGCCGACGGGCCGGGCGGTGGCTGGGAGGTCATGCCCGGCATCCTGCACGGACCCACTGACATCGACTGCGGCCTCGCGGGCACGGTCATGCGCTTCCTGCCGCCGGTGGCGACCCTGGCCGACGGGGACGTGCGCTTCGACGGGGATCCGCACGCGCGGGTGCGCCCCATGGCCACCGTGCTCGACGCGCTCCGGGCGCTCGGCGCGCAGGTCGACGACGACGGGCGCGGCGCCCTGCCCTTCACGGTGCGGGGCACCGGGGCGCTGCGCGGTGGCGAGGTCACCGTCGACGCCAGCGCCTCGAGCCAGTTCGTCAGCGGGCTGCTGCTGTCGGCCGCCCGCTTCGAGCGCGGCGTCGTCGTCCGCCACGTCGGGCGCCCCGTGCCCTCGCAGCCGCACATCGCGATGAGCGTCGCCATGCTGCGCCAGCGCGGGGCCGAGGTCGACGACAGCACGCCCGACCGGTGGGTGGTGTCCCCCGGGCCGCTCGAGGGCGGCGTCGTCGAGGTCGAGCCCGACCTGTCGAACGCCGCGCCCTTCCTCGCCGCCGCGCTGGTCACCGGCGGCCGGGTCACCGTGCCGGGCTGGCCCGCCAGCACGACCCAGGCCGGCGACGCCCTCCGCGAGCTGCTCACCGCCATGGGCGGCACCGTCGAGCGCACCCCCGACGGCCTCTCCGTCAGCGGCACCGGCCGCATCTCCGGCATCGACGTCGACCTGCACGACGTCGGCGAGCTGACCCCGGTGCTCGCCGCCCTCGCGGCGCTGGCCGACTCCCCCTCGCGGCTGCGCGGCATCGGTCACTTGCGCGGCCACGAGACCGACCGGCTGGCGGCCCTGGCCCACGAGATCAACGCGCTCGGCGGCGACGCCCGTGACGACGAGGACGGCCTGGAGATCCGGCCGCGGCCGCTGCACGGCGGCACGTTCGCCACCTACGCCGACCACCGGATCGCCACCGCCGGCGCGGTGCTCGGCCTCGCCGTGCCGGGCGTCCTCGTCGAGGACATCGCGACGACCGGCAAGACGCTCCCCGGCTTCGCTGGCCTGTGGGCGAGCGCGCTGGGCGGGACCGCCTCGTGAGCGGCGGGCGCTAGGCGTGCCGCGCGAGCTCGACGAGGACGACGTCCGGGTGCGCCCGGGGCGCGGCAAGTCGCGCCCGCGCACCAAGGACCGGCCCGGCCACGAGAGCGCCGCGGCCGCCTTCGTCACCCAGGTCGACCGCGGCCGCTACACCTGCGTGCTCGACGACCGCGCCGGCACGGAGGTGACCGCGATGCGGGCCCGCGAGCTCGGCCGCAAGGGCGTCGCGGTCGGTGATCGCGTGGCGCTGGTCGGCGACGTCGGCGGGGGCGACGACGCGCTGGCCCGCATCGTGCGCCTCGAGCCGCGCTCGACGGTGCTGCGGCGCACCGCCGACGACGACGACCCGGTCGAGCGCGTGCTGGTGGCCAACGCCGACCAGCTCGTGGTCGTCACGGCGACGGTCGACCCCGAGCCGCGTGCGGGCCTGATCGACCGCTGCCTCGTCGCGGCCTACGACGCCGGGCTCGAGCCGCTGCTCTGCATCACCAAGACCGACCTCAAGCCGCCTGACGAGCTGCTCGCCGCCTACGGCGCGCTCGGCGTGCGCTGGGTCGCCGTCTCGCGCGGGGAGGGCGTCGGCACCGTCGCCGAGCACCTGGTCGACCGGGTCTCGGTCCTCGTCGGGCACTCCGGCGTGGGCAAGTCGACGCTGGTCAACGCCCTGGTGCCGGGCACCGGCCGGGCGACCGGCGTGGTCAACGCGGTCACGGGGCGCGGCCGGCACACCTCCAGCTCGGCGGTGGCGCTGCCGCTGCCCGACGGCGCCGGCTGGGTGGTCGACACCCCGGGCGTACGCAGCTTCGGCCTCGCGCACGTCGACCCCTCGCGGGTGGTGACCGCCTTCCCCGACCTCGCGGGCGGGATCGAGCAGTGCCCGCGCGGGTGCACGCACGACGAGCCGGAGTGCGCCCTCGACCAGTGGGTGGCCGAGGGACACGCGACGCCCGAGCGGCTCGAGAGCCTGCGCCGCCTGCTGGCGGCGCGGACGGCGGCCGACGCGTACTGAGCCGCTAGCGCGGGTCCGGCTCGTGCAGCTCGACCTCGAACCAGATCCGCTTGCCCACCGGCAGCGGCTCGACGCCCCACCGGCTGGCCAGCAGGTCGACCAGACGCAGACCGCGGCCGCCCTCGGGCACCGCGTCGAGCGGCTGCGAGCCCTCCTCGACGCCGTTGCCCCGCGGGCTCGGGAGCCGCGGGCTCTCGTCGGTGACCGACACCCGCAGGTAGGTTCCGGTGGCCCGCACCTGCAGGCGCAGCGGCGACTGGGCGTGCACGACCGCGTTGGTCACCAGCTCGTCGGTGAGCAGCACGACGGCGTCGACAGCCTCGAACCCTCCGGGGCCGCCCGCGTCGTCGGAGCCGCCGTGGCCCCACCCGGTGAGGGCGGCGAGGACCCGGGCGCGGGCGATGCGTGCCGCCTGGAGGCTCGCGGGCAGCTCGATCTCGAGCGAGCGGGCCCCGGCCGGGTCGA
Organism: Motilibacter peucedani; assembly: GCF_003634695.1. NCBI lineage: Bacteria > Bacillati > Actinomycetota > Actinomycetes > Motilibacterales > Motilibacteraceae > Motilibacter > Motilibacter peucedani. The sequence goes on from NZ_RBWV01000014.1 coordinate 172,826, forward strand.
CCGGCTCGGCGACCGCCGCGCGCAGGGCCACCAGGGCGACGTCGTCGGGGGCGTCGGCCCCTCCGGGCACCTCGCGCAGCACCCGCTCGACCAGCTCGGCGACGGGCCGGTCGACCGCGCCGCCGGCGGCGCGCAGCACCGCGGCCCGCGCGCCCTCGGCGCCCTCGACCAGCCCGTCGGCCTGCCCGCCGGTGCGCCCGTCGGCACCTGCCGCACCGCCGAAGTGGCGCAGCAGCCCGTCGGTGAACAGCAGCACCGTCGTGCCCGGGTGCACGGTCACGACCGTGTCGGCGTAGGCGCCCGGGCGCATGCCGCCGGCGCCGAGCGGCACGCCGACCTCCACGTCGAGGTAGCCGCCGCCGTCGCCGTCGACGAGCAGGGGCGGCAGGTGCCCGGCGCACGCGGCGGTCATCCGCCGGGCGACCGGGTCGTAGACCGCGTAGACGCAGGTGGTGAGCGAGGGCTCGTCGAAGGCGCTGACCACGCCGTCGAGCCGGCGCAGCAGCTCGGCGGGGCCGTGCCCCTCGAGCGCGAAGCCCCGCAGCGCCGCCCGCGCCTGGCCCATGGCCGCTGCAGCGGCCACGCCCCGGCCCATCGTGTCGCCCACCGCGAAGCCCAGCCGGCCGCCGGGCAGCTCGAAGGCGTCGTACCAGTCGCCGCGCGCACCGGACCCGCCCGGCGCGTAGTGGGCCGCCACCTCGACGCCCGGCAGCTCGGGCAGCGAGCCGGGCAGCAGCGCGCGCTGCAGCGACTCGGCGACCGAGCGCGAGGCCGCGATGCCGGCGGCGTGGTGGAGCGCGACGGCGGCGTGCCGGGCGACCTCCTCGACCAGCTCCACCACGGCGGGCGGGAGCGGCCGGCCCGGGTCGCACACCGTCACCGAGCCGAACGAGCTGCCGAGGGCGCCGAGCGGCACCGTGAGGGCGTCAGGGGCGGGCACCACGGGCGTACCGGCCGCGGCGAGCGAGACGGGGAACCCGTCGAGGAAGGCCTCGAGCGCCTGCTGCTCGGCGGGGTCGGCGTGCGCGACGGCCGCGAGCTCGAGCCGGGCGCGCGACGCGTCGAGCAGGTGGACGGCGCACCACTGGCCGCAGGCCGGCACGAGCAGGCCGGTCAGCGCCGCCAGCACGGCGGCCCGGTCACGGGCGGCGCCGAACGCAGCGGCCGCCTCCACCGTGCGCCGCAGCCGCAGGCCGGCGAGCGCGAGCCCGCAGACCTGGCCGACGGCTGAGAGCATCGCGAGGTCGTCGGGCCCCGGCCGCTGCGTGCTGCCAGCGGCGAGCAGCCCGCCCGAGGGCCACCGCTCGGCCACCCACCACAGCCCGTCGAGCTGCTGCGGCTCGGGGCCCAGGGCCTCCGCGACCTCGAGCACGGCGGGCTCCAGGCCGTCGGCAGTCCGGCGCAGCGGAGCCCCCAGGCCCGGCGCCAGCAGCACCAGGTCGTGCGGGCCGAGGGCCGACCAGGCTGCCTCGAGCACCTCGGCCGCGGACGCGGCCGCAGCGGCGAGCCGGGCACAGCGGCCGAGCGCGTCGACCCGGTCGCCCCCCGGCCCTTGCCGACGACCGGACGGCTCACCCGCGGAGGTGCCTGGCACCGTCGGGGTCACCTCCTGCACGTGCTGGGGAGCCGCCCATTCTGCCCTTGCGGGCGCGCAGGCGTGCGCCGGGTGCCGCGGCGGGCCGCTGCGCCACCCGGCCGGTAGCGTCGCGTGCCGTGCAGACCCCCTGGGACGACGACCTCGCCCTCGCCCTCCGGCTCGCCGACGCGGCCGACACCATCACGGTGCGCCGCTTCGGCGCGCTCGACCTGCAGGTCGAGGCCAAGCCGGACTCCTCGCCCGTGAGCGACGCCGACACGGCGACCGAGCGGGAGCTGCGTACGCTGCTGGCCCGCGAGCGGCCTGCCGACGCCTTCCACGGCGAGGAGTTCGCGGACACCGGCACCGGCCCGCGCCGCTGGATCGTCGACCCGGTCGACGGCACGAAGAACTACGTGCGCGGGGTGCCGGTGTGGGCGACGCTCGTCGCGCTCGAGCACGAGGGCCGCATCGTCGTGAGCGCGGTCTCGGCGCCGGCCCTCGGCCGCCGCTGGTGGGCGAGCGAGGGCGGCGGCGCGTGGACCGCGACCGCCGACGGGCCGCGCCGGCTGGCCGTCTCGCGGGTGGCCCGCCTGGCCGACGCGTCGGTGTCGTGGTCCGACCTGGCCGAGTGGGGGCCGCGGCGCGACGCCTGGCTCGGGGTGCTCGACAGCGCCTGGCGCAGCCGCGGCTACGGCGACTTCTGGTCCTACGCACTGCTCGCCGAGGGTGTCGTCGACGTGGCCGCCGAGCCGGTGGTCGAGCTCTACGACCTCGCGGCCCTCGACCTGCTGGTCCGCGAGGCCGGCGGCACCTTCACCGACCTCGCGGGCCGCCCGGGCCCCGGCGGCGGCAGCGCGCTGGCCACCAACGGCCTGCTGCACGACGAGGTGCTGCGCGCGCTGCAGCCCTGAGCCCGGTTCACTCCGCCACTGGCACGCCGTGGTTCGCCCGCAGCAGGCCCTGGGGGTCGACCTCGCGGCGCAGCCGCTGCAGCCGGTGCCAGGAGCCGGCCGCGTAGCCGGTGGAGGTGTCCGTGGCGTGCTCGACGAAGTTGAGGTAGCACTGGCGCGACGCCCACGGCGACAGCGCCTCCACGAGCGCAGCCGCACCTGCCGCGACGGCGGCGCCCATCTCCGGGGTCGCCGCGATGCCCACGCCGAAGACGAGGAAGTCGCCCTCGAGGTGCGAGAGAGCCGCCTTGTAGGGCGCCGGCCGGCTCACGGCGCCGCCCAGCTGGCGGATCTCGGCCGCCAGCAGCGGCGAGCCCGAGCCGGGTCCCGCGACGCGCAGGAAGGTCTCGATGCCCTCAGGGGTCAGCTCGGAGAGCAGCACGGTGTTCGAGACGCCGGGGGTCGGGCCCTCCGGGTCCATGTGCAGACGGGTGAGCGTCTCGACCGGCACGTGGGCGAAGGTGTCGAGCTCCGGGTGCAGGGCGCGCAGCGGGGCCAGCAGCGCCGACACGGCCGGGGTGTCGCCCATGACGGCGCCGTCGATCACCACGAGGTTGCGGCCGCGGAACGGCTCCGGGATGACCGGCAGCGGCGGCAGCTGCAGCAGCCGGAACGACGTGGTGACCGACTCGTCGACCTCCCTGGCCCAGGCTGCCCACACGGGCAGCACCTCGGCGGCGCGCTCCCAGTCCCACACCAGCATCCCGGCGTAGGCGGTGGTGAAGTCGAAGGCCTCGATCTCGAGCTCGGTGACGATGCCGATGTTGCCGCCGCCGCCGCGCAGGCCCCACAGCAGGTCGGGGTTCTCCTCGGGCGAGACGCGCACGACGGAGCCGTCTGCCAGGACCAGCTCGGCGCCGGTGATCGAGTGGGCGGCGAAGCCGAGCTTGCGCGCGTACCACCCCATGCCACCACCGAGGCAGTAGCCGACCACGCCGACGTCGGGCGACGAGCCGTGCAGGACGGCGAGGCCGTGCTGCGCAGCCGCTTCGACGGCCTCGAGCCACAGGGTGCCGGCACCGACGGTCACCCGGCGGCGGGCGGCGTCGACGCGTACGCCGATCATCGCCGACGTGCGGAGCAGCACCGCGTCGCGCAGGTCGCCGAGCGGGCCGGCGTTGTGGCCGGTGCCCTGCACCGCGACGCGCAGGCCGGCGGCCGCGGCGGCACGCACGACCTCGGAGACCTCGGCGGCCGACGCGGGGTAGGCGACGGCGGCCGGCCGCTGGTCGACGGCGACGTTCCAGGGCTGGCGGGCGTCGTCGTAGCCCGGGTCGCCGGGAAGGTGCACCGCGCCGCCGCACAGCTCGCGCAGCGACGGGGCGCCGTGGCGCGACTGGGTCGGGAAGTGGGTGGTCGGGAGGACGTCGGCGGACTGGACGGGGGTGGACATCTCTGGCTCCTCAATGGGTTGCGGTCAGGGCGACCTTCCACCTGAGGGCTTGAGGAACTCTTGCGTACGACTTGTGCCTGGCTGGTCGCGAGGACTGCCCGATCGGGCAGCTAGCGGGCGAGCGCGAGCGCGAGCTGGCCGTCGTCGTCGATGCCGAGGCTCCGCCGCACCGAGTCGAGGGTGACCTCCACGGAGCGCGGGGTGAGGAACAGCATCTCGGCGATGCGCCGAGGGTCGTCGCCGCGCGCGGCCATCGTCGCGATGCGCCGCTCGGTGGTCGTCAGGCGTACGGCTGCCTCCTGCGCCTCGCGCACCTCGGCGCCCGCGGCGCGCAGGGCGGTGGCCGCCTCGGTGCGCAGGGCGTCGGCGCCGCAGCGCTCGGCCAGGTCGAGGCAGCGGTGCAGCAGGGCCTCGGCCTCGGCCGGGTCGGGCACCACCCGGGCCAGCGCCATCGTGGCGCGGGCCAGCTCGAGCCGGGCTCGGGTGGCGGCCAGCACGTCGACGGCCTGGCGCAGCGCAGGCTCGCCCGCGGCCCCCTGCTGCTCGCCGAGCAGTCGGAGCCCCCGCCCGAGGAACCGCGGCGAGCCCCACTCGCGGACGAGCTCGAGCTCCTCCTCCAGCAGGGCGACCGCTTCGCGCTGGGAGCCGAGGGCGCCGAGCGCCGCCGCGCGCAGCGAGCGCCACGGCGCCCAGACCGGGTTGCGGATCGAGCGCCCGAGCCCCGGCTCGGAGTCGAGCAGGGCGAGCGCCTCGACCGGCCGCCGCTCGGCGAGCAGCAGCGCGACCTCGGCCTCGGTGTTGAGCCGGGCGCCGTCGCCGATGCGCGCGCGCCAGCGCTTGGAGTCGAAGAAGGCGCGCGCCTGCTCGACCTGGCCGCGGTCGACCAGGACGCCGGTCAGGAACGCCTCGCCGTAGGACACGCCGATCGCCGGCCCGGCCCACTTCTCGCTCTGCCAGTTGGCCAGGCGCAGCGAGCGCTCGGCCTCGCGCAGGTCGCCCGCCCACCACTGGGCGTGCCCGCGCCACAGGTGCGTGGCCAGGGCGGAGAACAGCGAGCCCTGCGCGTGGGCGCGCAGCAGCACGTCGTCCCAGAACGCGTCGAGGTCCTCGTCGGCCATGTCGAGCAGGAACGCAGCGACCACCCAGAACAGCCCGGGGTCGGCGCTCAGGAGGACGCCGTCGGCAAGGCCCCAGCGCGCCAGCTCCTGGCAGCGCGGCAGGTCCCGGTTGTGGATCACCATGTCCCAGGCCATGGACACCGCGAGCATCCGCGCACCCGGTCCAGCCCCGACCAGCTCGGGCAGCGGCCCGTCGCCCCACCCCCGCGTCGGCACGGCGTGCATGTGGGCGCTGACCACCTCGAGGGCCAGCAGCGCCTGCCGGACGTCGACCAGGGCCTCGGGCAGCGCGGCGCTGGCCTCGCGGGCGAAGGCGGCGGCCTCGCCCGGGGCGGCGGCGAACACCAGCGTGTGGCACAGCAGCAGCGCCGCCTGCGCCTTGACCTCGACCTCGTCGGCGAGCGCGTAGGCCTCGCGCAGGTGCTCGATCGCCGCGATGCCGTCCGAGAGCGTCTCGACGCTGCCCAGCTCGAGCAGCACGCGGGCGCGCAGGGCGGGCTCGGGCGGCTCGCGCAGCGCGCGGGCGAGGTACGTGGTGCTGCTGTCGGGCGCGCCCCGGTCGCTCGCGATCGCTGCCGCCCGGCGCAGCGCCGCGACCACCTCGGGGCCGCCGCGGGCCGGCACGTGCATCAGGTGCGCGGCGACCTGCTCGGCCGTCGCGGTGCCCTCGGCGAGGATGCGGGACGCGCGCTCGTGGGCGAGCTCGCGCTCGCCCGGCGGGATGCTGCGGTAGACCGCCTCGCGCACCAGCGGGTGCACGAAGCCGAGCGGGTGGCCGTCGTGCAGGATCTCGGCGCCCGCGAGGCTGCCGACGGCGGCCGCGGCGTCCGGGTCGCTGAGGCCGGCGAGCGCCGCGACCTCGGGCAGCGCGGCGCCGTCGCCCAGCACGGCCACGGCGCGCGCGACGGCGCCGGCCGCGTCGGGCAGGCGACGCAGGCGCATGAGCACCATGCTCGAGACCGCCCGCGACCCGATCGCCGTCACCGTGCCGGCGTGCGAGGCGTCGGGGCGCACGCCGTCGCTCTCGAGCGCGCGCAGCAGCTGCCGGAGCAGCAGCGGGTTGCCGCCGGTCGTGCGGTGGCAGGCCGCCACGAACGCAGCGTCCGGCTCGGCGCCCAGCCGACGGCGTACGAGCCCGGCCACGCCGTCGACGCTCAGCGGGCCGGGCGCGACGGTGACCGAGGATGCGTCGTGCGCGACCTCGGCCACGAGCGCCGGCTCGGCCGGCTGCTCGCCCGTGCGCAGCGTGACCGCGACCAGCAGCGGCAGGCCGTCGAGCCGGCGGGCGAGGTAGGCGAGGAAGCGCAAGGAGGAGGCGTCGCACCACTGCAGGTCGTCGACGGCCAGCAGCACGCGGCGCTCGGCGGCGAGGTTCTCGACCAGCCAGTAGAGCCCGTGGAGCACCGCGAACGAGCTGTCGCTGGAGCGCTCTGCCGACCCGGTGTCGTCGAAGACGCCGGCAGCGGCAGCGGCAGGGCCGGCGAGCAGCCGCTCGCGCCCGGCCGGGTCGAGCAGCAGCGGCTCGAACAGCTGGCGCACCGCGCCGAAGGCGAACTCCCGCTCGAGCACGCTGCCGCGCGCGCCCAGCACCAGCGCGCCGCGCTCCTGCGCCGAGCGGCGGGCCTCGGCGAGCAGACGGCTCTTGCCGATGCCGGCCGGACCCTCGATGACGGCGACGACGCCCGCACCGTCGAGCGCGTCGTCGAGGCAGGCCGCCAGGCGCTCGAGCTCGGCGTCGCGGTCGACCATGTCGTCAGGGCCCGCCTCCTGGGCGCGCCGCTCGCGGGGCGGCGGCTGCGCAGCCCCCGGCGGCTGGAGGGGCTGGACGGGCTGCGCGGGCACCGGCTCGGGCGCCAGCGCGGGGTCCTGGGCGAGGATCTGCGCCTCGACCTCGCGCAGTGCCGGGCTCGGGTCGACGCCGAGCTCGTCGAGCAGCACCGAGCGCGCCGAGCGCAGCGCCGCGAGGGCGTCGGACTGCCGGTGCGAGCGGTAGAGCGCGAGCGCGAGCAGCCGCCAGCGCTCCTCGCGCAGCGGCTCCTCGGCGGTCATCGCCTCCAGCTCGGGCACCAGGACCGCCGCCTCGCCGGTCGCGAGCCGTGCCGCGAGCAGCCGCTCGAGCGCCACCGCGCGCAGCTCGTCGAGGCGCGCGGTCTCCGAGTCGGCCCAGCGCTCGCCCGCCCACTCGGTGTAGCCCGGGCCGCGCCACAGCGACAAGGCGCGCTCCAGCAGGTCGCGCGCCACCGCCGGCTCGCCCGCCGCCGTGCCGGCCGAGACCAGCCGCTCGAAGGCCCAGGCGTCGACCGCCTCCTCGGGCAGCCGGCAGGCGTAGCCGCCGCGCTCGCGCACGATGACCGAGGTCCGCTCGCGCGCGTCGCGCCCGGGCTCGAGGGCGCGGCGCAGGTGCGAGACGTACGACTGCAGCGCCCCCGCCGCTCCCGCGGGCGCCGACTCCCCCCACAGCAGGTCGATGACGCGCTCCGGCGGCAGCGCGGCACCCCGGGCGAGGAGCAGCAGCGCCAGCACGCCGCGCTGACGACGGCCACCCAGCTCGAGCTCCACGCCGTCGCGGCGGGCCGACAGGCCGCCGAGCACGGAGACCGCGAGCCCGGAGCCGGGTCCGGGCACCGCTGCAGCAGCGACAGGCACGAGCAGACCGTAGGACACGCGGCTCGCCCGGCGGGGCAGAACCGCCGCACGCGCTAGTGCAGCAGCCCCACCCGGCTCGGCGGCCAGAACCTCGCGACCGCCTTGCCGACGATGTTGCCGATCGGGATGGGGCCCACGAACCGGGAGTCCTCCGAGGCGCTGCGGTGGTCGCCCATGAGCCAGACGGTGCCCTTGGGCACCTCCACCGCGGAGAAGGGTGACGTGCCCTCCCAGACGTAGGGCTCGTCGATGCCGCGGCCGTCGACCGTCACCCTGCCCGTCGCGTCGCAGCACGCGACGGTCTCGCCGGGCAGCCCGATGACGCGCTTGATCACGTCCTTCTCGTCGGACTCCCGGGCGTAGGGCGTGCCGTCGGTCGAGAAGACGACGATGTCGCCGCGGGAGAGGTCGTGCCAGTGGTAGCGCGTCCGGTCGACCAGCACCCGGTCGTTGTCGGAGCAGCCCTCGCAGCCGTGCAGCGTGTGCTCCATGCTGCCCGACGGGATGTAGAACGCCTGCACCACGAACGAGCGCAGCAGCAGCGCTCCCCCGATGCCCACGACCGCGAGCGCCAGCAGCTCGGCCAGCGACGCGAGCCGGTTGCGGCGGCGCGCGTGCGCCCTCGCGTGCGCGCGGTGCCGGCCGCCCAGCCCCGCCCGCCGGTGGGCGGGCGCATCAGCGGCGCCGCCGCGGTGCCTGCCCGCCACCGCGCGGGTCAGCCGTGCGCAGCGGCGAGCAGCGCGGCGCCGGCGATGCCGGCGTTGTTGAGGAGGGCCGCGGGGATGATCTCGGTCTCGAGCGAGAGGTGCGGCAGGAACTTCTCGCTCTTCTTGCTCACCCCGCCGCCCACGACGAACAGCGACGGGGAGAAGAGCGCCTCGACGTGGGAGAAGTAGCGCTGCAGCCGCTTGGCCCAGTCCTGCCACGACAGGTCGTCGCGCTCGCGGGCCGCGTCGGAGGCCTTGGTCTCGGCGTCGTGGCCGTTGACCTCCAGGTGGCCGAGCTCGGTGTTGGGCACCAGCAGCCCGTCGGAGATGAGCGCCGAGCCGATGCCGGTGCCCAGGGTGATGACCAGCACCACGCCGTCGCGGCCCTTCGCCGCGCCGTAGGCCACCTCGGCGAAGCCGGCCGCGTCGGCGTCGTTGACCGCCGTCACCGACGAGACCCCGGTCGCCTCGCGCACGAGCGTGGCGACGTCGGTGCCGATCCAGCTGGGGTCGATGTTGGCGGCGCTGCGAGCGACACCACCGCGTACCACCGCCGGCACCGTGCACCCGATGGGTCCGGTCCACCCGAACGTCGCGGTGACCTCCGCGACCGTGGCGGCGACCGCCTCCGGGGTCGCGGGCTGCGGCGTGGGGATGCGGACGCGCTCCTCGAGGAACTCGCCGGTCGCCAGGTCGACGGGCGCGCCCTTGATGCCGCTGCCGCCGATGTCGACACCGAAGCCGGTGCCCTCGCGCGGACGCGCCAGGCCGGTGGTCCGGGTGCTCGTGGCCTCGCTCGACTCCTGCGTCATGGCTCATGCTTACCCCATCGGGTCTGCCCGGCACCGCAGGGCCCGGCCGTGTCGGGACTCCGGCGGCCGACGCTCAGCCGCTGCCCGCGAGCCGCAGCCAGCGGAAGCCGTAGCCGTGCAGGTCGACGCGCTCGAGCCCGAGCCCTCCCACGGCGTCGGTGTCGTCGTAGCCCCCGTCGCTGAACACCTGCGTGGCGCGGGCGCCCAGAGCACCGAGGTCGAGGACCGCCGGGCGGTCGGCCAGGTTGTGCAGGAACACCAACGAGCCGCCGGCGGCGTCGGCGCGGTGCGCGAGCACACCGGCGGGCGCGTCGTCGCCCACGTCGACGACGGCGTGGTCGCCCGTGCCGATCTCCTCGCACTCGCGCAGCGTGTGGATCATGCGCTCGAACCACGACAGCAGCGAGTGCGGGTCCTGCCGCTGCACCGCCACGTTGACGTTGTCAGGACCGAAGGCCTCGTCCTGCACGAGCGGGCGCACGAGCCGGTCCTCGGGGGCGGTGGAGAAGCCGGCCCCGGGTCCCGGCGCCCACTGCATCGGCGTGCGGATCGCCTCCCGCTGGGGCAGGTCGAGGTCCTCCCCCATGCCGATCTCGTCGCCGTAGCGCAGCACCGGAGTGCCGGGCATCGTGAACTGCAGGCTGTAGGCCATCTGCAGCCGGCGGACGTCGCCGCCGAGCATCGGCGCCAGGCGGCGCCGGATCCCCCGGCCGTAGAGCTGGTGCTCCGGCCGCGGCCCGAAGGCGGCGAAGACGTCGGCACGCTCCGAGGGCTGCAGCGTCGAGAGGTCGACCTCGTCGTGGTTGCGCAGGAACGTCGCCCACTGCCCGTGCTCGGGCAGGCGGGGCACGGTCGCGAGCGACGCGCGTACGGGTGTGGCGTCCTCCCGCGCCAGCGCCAGCATGGTCGCGGCGTTGAGCTCGAAGGCGAACAGCATCTGCAGCCGGTCGGCGACGCCGGACCCGGTGCTGAAGAACCGCTGCTGCTCCTGCTGCGGCACGTTGGCCTCGGCGAGCAGCAGGGCGTCGCCCTGGCGCCACGAGAGGCGCTGGCGCAGCTCGGTGAAGAAGCCGTAGTCGTGCTCGCCCTGGCCCTCGTCGGGGCGCGAGAGCTCGATGACGAACGGCGCGGCGTCGATGCGGAACCCGCTCACCCCGAGGCGCGACCAGAACCCGACGATGCGGTGAATCTCCTCGCGCACCGCGGGGTTCTCGATGTTGAGGTCGGGCTCGAAGTCGAAGAAGCGGTGGTGGTACCACCGGTCGACCACCGGCGCGTAGGTCCACGTCTCCTGCTGCACGCCGGGGAACACCATGCCCTCGGTGCGCGCCGCCGGCTCGTGGTCGGACCACACGTAGAAGTCGCGCCACGGCGACCCGGGGTCCGTCGAGGCCGACCGGAACCACGGGTGGGCGCTGCTCGTGTGGTTGACGACCAGGTCGAGCATCACCCGGAGGCCCCGCTCGCCGGCCTCGTCGAGCAGCTCGGCGAAGTCGCCCAGCGTCCCCAGCGCCGGGTCGACGCCGTAGAAGTCGGTGACGTCGTAGCCGCCGTCGCGCCCCGGCGAGGGGTGGATCGGGTTGAACCACAGGGTGGTCACGCCCAGGCGGGCGAGGTGGTCGAGTCGGGCGGTCAGCCCGGCGAAGTTGCCCGTGCCGTCGCCGTCGGAGTCCTGGAAGGTGTGGACGTCGAGGCTGTACATGACGGCGTTGCGGTACCAGCGGTCGGCCACGGTCGGCGCGCGCTCAGCTCGAGGTCCGCCTCGACGCGTTGGCCGGTGGGACCGGGTCGGTGCGCTTGCGGTCGCGCAGGTCGAGGCCGGTCGCGCCCGGCTTGGTGGACTTGTCGACCACGTCCTGGAGCTCGATGCGCTGCGGGCCGTCCCACCACGTGCGGGTGTCGCACTCGCCGCAGCTCATCAGCGTCACCGGTGTGCCGTCGGTCAGCTTCACGGCCATGCGGGTGACCTTGGTGCTGTGGCACTGGGGGCAGGCGGTCGGCACGTCGGGAGCCGGCTCGGTCGTGACCGGGCCGAGCGAGCGCCCGCCGGAGCTGCGCTTCCCCTTGGACATCGAGCTCATGCTGCGTTCCTCTCCCGGTCGACGACGTCTGGCGCACTGCCCGGCACTGCTCGCCCGCCTCCCACGGTTGGCACGACGGGCCGTCGTGCCGACAGGACCGTCACGACGGCCCATCGTGCCAAACGAGGGGCGGGGCTAGGGCTGGAGGATGACCTTCACGCAGTTGTCCTCCTTCTTCTGGAACATCTCGTAGCCCCGGGGGGCCTCGGCCAGCGGCAGCAGGTGCGTGGCGAAGTCCTCGGTGCCCAGCGGGTCGGCGTCGTCGACCACGAGGGGCAGGATGTCGTCGATCCAGCGCTTGACGTGGGCCTGGCCCATGCGCACCTGGATGCCGCGGTCGAACATCTCCATCATCGGCAGGGGCTCGACCTCGCCGCCGTAGACGCCGGAGATCGAGACCGTGCCGCCGCGCCGGACGCCCTTGAAGGCGGCGACGAGGGCGTCGACGCGGTCGACCGCCGCCTTGTCGATGAACGGCTTGGACAGCGCGTCCGGCAGCAGGCCGGCCGCGGTCTGCGCGGCCTTGGCCAGCGAGGCCCCCGGGCCGCCGTGCGCCTCCATCCCGACGGCCTCGATCACGGCGTCCGGCCCGCGGCCGTCGACGGTCTCGATCAGCGCCTCGGCCACGTCGTCGACCTGGGACAGGTCGACGATCTCGGCGCCGTGCTTCTGCGCCATGGCGATGCGCGCAGGCACGTCGTCGACGCCGATGACCCGCTCGACGCCCAGGTGCTTGGCGATGCGCACGGCCATCTGCCCGATCGGCCCGAGGCCGAGGACGGCCAGCGAGCTGCCGGGACCGACGTCGGCGTACTGCACCGCCTGCCACGCGGTGGGGAGCACGTCGGAGAGGTAGAGGAAGCGCTGGTCGCTCGGGCCCTCGGGCACCTTGATCGGGCCGAACTGCGCCTGCGGCACGCGCAGCAGCTCGGCCTGCCCGCCCGGCACCTGGCCGTAGAGCTCGGTGTAGCCGAACAGCGACGCGCCCTTGCCGAACTCGCGCACCTGCGTGGTCTCGCACTGGGCGAACAGCCCCCGCGAGCACATCCAGCAGTGGCCGCACGAGATGTTGAAGGGGACGACGACGCGGTCGCCGGGCTTGATGTGCGTGACCTCCGAGCCCACCGCCTCGACGATGCCCATCGGCTCGTGGCCGAGGATGTCGCCCGCGTGCAGGTAGGGGCCGAGCACCTCGTACAGGTGGAGGTCCGAGCCGCAGATCGCGGTGGAGGTGATGCGTACGATCGCATCGGTCGAAGCCTGGATCGTGGGGTCGGGGACCTCCTCGACCCGGACGTCGCGCTTGCCGTGCCAGGTGAGTGCCTTCATGGTCCCGCCCGTACCCAGCGAGAGGCGCTCTTGACCACCTCCCAGCCGTTCCGCCGCGTCGAGGTGGCGCCCGAGCGGCTCGCGCGCTGGCTGGCGACGTTCGCGGAGCGGCACGGCGGCGTACGCGTCGAGCCCTCCCCCGGGCTCGTGACCGTGCTCGCGGGCGACGGGTCGGTGGCCCGGGTCGAGGTGCCGTCACCGCCGCTCGCCGGCGCGGCGGACGCCGACCCGGTCGACCGGCTGGTGCGCCACGCCTCGCGCGAGCGGCGGCTCGGGCTGCTGCTCGTGCGCCGCGGCGGCTACGCGGCCGGCGTGGTCGTCGGCCCACGGGTGGTCGCGAGCAAGGTCGGCCGGCGCCACGTCCAGGGCCGCAGCGCCGCGGGCGGCTGGTCGCAGCAGCGCTTCGCCCGGCGCCGAGAGGGCCAGGCGCACGAGGCGGCGCAGGCGGCGGTCGAGGCCGCCGTGCGGGTGCTGCTGCCGGAGGCCGGGGGCCTGGAGGAGCTCGTGACCGGCGGCGACCGCGACATGCTCGCCGAGGTGCTGGCCGACCGGCGGGTCGCGCCGCTGCGCCCGCTCGTCTCGGCCCGCGTGCTGGCCGTGCCCGACCCCCGTCGCGACGTCCTAGAAGCGTGCGCCGCGCAGGTGCGCGCGGTGCAGGTGGACGTGCACGACGTGCTCCGCGACGCCGCCCGGCCCTAGGGCCGGCGCCAGATGTCCGGCTCGAGGTAGATCACCCGGGCGATCGGCTCGGCCGCCCGGATCGCCACCTCGGTCTCGTCGATGGCGGTGGCCACGGCGGCAGCGGTGTCGTCGTGGCGCACGGCGATCTTCGCCGCCACCAGCAGCTCCTCGGGCCCGAGGTGCATCGTGCGCATGTGGATGAGCCGCTCGACCCGTGGGTTGCCCTCGATGGCCGCCCGGATACGGGCGACCGACTCGGCGCTGGCGGCCTCGCCGAGCAGCAGCGACTTGGTCTCGACCGCCAGGATCGTGGCGATGCAGACCAGCAGCAGGCCGATCATCGCCGTGCCGACCGCGTCCCAGCGCCCCTCGTCGGTGAGCAGGGTGAGCCCCACGCCGAAGAGTGCGAAGACCAGGCCGACGAGCGCGCCGGCGTCCTCCAGCAGCACGATCGGCAGCTCGGGCGCCTTGGCGGTGCGCACGAACTCGACCCAGGAGCGCGAGCCCCGGGCCGGGTTGGACTCGTGGACGGCGGTGCGGAAGGAGAACCCCTCGAGGCCGATCGCGATGACCAGCACCACCAGCGGCACCCACCACCAGCGGCCCTCGATGGGCTCGGGGTGCTGCCACTTGTGGAAGGCCTCGTAGAGCGCGAAGAGCCCGCCGACGCTGAACAGCACCACCGAGACGATGAAGGCGAAGACGTAGCGCTCGCGGCCGTAGCCGAACGGGTGCGACTCGTCGGCGTCCTTGCGCGCCCGCTTGCCGCCGACCAGCAGCAGCAGCTGGTTGCCCGAGTCGGCGACCGAGTGGATGCCCTCGGCGAGCATCGAGGACGACGAGGTGAGGGCGAAGGCGACGAACTTGGTCGCTGCGATGCCGAGGTTGGCGCCGAGCGCCGCCAGGATGGCGCGGCTGCCGCCGTGCGAGCTCACGATCCGGCCTCTCGGGTGCGTCCGGCGACCTCGTCGAGCGCGAGGTCGGCCGCAGGGTTCACGCCGGTGGCCAGCGCGAGGTACGTGGTGGCGAAGTCCGCGAGCCCGACCAGCGCCGCGAGCCGCTGGAGGGCGCTCTCGCCCTCGCCGCGCAGCACGGTGAGCGGCACGCCGCGCCGCTCGGCGACCGTGCCGAGCGCGACTGCGCGGGCCGCCACCCGCGGGTGCTCGACCGCGTCGCGCACGAGCACGACGCGCAGCCGCAGCCCCGGCGGGGAGTCGAACGGGTCGCGGAAGATGTCGTCGCCGTCGTCGCTGGTCAGCGGGCCGTCGAGCACGGCCGCCCCGGAGTGGACGACGTCGGGCAGCTCCCCGAGCAGCGCGGGCAGCTTGGCGGCGGCGGCGAGCTGGGCCACCAGCCGGGCGCCGGCCGCGCTGGCCACGGGCGAGGTGCCCCACACGACCGGCAAGGTGCCGGCGAGCGCGAGGGCGAGGTCCTTGGCGGGGTTCAGCCCGACCTCGACCGAGGGCGCGCAGTCGGCGGCGAGCCGGTCGAGCACGTCGGCGGTGCCCGAGAGGTCGCTCGCCGGCACGGCCGCCAGGCCCAGCGCGTCGGCGACGACGAGCAGCGGCACGGCGAGCGACCACAGGCTGGCCCGCGCCGAGCGCCCGGCGCGCTGCACGGGCACGTGCAGCGCGCGCGCCTGCTCCCCGAGCGCGTGCAGCGGCGAGCCGCTCGCGGTGACGGTCACCAGGCGTACGCCGCGGCGCGCGGCCTCCTCGGCCACCGCCAGCGTCTCCTCGGTGCGCCCGCTCGCCGAGACCGCGAGGACCAGGTCGAGCGGGCCGACCCAGCCGGGCAGGGTCAGGTGGTGCACGCAGACGACGGGTACGGCGCCGACGGGCCCGGCGACCGCCTCGAGCACCGTGCCGGCCAGGCCGGCGGCGCCCGCCCCCGCGACGACGACCGCGCGCGGGCGGCCGTCGGCGGCGACTCGCCCGGCACCGGCCTCGGCGGTGGCGCGGGCCGCGCTGCGCACCTGGGCGCCCGCGGTGGCGCACGCGCGCAGCACCTCGCCGGGGTCGGCCGCCTCGATGCCGCTCGGGCTGTCGAGCAGCGCGTCGTCGGGCTGCAGCGAGCCGGTCACCGCGCCGCCCCTGCGGGCGTGGCGCCGCGCCGGCTCACGGGCGTCGCGCCTCGTCGAGCAGCAGGACCGGGATGCCGTCGCGCACGGGGAAGGCCAGCCCGTCGCGGGTGCAGACCAGCTCTGAGGCGGCGACGTCGACGCGCAGGGGCGCGTGGTCGTCGGGGCAGGCCAGGACCTCGAGCAGCCAGGGGTCGAGGCCGAGCTGCTCCGCGAGGCTTGCCGGGCTGGGTTCGCTCATGCCCGGACGATAGCCAACACCTCGTCTCGGAGGGCGGCCACCGCCTCCGCGTCGGCCGCCTCGACGTTGAGCCGGAGCAGCGGCTCGGTGTTGGAGGGGCGCAGGTTGAACCACCAGTCGGGCGAGCTCACGGTCAGGCCGTCGAGCCGGTCGGTCGTGACGCCCTCGCGCCCGGCGAACGCGGCCTCGACGGCCGCGGTGCGCTCGGCGACGTCGGAGACCTCGGAGTTGATCTCGCCGGAGGCGGAGTAGCGGGTGTAGTCGGCCAGCAGGCTGCTCAGCGTGGTGCCGGCAGGCGCCTCGGCCAGAGCCGCCAGCGTGTGGAGGGCGGCCAGCATGCCCGAGTCGGCCTTCCAGAAGTCGCGGAAGTAGAAGTGGCCCGAGTGCTCGCCGCCGAAGACCGCGCCCGTGCGCGCCATGTCGGCCTTGATGTAGGAGTGCCCGACGCGCGAGCGGAACGGCGTGCCGCCGTGCTCGCGGACGATCTCCGGCACCGCCCGGCTGCTGATGAGGTTGTGGATGACGGTCGCGCCCGGCTCGCGGCGCAGCTCGCGCACCGCCACCAGCGCCGTGATCGTCGAGGGGGAGACGATCTCGCCGCGCTCGTCGACGACGAAGCAGCGGTCGGCGTCGCCGTCGAAGGCCAGCCCGATGTCGGCGGACTGCTCGACGACCGCGCGCTGGAGGTCGGCCATGTTGGCCGGCTCGAGCGGGTTGGCCTCGTGGTTGGGGAAGTCGCCGTCGAGCTCGAAGTAGAGCGGCACCACCTCGAAGGGCAGGTCGGCGAAGACGGTCGGCACGGTGTGCCCGCCCATGCCGTTGCCGGCATCGACGACGACCTTGAGCGGCCGTGCGGCGGCCAGCGGCACCAGCTGGTGCATGTAGGCCGCGTAGTCGGCGAGCAGGTCGCGCTCGGTCACCGTGCCGGGCGTCGCGACGGCAGGGGGCAGCCCGTCGTCGAGGTAGCGGCTGACCAGCGCGGAGATCTCGGCGAGCCCGGTCTCCTGGCCCACCGGCGAGGCGCCGGGCCGGCACAGCTTGATGCCGTTGTAGGCGGCGGGGTTGTGCGAGGCGGTGAACATCGCGCCGGCCCGGTCGAGGGAGCCGGAGGCGAAGTAGAGCTGGTCGGTCGAGGCGAGCCCGATGTCGAGCACGTCGGCGCCCTGGCTCGTCGCGCCCTCCTCGAAGGCCCGCGAGAGCGCGGGCGAGGACGGGCGCATGTCCTTGCCGACCACGACGCTGGTGACGCCGAGGACCTGGACGAACGCGGCGCCGACGGCGCGGGCGAGGTCCTCGGTCAGCTCGGAGCCCACGAGCCCGCGGACGTCGTAGGCTTTGATGATCTTGGAGAGGTCGGCCACGCGCCAGAGCCTACCGGCGGCGCGTCAGCCGTCGGTGCCGCGCAGCACCCGCAGGTGGCCCCGCCGCCCGCCGCTGCCGGCCGGCTCTGCCCAGCCGCCCTCGGCCG
The DNA here is from genome assembly GCF_003634695.1 of Motilibacter peucedani. Taxonomy (NCBI): domain Bacteria; kingdom Bacillati; phylum Actinomycetota; class Actinomycetes; order Motilibacterales; family Motilibacteraceae; genus Motilibacter; species Motilibacter peucedani. The sequence continues at coordinate 189,911 of NZ_RBWV01000014.1, forward strand.
GCCGGGCCGCCTCGCGCACGGCGTCGGCCAGCGCCTCGAGGTCGTCGACCGGCAGGGGCGGTGCGGCGCTGCCCAGCGCGAGGCGGACGACCTCCCAGCCGCGCGGCGCGGTCAGCCGCTCGGCGTGCTCGGCGCACAGGTCGTAGCAGTGCGGCTCGGCGTAGGTCGCGAGCGGGCCCAGCACCGCGGTCGAGTCGGCGTAGACGTAGGTGAGGGTCGCGACGGCCGGGCGCCCGCAGGCGGTGCGGCTGCAACGGCGTACCAGGCTCACGGCGAGAACCATAGGCCGCGCGGAGCCTCAGCGGCCGCACGCCACGCACGCGCGGGCGCTCGGCGTCGCGCGGCGCGCGTCACCGGGAGCGGCCCGGACCGGGCGACGGCACCCCCCCGCGCAGCTGGCTGATGACCTCGCCGAGGTACCACCGGCGCAGCGCGGAGTAGCGCTTGAGCTCGTGCCCGCCGGCCAGCAGCTCGCCGGTGTCGCCCAGGGCCTCGGCCTCCTCGACCGCGTCTCGGTAGCGCTCGGCGGCGCTCGCCGCCTCGGGCAGCAGGCTCAGCTCGAGCGTGGCGCGCTCGTAGCCCGCGGCCGAGGCGAGCATCGCCTGGCTGCGCAGCTGCAGGCGCCCGTCGCTGAACTCGTCGACCGCGGCGTCGAGGCGCCGGGCCAGGTGCACGACGTGCGGGTCGACGTGCTCGGCCCTCACCATCCGGCGCTCGTCGATCAGCACGAGCTTGAGCTCGCGGACGAGGTCCTCCATGTGCAGCTTGGCGGCCAGCAGCTCGCGCACCGGCACGTCGCGCAGCAGCACCCGGTGCGGCGCCCCGGGCCGCTCGGAGGCGGGGTCGTCGTGGCGCGCCCACATCTCGACCAGCTGGTCGGCGGTCGGCGAGGCCTCGTCGTCGTCGGGGAGCGCGCTCTCCTGCGCCCTCATCTCGAACCACACCGTCTTGCCGTCGCCCGGTCGCGGGTCGACGCCCCAGCGGTCGGTGGCCTGCTCGAGCAGCTGGAGCCCGCGCCCGCTCATCGCCTCGGCCCCCAGCGGCCCCGGCAGCGGCATGGTCGAAGAGCCGTCGTGGACCTCGACGCGCACGCCGTCGGGCAGGTCGAGCACGCGCACCTCGAACTCGGTGCGGGCGTGCAGGACCGCGTTGGCAGCCAGCTCGCTGACGGCGATCGCACCCTCCAGGGCGCGCTCGCCCATCCCCCGCAGCTCGAGGTGGTGGGTGACCAGGCGGCGCACCGTGCGCAGCACCGCCGCGTCGGGCGCGAACCGCTCGGAGAACGCCACCACGACCGAGGAGCGGCCGGGCGCCGAGGTGGCGTCGGCGCGCGCCGGGCCGGCCGGGCGCGCGCTCAGCGCGAGCAGCGCGATGTCGTCCTCGGCCGTGCCGGCGACCTCGGCCAGCAGCGCGTCGCACAGGTCCTCGGGGTCGAGGTCGGCCAGGCGCGCGGCGGCCGCGGCGAGCCAGGCCAGCCCGTCGTCGAGGCTGCGCCCGCGGCGCTCGACCAGCCCGTCGGTGTAGAGCAGCACCGTCGAGCCGGGGTGCAGCACGTGGCGGCGGTCGGTGCGGGGCGAGTCGGGGTCGAGGCCGAGCAGCAGGTCGGGGTCGTCGTCGAGCAGGCGCACGGCGCCGTCGGCGCCCAGCACGAGCGGCGGCAGGTGGCCGGCGTTGGCCCAGCGCAGCACCGACACGCCGCCCGCGGCGTCGTCGCCGGCCTCCTCCACCGGCTCCAGCTTGGCCAGCAGCGCAGTCGCCAGCGCCCCGACCTCGAGGTCGCGCATGGCGGCGTCGACGACGCCGAGCACCGACGACGGCGGACCGGGCAGCGTGTAGGCGACACCCCGCAGCAGGTTGCGCACCTGGCCCATCAGGGCGGCGGCGTCGCGGTCGTGCCCGGCCACGTCGCCGACCACCAGGCTGGTCGAGCCGTCGCGCGTGCGGAAGGCGTCGTACCAGTCGCCCCCGACCTGCACCTGCTCGGCCGCGGGCCGGTAGCGCACCACGATGCGCAGGTCCTCGGGCTGCTGGGGCTCGGTGAGCAGGCTGCGCTGCAGCGTCTCGGACATCTGGCGCACCAGCGTCGCGACCTGCTGCTCGGCCAGCCGCACCTCGAGACGCTCGAGCGCCTGGGCGCACTGGGCGGCGAAGGCGACCAGCAGGCCGGTCTCCTCGGGGCCGAAGGTGCGCGGCTGCGCCCAGGAGGCCGCGATCGAGCCCAACACCCGGTCGCCGACGCGCAGGGGCAGGGCGATCCACGCCTCCTGCCCGCTCGTGGCGTAGAGCTCGGCCATGTGCGGCGACCAGGCCAGCCCGGCGGCCCGGTCGCCCAGCACCACGAGCTCGCCGGTGCGCGCGGCCCTGGCAGCGGGGACGTCGGCGTCGAGCGGCAGCTCGACAGTGCGCTGCGCCGCGCCCGGGTAGCCGCTCGTGGTCAGCCGGACGACGCCGCGGGCGTCGTCGCGCAGGGCGAGAGCCCCGCCCTCGGCCGCGAGCGCCGCCAGTCCGCTGGCGAGCACCTTGTCGACGAGGTCGTCGACGGTGTCGGCGAGCGCCAGCTGCAGGACGGCGCCGGCGAAGCCGGCGAGCCGGCGCGAGGCGGTGCGCTCGGCCTCGAGGGCGCCGCGCAGCTCCTCGGCACGGCGTACGAGGTCGGCCTCGACCGCCTCGACGCTGCGGCGCGAGGTGGTGACCTCCGCCGGACCCGTCGCGGGCGGCTCGACGCCCTCGCGCGCGGCGCGGTCGAGCACGTAGTCGGTGACGTCCTCGACGCACTGGGCCAGCAGCACGCAGCGGCCTCCCGGGTCGAGCACGGGGGCGTTGACCAGCGACCAGTAGCGCCGGCGCAGGGCGCCCGACGCGTCGGGCAGGTCGTAGTGGACCACCGAGAGGCGCTCGGCGCGGCCGGTGTCGCGCACGCGCTCGAAGGAGGTCTGCAGCGGGTTGGTGCCGTCGGCCTCGAGCCGGTCGGGCGCAGGGGGGAACAGCTCGAACAGCGGCCGTCCCACGAGCTCGCCGAGGCTGCGGCCGGTCAGGCGGAGCAGGGCGGCGTTGGCGGTCAGGACGACCAGGTCGCGCGAGAGCACGAGGTAGGCGGTGGGCAGCTGGTCGAACAGCGTGTCCATCTCCAGCGCTGGCGCGCTCACGTCCCACCCCTCTCCACTGCTCCGACGTCGCGTCGCACGGCCCTGCCGTGCGACCTGTCCCCAACCCGCTGCGTCGGTGCCGGCCTCGTCTCGACCAGCGGAGTCCGCGCGCACACTCTGCCACCCACCGGCGGAGGGCCGCCGCGTGCCCGCCCTCAGCCGGGGGTGCCCGTGTCCAGCGGGGTGTGGCCGGCCGGCACGCGCTCGTGCTCCCGCACCGGTCCGGGCGGCGTCCCGTCGCCGAAGGGCCGCCCGCCGAGCTCCTCGCGCCCGTGCGGCGTGAGCCAGCCGTCGAGCAGCGGGCCCGCCGGCACGATGCCGGTCGGGTTGATGTCGCGGTGCACCTCGTAGTAGTGCCGCTTGATGTGCACGAAGTCGACCGTGTCGCCGAAGCCCGGGGTCTGGAACAGGTCGCGGGCGTAGGCCCACAGCACCGGCATCTGCTCGAGCTTGTGCCGGTTGCACTTGAAGTGGCCGTGGTAGACGGGGTCGAAGCGCACGAGCGTCGTGAACAGGCGTACGTCGGCCTCCGTGATCGTGTCGCCGACCAGGTAGCGCTGGGTCGAGAGCCGCTCGGAGAGCCAGTCGAGCCGGTCGAACAGCCGGGCGTAGGCCCGCTCGTAGGCGCGCTGCGAGCCGGCGAACCCCGCGCGGTAGACCCCGTTGTTGACGTCGGCGAACACCACCTCGTCGACCGCGTGGATCTCGTCGCGCAGCGCCTCGGGGTAGAGGTCGGGCGCGCCCTCGCGCTGGAAGGCGGTCCACTCGGTCTCGAGGTCGAGCGTCATCTGCGCGTAGTCGTTGGTGACCACCTGGCCGGTGGGCACGTCGACGATCGCCGGCACCGTGATGCCGCGCTCGTAGCCCGGGAAGCGGGCGAAGAACGCCTCCTGCAGCCGCTCGATGCCCAGCACGGGGTCGCGGCCGCCGGGGTCGAGGTCGAAGGTCCAGCTGCGCGAGTCGTGCGTCGGGCCGGCGATGGCCATCGAGAGCGCGTCCTCGAGCCCGAGCAGGCGGCGCACGACCACGGCACGGCTGGCCCAGGGGCACGCGCGGCTGACGACGAGCCGGTAGCGCCCCGCCTCGACGGGGTAGCCGTCGCGGCCGTCGGCGGTGATGCGGGTGGCGATGTAGCGCTGGTCACGGGTGAACTCGCCGCCCGGGATGACGTAGCCGCTGTTGCCGCTGAGGTCCGGTGTGGTGCTCATGCGCCCAGCAGCCAGGAGCCGGGTGCGGCCAGCGCGTCGGCCTCGGCGGGTCCCCAGGACCCGCGCGCGTAGGGCAGGGGGTCCGGTCGCGCGTCGAGCAGCGGGGCGGCCACCTCCCACACGTGGCGCAGGCCGTCGGGACGGGTGAACAGCGAGCGGTCGCCGCGCAGGACGTCGAGGATCAGGCGTACGTAGGCGGGCAGCGGGTCGGCCGCGGGCACCGAGCACAGCGGCAGGGTCGAGGTGGCGGTCTCGACCACGTCGTCGGCGCCGGGACGCTTGAGGACCATCGAGACCTCGATCGCACCGTCGCCGGACAGGTCGAAGGTGAGCACGTTGCCCTGCGCGGGGACGCCGCTCACCAGCTCGTCGGAGTCCTTGAGCACCAGGCTCACGCGCTGGGCGCTCTGCGCCAGCTGCTTGCCGGTGCGCAGCAGGAACGGCACCCCGTGCCAGCGGCCGGTGTCGACCCAGAGCCGCGCCGCGACGTAGGTGTCGGTGCGCGAGCCCTCTTCGACGCCCTCGATGTCCTGGTAGCCCTCGAACTGGCCGAGCACCACCTCCGAGGGGTCGAGCGGCCGGAAGGCGTCGATGACCGTCTCGCGCGCCTCCTGCAGGTCGTCGGCGCCCATCGACACCGGCGGCTCCATCGCCACCTCGGCCGCCAGCTGGAACAGGTGTGTCACCAGCATGTCGAGGGTCGCGCCGGTCTCGTCGTAGAACTCGACGCGGTCGGCGACGTCGAGCGTCTCCGGCACGTCGATCTGCACCTGGGCGACGTGCTCGGCGCTCCAGACCTCGCTGAGCAGCCGGTTGGCGAAGCGGGCGACGTGGAGGTCCTGCGTGGCCTCCTTGCCGAGGAAGTGGTCGATGCGGAAGACCTGGTCCTCCTGCCACACCTCGTGGACAGCGGCGTCGAGGCGCTCGAAGCTCTCCATCGAGGTGCCGTAGGGCTTCTCGTAGACGACCCGGGCGCCCTCGGCGAGGCCGTGCTTGCCCAGGGCCTCGGTCAGCCCCTCGAACGCGCTCGGCGGGACGGCGAGGTAGTGGATGCGCTGGGGCGACCCGCCGAGCTCGCGCTCGGCCTCCTCCAGCACGTCGAGCAGGCTGCCCGGGTCGTCGGAGCTGAAGCCGCCGCCCGCGAAGCGCAGGCGGGTGCGGAACTCCTCCCACGGCCCCTCGCCCGGCTTCGGCCCGAACTCCTCGAGCACCTCGCCCACGTGCTCGGCGAAGTCGAGGTGCGACACGTCGCCGCGTCCGTTGCCGACCAGGACCCACTGCTCGGGCAGCAGGTCCTCCTGGGCCAGGCGGAAGAACGCCGGCAGCACCAGCCGGGCGGCGAGGTCGCCGGTGGCGCCGTAGAGGACGAACACGGTGGGCTCTGAGGGACGCGTCTCTGTCACGGGTGTTGCCTGCCCAGCGCGGGCGCTGCCGACGCATCGGCACCGGCGCCAGTACGCTGCCGCTCGTGGATGCTGCCGCGCGACGCCGCCGGCGCGACCGGCACGGGCGCGGTCTGCGCGGGCCGCTCAGCCCGCCGGGGCTGCCGCTGACCCGCTCGCGCGCGCAGGTGTTCGACGAGATGGTGCTCGACGCCGTCGAGCACCTCGAGCGCCGCTGGGAGGACCAGCTGCGCGGGCTCGAGGTCGCGGTCGAGGACGTGCCGCCCACCGACGCGCCGCCGCAGAGCCCCGACCCGGTGCCGCTGGGCCGCGCGTTCCCTTCCACCGGGGCGCTGGCCGCCCGCATCGTGGTCTACCGCCGCCCGCTCGAGACGCGGGCGCTCGACCGGCGCGACCTCGCCGACCTGGTGCAGGACGTCGTCACCGAGCAGGTGGCCGAGCTGCTCGGGCTCTCGCCCGAGGCCGTCGACCCGGGCTACGGGCTGGCGGGCGAGGACTAGCTCGCCGGGCTCCTCAGGAGCCGGAGCCCAGCCGCAGGTCCTCGACCGCGGCGGGCACCCGCACCACCTGCGGCTGCGGGTGGAGCGCGAGCGCGGTGATCAGCGGCCCGTCGCTGCCGGCCTCGCGCAGGGTGCCGGCGCTCCAGACCGGGCCGGAGCCCTCGAGCACCTGCACGAGCACGCCGTGCGCGTAGACGCCGACGGCCGTGTCGAGCTCGAGCTGCACGGTGCGCCCGGCCTCGACGCGCACGGTCCTCGAGCCGCCGGCCACGGCCCGGCCGGGTCGGGCCAACGGCGACACGCGCACCGTCGCGCCCGCCTCCGGGGCGCTGAGCGAGAGCTCCGCGAAGCGCCCGGTGCCGGTCGCGACGTAGGGCAGCACCGCGCGCTCCCCCGCCCGCGTGGGCTCCGCGGCCGGCAGCGACGCGGTGTCGGCCGGTGCGGTGCCCGAGCCGACGGCGGCCCCCTGCCGCTCGAGCACGGAAGCGGTGACGGGGACGTCGGACTCGAGCAGAAGTCCGGCGGGCGTGCGCCCGGCGAGCTCGGAGACGTCGACGCTGGCGACGGTGCCGGCGTCGACGGCCACCGCGCTGACGGCGTCGGGGTGCAGGGTCGCGTCGACGCCCAGCACCGAGACGCGCACGACCGCGCCGCTCGAGCCGGGGGCGACGATGCGCAGCGTGCGGGTGCCGGAGCCGCCGAGCACCCCGGGCACGACCTGGCGGGTGGCGGGCGCCTGCGACGGCGCCACCCAGTCCCAGCCCAGCTGCTGCAGGCCCTGTGTCTCGCTGACCCGCAGGGCGGAGGCCACGCGGCCCTGCCGGGCGACGACGTGCAGGGCGTAGACGTCGGCGGGCAGCTCGGCGTCGAGCCGGACGACGCGCTGACCGGTGGCGCCGACCACGAGGTCGCGCAGCGCGCGCGACCCGATCGGCCCGTCAGGCCCCCAGGCGACGACGTCGACGAGCGCGGGCGCCGGGTCGGGGTCGGAGAGGTACAGGGTGGTGGTGCGGCCGACACCGCCCGCTCCCCCGACGAACCAGGCGTCGGTGCTGGGCGCCGCGCAGTCCACCAGGCCGGTGCCGCGGGCGGTGGCGCTGCCCGCGGCGCTGGTGGTGTCACCGGCCGGGACGCGGGTGAACTGGGCCGCGGCCGCGCCCGGGGCGAGCGCGCCGGTGGCCCGCACCACGACCGGACCGGTACGCGGTGGCACGACCGCGTGCAGCAGCTCGCCGCGCGTGGTGACGACACCGGCCCGCCCGCCGCCGGGCAGCGCGTCGCCCTGCAGCCGGTTGCGGCCGAGCAGCTGGCGGGCGAACAGCTGGCCGCGGGCCGGCGCGGTGCGTGCCGACGGCGACACCGCGGCCACGACCGAGGACGCCGCACCGGAGGACGCCGCGCTGCCCGATGACGCTGCGCTGCCCGATGACCCTGCGCTGGTGACCGGGTCGGGGCAGGCCAGCGCCGCGGCGGCCACCGGGGTCGTCGTGGCGCGCGGGGCGCGGGCTGCGGCGGGGCCGGCCTCGCCGCGGGCGGCCTGCGCACCGACCACGCCGCCGGCGAGCAGCAGCCCGACGGCGGCGAGCGAGAGGACCGGGCGACTCATGCAGCGGCCTCCCGGCCTCGACGGGAGCGCAGCGGCAGGCACAGCAGCAGCACGACGCCGAGGAGCACCAGCCGTGCCGACCGCTCCGTGCGCTGCGCGGCGTCGGAGTGGTGCAGGTGCAGGGTGCCGCCGCCCGCGGGCACGGCGAAGGCCTGCGCCCACGGCGTGCTCGCCGGAGCGGGCACCGGCTCCAGGGCGGTGCCGTCGACGCTGGCCCGCCACCCGCCGTCGGCCGGCTCCGCGAGCACGAGCAGCCGGCCGGCGGGGCCGGGCGCCAGCTCGTCGGTGGCGCCGACGCGCCGGGACTCCAGCGCCGCGGTCGTGGCGCCGGACGCGTCGGTCAGGCGCAGCCGGGCGGCCACGCCGGCCGTGCGGTCGGCGGCGACCTCCCAGAGCGCGTCGGGGTCCTGGCGCCCGGTGCGGGCCAGGCCGGGGGTTCCGTCGAGGGCGCGGAGCAGGGCGGGGTCGAGCGGTGCGCGCAGCACGACGTAGCGGACGGCGAACCCGGGCAGGTGCGCGGCGGAGCTGCCGCCGCGGCCGGAGACCAGGTCGGCGACCGCGGCGCCGAGAGCCCGCTCGGCGGCGCTGCTGCCGGCGCCGGCCTCGGAGCCGAGCGCGGCGCCCTGCCCGCGGTCGAGGGACCAGCGCACGGCTGACGCGGTGCCGGAGAGCACCAGCGCGCGCGGGTGCTCCGGCCCGGCCAGGTCAGCGCTGACGAAGGAGGGCAGCGGCGCGCCGGTCCGGTGCAGGGCGCTGCCGCGCGCGGACAGGCCGGGCACGCCGGGGTCGAGCACCGCAGCGGCGACGCCGACGGGGGCGAGGCCGGCGGCGAGCGCCAGGGCCGCGCACCCCAGCTGGCGCCAGCCGAAGCTGGTGCCCCGCAGCCGCTCCCGGGCGCCCTCGGCGCCCAGCGCCGCGGCGACGACGAGGGCCGCGCCGGCGACCAGGAGCGACGCCCCGGGCCACGCCGGAACCGGGCTGCCGGCCACCGGGCCGGGGAGCCGCACGGTGGTGGTGAGCCAGGCGACGGCGAGCGCGGGGAGCGCGAGCGCCCAGCACACGCGTACGGCGCCGGCCCGTCGGCCGGGCAGCAGCAGCGCCGCGAGCGCCGCGGCGAGCAGCGGCGCGCAGAGCACGAGCGGGTAGGCGCCGGGACCGCCGGGGTGGAGCAGCAGGACGTCCCAGGGGTCGAGCCGGGCGTCGGCGAGGCCGGGCAGCGCCCAGCCGGCCTCGCCGACCCAGCGCGTCCACGCGGTCGGGTCGGAGGCGAGCGCCCGGGCCTGGGGCAGCAGCAGCCCGACGGGCACGGCCAGCGCGAGGGCGAGCCGCGCGGCCAGGCCGCCCAGCCGGCGCGGCCGTGCCAGCGAGGCGGCGAGCACGACGAGCGCGCCGGCCGCGGCCAGCGCCCACACCACCGGAGCGCCCGCCGACACGACCGCGAGCAGCAGCCCGGCGCCGGCGGCCGACTGCCAGCGCAGCGAGCGCCCCGAGCAGGCGCAGGCCGCCAGGCGGGCGGTGGGCGGGAGGAGGACCGCCGCGACGGCGGTGCCGACCCGGCCGGCGGCGCCCGCGCCGACGACGGCCGGGAGCAGCGCGTAGGCGCCGGCTGCCCAGGCCCGCAGGCCGCGGCCGGCCACGAGCGGCGCCAGCGCGACGTAGGCGGCCAGGCCGGCGAGCGGGACCGCGCCGAGCAGCACGACGTCGAGCGCCACGGCCGGACGACCGCCGAGCGCCGCGGACAGCAGCGCGAAGGGCGCCAGCCAGTCGGGCCCGGCACCGGCGCGCCCGAGCCCGACGGGCTGCCAGGAGCCGGTCAGCGCGTGGAGCAGGTCGCCGAGCGAGCCGGGCGCCACCCCGGCGGCGCCGCCGACGACGCGCCCGCGGCCGAGCAGGTCGCGGCCCGACCACAGCGCCGTCGCACCGAGCGCCGCGACGAGCAGCAGCGGCGGGCGCACGACCTGCCACGGGGTGGCCCGGCGCTCGCGCTGCGCGCCGGGCGCGAAGACGGCGCCGGCCGCGTCGCGCACGAGCCGCACGGTGGTGCCCGGCCGGGCGAGGTAGGGGCGGACCGCCGCGTGCGGGTCGCTGCGCAGGCGCCAGCGGCGCCAGCGGCCGGCCACGAGCAGGTCGGGGCGGCCCAGGGCGCCGGCGAGGGCGACCAGCTGGGTCGCGGCGGCGCGGGGCGCTCCGGCGAGGACCAGCGCGAGCGCCCGGGCGCAGGAGGCGGCGACCAGGCGCACGAGCAGCACGGGCAGCAGCCAGGGCGCGCTGTTGAGCAGCAGGGCGCGCAGGCCGGCCTGGCGGTCGGCGCGCAGGGCCCGGCCGCGGACGGCCGCGAGCGGGCGCAGGCCGCGTCGGGCGGCCTCGGCGTGGCGGACGACGGCGTCGGTGGTGCAGACGACGCGGTAGCCCGCCGAGCGCGCTCGCCAGCCCAGGTCGAGGTCGTCGCGGAACAGCGGCAGGGCCGGGTCGAGGCCGCCGAGCCGCTGCCACACGTCGGCGCGCACGAGCATGCCGGCGGTGCTGACGGCGAGGACGTCGTGGACGCCGTCGCGCTGGCCCTGGTCGAGCTCGTCGGGCTCGAGCCCGGTCTCGCGCCGGGCGCCGGCCGAGATGCTGACGCCCACCTCGAGCAGGCTGCGCCCGCCGCGCCCGCCGACCAGCTTGGGCCCGAGCACCCCCGCGCTCGGGTCGGCCGCGGCTGTGGCGAGCAGGGCCGCGAGGGCGCCGGGCTCGGGGGCGCAGTCGTCGTGGAGGAGCCAGTGGAACCGGTCGCGGTCGAACCCGGCGACCGGCGGCCCGGCGTGCGCGAGGGCGGCGGCGACCGACGCGCCGAAGCCGCTGCGCCGGTCGACCTCGACGACCTCGGAGACCTCGCCGCGCGTCCGTGCGGCGTCGAGCAGCGCCCGGGTGCCGTCGCGGCTGCCGACGTCGACCGCGACGACGCGGTCGGGCGCCCGGTGCTGGAGCGCGAGCCCGCGCAGGGCCCGGGCCAGCCACTGCTCGCCGTCGTGGCAGACGAGCACGGCGGTCACCTGGACGCCGTCTCCGGCGCCGCAGGCGCCGTCGGAACCGGCCTCGACGGGCCGGCGCGAGGCGACCAGGCCCAGCTCTCCGGTGTCGGGGGCGAGTGTCATCCGGGGCGCGGGGGCGCTCAGACCGCGCGCTTGCGCAGCCGCCGGCGCTCCCGCTCGGACAGCCCGCCCCAGATGCCGAAGCGCTCGTCCTGGGCGAGGGCGTACTCGAGGCACTCGGCGCGCACGTCGCAGCCGAGGCACACGCGCTTGGCCTCCCGGGTGCTCCCGCCCTTCTCCGGGAAGAACGCCTCGGGGTCGGTCTGGGCGCACAGCGCGCGCTCCTGCCAGCGCAGCTCCTCCTCGACGGCGTCGGGGAGCAGCTCGATGACGTCGGCGCCCACGCCCGGGAAGGGCACGGCGACCTCGACGTCGGTGTCGTTGTCCGTGTGCATGAGTACCTCCAGCATGGTTGCCTCCTCGACCGGCACGTGCTGTGTCCATCCGGCAACGCTGAGTGGAACTTCGGTGGTCGGCCGGTCGTTCCCAGCCTGCCGGAATGACATGCCTGGAATTACACGCGCGTCGGTCCCCTCCCGTCAAGGTGGGGGGTGCTAGGGAGTCGCCCGGACTCGGCCGCCGGAACCCCTCTCCCCCGGCCCTCGCCCGCCGATAGGGCTGCGCAGACGTCGCACGAGGAGGTGGGGAACGGGTGGGAGACGCCACGGCGCAGCTGCCGCACCAGCGCAGCGCGCACGCGGAGGACTGCCTCGACGCGGCCGCGCTCCAGGGCGCAGGCGCGCTCATCCTCGTCCTCGACGCCGCCGGCCTCGTCGTGCGCGCCAACCGCGCGTTCCTCGCCTCGCTCGGCTGCGCCGAGTCCGACGCCCTCGGGCGGCCCGCCTGGGAGCTGCTCGACTCCGAGGACGACCGCCACGAGGCCGCCCGGGTCATCGAGCAGACGCTGGCCAACGGCACGCCGGGCGCCCGCGAGACCGCCTTCCTCGCCCCCGACGGCCACCGCCGGCGCGTCGCCTGGAGCGACTCACCGCTGCGCGGGCCCGACGGCGAGCTGCGCCACCTGGTCTGCGTCGGCATCGACGTCACCGACGCGCGCCAGGCCGAGGCCCGGCTGCGCCGGCTCGCCGAGACCGACGCGCTCACCGGCCTGCTGAACCGGCCCTCGTTCGAGGCGGCGCTGCTCGACGCGCTCGACGCGTCCGGGGGCATGGGGGCCGGGCTGCTCTTCTGCGACCTCGACGGCTTCAAGGCCGTCAACGACACCTACGGCCACGCCGCCGGCGACGCGCTGCTCGTCGAGGTCGCCGAACGGGTCCGCGGGCTGGTGCGCTCCCACGACGTCGTCGCGCGGCTCGGCGGCGACGAGTTCGTCGTGCTCTGCCTGGGCGCGGGGCGTCCGGAGGTCAAGGCGCTCGCCACCCGCGTCGAGGCGGCCGTGCGCCGCCCGTTCGTCGTGGCCGGCCGCCAGCTGCGCGTCGGCGTGAGCGTCGGCACCGCGGTCGGCACCCCTGGCGACGTCCCCGAGCAGGTGCTCTCCGCCGCCGACGCGCAGATGTACGCGGTGAAGGCCGCCCGCCGCTCCCGCGGTGCCGGGCTGGTGGCCACGGCGTAGCGGCGGGGGCCGCGGCGCACCGCGCCGCGAGGCACCCGTGCGCCCGGCGGCGCCCGCCGTCGTAGAGGATGGGCCCGTGCGCATCGTCGTCCCCGCCGGCGGCACCGGCGGTGCCCGGTTCGTCCGCGGCCTGCTGGCAGCGCTCGCCGAGGCCGGCGAGCCCGCCGACGTGACCGTCGTCGGCAACACCGGCGACGACATCACGCTGTGGGGCCTGCGCGTCTGCCCCGACCTCGACACCGTGACCTACACCCTCGCGGGCGCCATCGACGAGGCCAAGGGCTGGGGCCGGCCCGACGAGACCTTCACCGTGCGCGACGAGCTCGCGGGCTACGGCGTGCTGCCGACGTGGTTCGGCCTGGGCGACCGCGACCTCGCGACGCACCTCACGCGCACCTCGCTGCTCGCCTCCGGCGCGACGCTGTCGGAGGCGACCGCGACGATCGCCGCGCGCTGGGGCCTGCCCGGCCTCGGCGTGACCCTGCTCCCGATGAGCGACTCCCCCGTCGAGACCCACGTGCTCGTCCAGCACCCCGACGACCCCGCCGGCGCACCGCCGCGCCTGGTGCACTTCCAGGAGTACTGGGTGGGGCTGCGCGCCGCGCCGCGCGCCCTCGACGTGGTCGCGGTCGGCGCCGAGCAGGCCCGGCCGGCGCCGGGCGTGCTGGAGGCCGTCGCCGCCGCCGACGTCGTGCTGCTGCCGCCCAGCAACCCCGTCGTCTCCATCGGCACGGTGCTGGCGGTGCCCGGCGTCCGCGCGGCCCTCGAGGCGAGCGCTGCGCCGGTCGTGGGCGTCGCGCCGCTGGTGGGGGGCGCCGTCGTGCGGGGCATGGCCGACCGCCTGCTCCCTGCCCTGGGCGTCGAGGTCGACGCCGGCGCGGTCGCGCTCCACTACGGCGCGTCGCTGCTCGACGGCTGGCTCGTCGACACCTCGGACGTCCACGCCGTCGCACCCGTCGAGCAGGCCGGCATCGCCTGCCGCGCGGTCCCCCTGCTCATGACCGACGTGCCGGCCACCGCCCGCATCGCCGCCGAGGCGCTGCGGCTCGCCGAGGCCGTGCGCGCGTGACGCCCCCGCCCGGGCCCGTCACCGTGCTGCCGGTGACCGGCCTGCCCGAGGTGGCCGCCGGCGACGACCTCGGCGCCCTGCTCGACGCCGCGCTGCCGCAGCTCGCCGAGGGCGACGTGGTGGTCGTCTCGAGCAAGGTGGTCGCCAAGGCCGAGGGCCGGGCCCTGCGCGGCGTGACCCGCGACGAGGCGGTGACGGCCGAGACCGTGCGGGTCGTCGCCCGCCGCGGGCCCACCCGCATCGTCGAGACCCGCCACGGGCTGGTGCTCGCCGCCGCGGGCGTCGACGAGAGCAACGTCGAGCCGGGCACCGTGCTGCTGCTGCCGAGCGACCCCGACGCCTCCGCCCGTGCGCTGCGCGCCGCCCTGCGCGCAAGCCGGGGGCTCGACCGCCTCGGCGTCGTCGTCACCGACACCGCCGGGCGCGCCTGGCGCCAGGGCCAGACCGACATCGCCGTCGGCGCCGCCGGCGTGCGGGCGCTGCACGACCTGCGCGGATCGACCGACTCCTCCGGGCGCGTGCTCGACGTGACCCTGCCGGCGCTCGGCGACGAGCTCGCCGGCGCGGCCGACCTGGTCAAGGGCAAGGCCACCGGCGTGCCGGCCGCGGTCGTGCGCGGGCTGGGCGCCGACGCGCTGCTCGACGACGACGGCCCGGGCGCCGCGGCCCTGGTCCGCCCGGCCGACGAGGACCTCTTCCGCTGGGGCACCGCCGAGGCGCGCGCCCAGGGTGCCCGCGCGGCGGTCGGTGCACGGCGTACGGTCCGGTCCTTCGCGCCCGGGGCCCCCGACCCCGAGGCGGTGCGCCGCGCGCTCGCCGCGGCGGTCACCGCGCCCGCTCCGCACCACACCGTCCCCTGGCGCTTCGCGGTCGTCGAGACCGCGGCCGCGCGCACGCGGCTGCTCGACGCGATGCAGGCGGCCTGGGAGGCCGACCTGCGCGTCGACGGGTTCTCCGGGGAGCAGGTGGCCCGCCGCGTACGCCGTGGTGCCGTCCTGCGCGGCGCTCCCCTGCTCGTGGTGCCCTGCCTGGTCTCCGACGGCGCGCACGACTACCCCGACGCGCGCCGCAGCGCCGCGGAGCGCTCGATGTTCGTGCTCGCCGCCGGGGCGGGCATCGAGGCGCTGCTCGTGGCGCTCGCGGCCGAGGGGCTCGGCTCGGCCTGGGTGTCGTCGGCGCTGTTCTGCCCCGACGCCGCCCGTGCGGCGCTCGACCTCGACGCCTCCTGGGAGCCCATGGGGACCGTCGCCGTGGGCGTGCCCGCCGCCGCGCCCCCCGCCCGGCCCGAGCGCCCGCTCGACGAGCTGGTGGTGCTCCGGTGACCCCGGACGGCGCGCGCCCGACCCTCGAGCAGGTGGCGAGCCTGGCCGGGGTCTCGCGCGCGACCGTCTCCCGCGTCGTCAACGACTCCCCGCGGGTGGCGCCCGACCTGCGCGAGAAGGTCGAGGCGGCGATCCGCCAGCTCGGCTACGTGCCCAACATGGCCGCGCGCAGCCTGGCCACCCGCCGCTCCAACGCGATCGCGCTGGTCGTCGGCGAGTCCGCGTCCTTCGTCTTCAGCGACCCGTTCTTCGGCGGCATCGTGCGCACCGCGTCGCGGGAGATCGCCCGGCGCGGGCTGCAGATGGTGCTGCTCATGGCGCACGACCCGGCCGACTACACGCGGGTCGAGAGCTACCTCGAGGCCGGCCACGTCGACGGCGCGCTGCTCTTCTCGCTCCACCGGGTCGACGACCTGCCGGCGCTCGCCGCCCGCATCGGGCTCCCCGTCGTCGTCGGCGGCCGGCCCTGGAACACCGACGCCGGCAGCTGGTTCGTCGACATGGACAACCGCGCCGGCGCGCGCCTGGCCACCGAGCACCTGCTCGGCCTGGGCCGCCGGCGCATCGCGACCATCACGGGCCCGCTCGACATGACCGCCGGCATCGACCGGCTCGAGGGCTTCGTCGAGGCGATGGGCGGCCACGACGCGGTCGACCCCGACCTGGTGGCGCACGGCGCCTTCACCCAGGAGAGCGGCGAGATCGCCACCGAGCGGCTGCTCGAGCGCGTCCCCGACCTCGACGCGATCTTCGCCGCCAGCGACCTGATGGCCGCGGGGGCGCTGCGCGTGCTGCGCCGGGCCGGCAAGCAGGTGCCGCGCGACGTCGCCGTCGTCGGCTTCGACGACCACGACGAGATCGCCCGCTGGACCGAGCCGTCGCTCACCACGATCCACCAGGACATCGAGGAGTGGGTGGCCCGCATGGTCACCGTCCTCGACGAGCTGATCCGCGGCGAGGCGAGCGAGCGCCAGGTGCTGCTGCCCACCCGGCTGGTGGTGCGCGAGTCGGCCTGAGCGGGCCCGCTCGAGCAGCCCGGCTCAGAACTCGTCGACCCGGCGGGCCTGGTCGAGGCAGACGGTGTCGATGGCGAGCTTGACCAGCTCGCGGGCCGTCGCCTGGTCGGTGGCCTCCGCGTCGAGGGTGCCGAGCGTCTGCGTGCGCGCCACGACCTCGTCGCCGCTGCTGCCCGACGCGAGCAGGTCGCAGGCGTCGGTGGCCACCGCTGCGATCTCGCGGTCGAGCCGCCCGGCGGCGACCTCGGGGGCCTTGGCGCGCACGACGGCCACGAACGCCGCGGTGCCCGACAGGGCGGTGGGCGCCGAGGGGGCTGTGCTGGGGCGAGCGGTGGGCGAGGCTGCACGCGGCGGCTGGGTGCGCGAGGGCGTCGCCGAGTGGGCTGCCGGCGGGGTCGAGGAGGGTGCCGCGCGCGGAGCGGAGGAGGAGGGGGGTGGCGCCGGGGACGCGGGCACGGAGGCGGGCGGCGAGCTGGGCGCCGGCGCGGCGGGCGCGGCCGGGTCGCTGCCGCCGCACCCGGCCAGCACGGCGCCGAGGACCGCGCCACAGGCGTACGCGGCTGCTCTGCTCACGGGGCACCTCCGACGGGGACGACGATGCGCGTGCCGCACCTGCGCACAGGTGCGGCACGCGCATCGTAGGAGCCGCGGGCGGCGCCGGACGTCCCCTTCCGGCTCCGCGGCCCCGGGGCTGCCGCCGTCAGGCCTGCGGCAGCGCGTTCTGGGCCACGACCTGCTGGTAGAGCTTGAAGCTGTCCTTCGGCGTGCGCTGCTGGGTGTCGTAGTCGACGCGCACGATGCCGAACCGCTTCGAGTAGCCGTAGGCCCACTCGAAGTTGTCGAGCAGCGACCAGACGAAGTAGCCGCGCAGGTCGACGCCGTCGGCGATCGCCCGGTGGGCGGCGCTCAGGTGGCGGCTGAGGTAGTCGACCCGCTGCGGGTCGTGCACCTCGCCGTCGGCGGAGACCTCGTCCTCCCAGGCCGAGCCGTTCTCGGTGATCGCGAGCGGCAGCGACGGGTAGTCCTTGGACACCCGCTGCAGCAGGTCGTAGAGGCCCGACTCGTCGACCGGCCAGCCCATCGCGGTGTAGGGCCCGGGCTGCTGCACGAACTCGACGCCCTCGCAGCCGGGCCACGGGGTGCCCGCGCCGTTGCCGTGGCCGTCGAAGGCGTCGGCAGCCCGCTCGCCCTCGGCGGCGCGCACCAGCGTCGGGTTGTAGTAGTTGATGCCCAGCAGGGTCACCGGCGTCGCGCTGATGGCGGCAAGGTCGCCCTCCTGCACGAAGCCCCAGTCGGTGATCGCCTCGGTGTCGGCGAACAGGTCGGCGGGGTACTCCCCCGAGAGCATCGGGCCGAGGAACACCCGGTTGGCGACCGCGTCGACCCGGCGGGCGGCGTCGATGTCGGCCGGGCTGTCGGTGGCCGGGCGCACGTGGTGCAGGTTGAGCGTCACGCTCTTCTGCGAGTCGGCGCTCACGTGCGGCGCGATCGCGGAGAGAGCGAGTCCGTGGGCCAGGTTCAGGTGGTGGGCTGCGCGCAGCGAGGTCTCGGTCTCGGTGCGCCCCGGGGCGTGCACGCCGGAGCCGTAGCCGAGGAACGCCGAGCACCACGGCTCGTTGAGCGTGGTCCAGGTGTGCACGCGGTCGCCGAGCACCCGGGCCACCTCGGCCGCGTACTCGGCGAAGCGGTAGGCCGTGTCCCGGTTGCCCCACCCGTCGGCGTCCTCGAGCCACTGCGGCAGGTCCCAGTGGTAGAGCGTCGCGACCGGGGCGATGCCCTTGCCGAGCAGCTCGTCGACCAGCCGGCTGTAGAAGTCGAGCCCGCGCTGCTCGACCGCGCCCGAGGCGGCCGGGACGATGCGCGGCCAGGCCACCGAGAAGCGGTAGGCGTGCACGCCCAGCTCGCCCATGAGCGCCACGTCGTCGCGGTAGCGGTGGTAGTGGTCGACCGCCACGTCGCCGGTGTCGCCGTCCTGCACCTTGCCCGGGGTGTGGCTGAAGGTGTCCCAGATCGAGGGGCCGCGGCCGTCCTCGTCGAAGGCGCCCTCGATCTGGTAGGAGGCGGTCGCCGTCCCCCAGAGGAAGCCGGGCGGGAACTGGAGCGCGCCGGGACCGGCGGGAGTGCTCATGGGGATCATCCTTTGAGAGAGCCTTGCATGATGCCGCCCACGATCTGGCGGCCCAGGACAGCGAACACGACGATAACGGGAAGCGTGCCGGCGACGACACCCGCGAAGACGAGCGAGTAGTCGGTGAAGTAGGAGACGCCGATGTTGGCGAGCGCGACCTGCACCGTCGGGTTGTCGGAGCCGAGCGTGACCACCGGCCAGAAGAAGTCGTTCCACGCCGCGAGGAAGGTCAGCATGCCGAGCACGGTCATCGCCGGGCGCAGGATCGGCAGCACGATCGAGAAGAAGATCCGCGCCGTGCTGGCGCCGTCGACCCACCCGGCCTCGAGCAGCTCGGTCGGCACGGCCTGCAGGACGTACTGCCGCATGAAGAACACCCCGAACGCCGTGACGAGCGTCGGCAGGATCACCGAGATGATGTGGTTGGTGAAGCCGAGCTTCGACATCAGCAGGTACAGCGGGATGATGCCGAGCTGCGGCGGCACCATCATCGTGCCGATCGTGAAGGCGAACAGCGCCGAGTTCCCCCGGAAGCGCAGCTTGGCGAAGGCGAAGCCGGCCATGGTGCAGAAGAGCACCGTGCCGATCGCGATGCAGCTCGAGACGACGAGCGAGTTCGTCAGCGCCTTGCCGAGGTTGCCCTGGTCCCACGCGGTCTTGAGGTTGTCCCACAGGTGCCCGCCGGGGGTCATCGGCGGCGGCGACTGCGCGATCTGGTCCGAGCTGCGCGATGCGCCGACGAGCGCCCAGTAGAGCGGGTAGACCGAGACCAGGGCGACGACCGTGAGCACGACGCACGTCGGCCACCCGGCCCGCTGCACGTCACCTGCGCCGCTGCGGCCCTTCGTGCGCCGGCGCGGCGCCGGCGCCCCCGGCGCCTCACGGACGGTGTCGAGGACGGCGCTCATGCGCGGGCTCCCTTCCGCGAGCGCCCGGGCAGGCGCAGCTTGCCGCTCACGAGCAGCGAGTTGACGACGGTGACGATGACGATGATCACGAACATGGTCCAGGCCGTCGCGGCCGCGCGGCCGAGCGAGCCGTCGGTGAAGGCCTGCTGGTACATCAGCAGGCCGAGCGTCTGGTACTGGTGGCTGCTGCCGCCGAACGCGTTGGCGTTGCCGGCGCCGGCGGAGAAGAGCAGCGGCTCGCCGAAGAGCTGCGTGGCTCCGATCGACGACACCACCACCGTGAAGACGATGGTGGGGCGCAGGCTGGGCAGCGTGACGTTGCGGAACTGCTGCCACTTGCTGGCGCCGTCCATGGCGGCGGCCTCGAACAGCTCACCGGGCACCGCCTGCATCGCCGCGAGGTAGATGAGTGCGTTGTAGCCGGTCCACCGCCACACGACGATCGAGGACACCGCGACCTGCGAGGTCCAGCTGCCGGGCTCCCACGCGATCGGGTCGATGCCCACCAGGCCGATGACCCAGTTGATGAGGCCGTGGTCGGTGCCGAACAGCTGCGCGAACACCAGGGCCGCCGCGGCGACCGAGGTGGCGTAGGGCATGAGCATCAAGACGCGGAAGAACGTGCGGCCGCGCATGCGCTGGTTGAGCAGGTGCGCGAGCCCGAGCGCCATGAGCAGCTGCGGGACCGTCGAGAGCAGGCCGATCGTGACGGTGTGCCACAGGGCCTTGCGGAAGTACTCGTTGCCGAACAGGTAGGAGAAGTTGTCGAACCCGGCCCAGCTCGAGCCCGAGGACGTGAGCTCCTCGTGGCGCAGCGACACCCAGGCGGTGTCGAGCAGCGGGTAGAGCCCGAAGGCGATGAACACGACGAAGAACGGAGCGATGAAGCCGTACGCGGTGATGGTCCGGTCGGCGCGCGAGAGCCGCTGCCGCAGGGTCAGGGCCTGGCGCGGGCGCAGGCCTGCCGCGGTCGGCGGCTCGACGGAGGTCGAGGCTGCCATGGTGGTGCGTTCCTTCCCGAAGCGCCGAGAACCTGCGGCGTGCCAGAGGGTTCTGGCACGCCGCAGGCTTCTCTGCTCGGCGCGGCCGTCCGGCCGGCGGGTGGTCGCCGGCCGCTAGGTCACTTGGTGAGGGCGTCCTTCGTCGTCTTGACGGCCTCGTCCCACGCCTTCCCCGGGTTCTTGCCCTGCTGCTCGATGGACTGGATCCCGTTGTTGATGTTGACCTGGATCACGCCGTCCTTCGGGCCGTTCGGCTGCACCGGGATGGAGGCTGCGGCGTCGGAGAAGATCTGGCCGATGGGGGCGTCGCCGAAGTAGGCGTCGGTCGCGCCCTTCACGGCCGGGTCAGCAGCAGCCACCTTGTTGGAGGGGAAGTGGTGGCCGGGGCCGGTGAAGAGCTTGACCTGCTGCTGGGCGTCGGTGACCCACTTGATGAAGTCCATCGCGGCCTCCTTGTGCTTGCTGGCAGCCGGGATGCCGAGGAACGAGCCGCCCCAGTTGCCGCTGCCGCTGGGCTCGGGAGCGACGTCCCACTTGCCCTTGGCCTTGTCCTTGCCCTGGCCCTCGATGAAGCTGATCATCCAGGCGGGGCAGGCGACGGTCGCGAAGCCGCCGTTGCCGATCGCAGTGGTCCACGGAGGACTGAACTGGGCCAGCTTGGCCGACATCTTGGCGTCGTGGGCCTGGATCGCGTAGTCCCAGGCCTTCTTGACCGCGGGGTTGGTGTCGAACACCGGCTGGCCGCTCGCGTCGTAGAACTTCGTGTCGCCCTGGTTCGTGATGGCGTTGAAGAGGCTCGAGGCGCTGTCGACGAAGGGCGCCTTCGGCTTCGAGGCGGTGTACTGCTTGCCGAGGGCGATGAAGTCGTCCCAGGTCTTCATCTTCGCGGCGACCGCAGCGCGGTCGCTCGGGAGGCCGGCGGCCTCGAAGAGGTCCTTGCGGTAGCAGATGGCCTGCGGGCCGATGTCGGTGCCGAGGCCGAGCAGCTTGCCGTCAGAAGTGCTGGCCTGCTTGACCTTCCAGTCGAAGAAGTTCGCGGCCGCCTCCTTGCCGCCGAGGGTGTTGAGGTCGGTCCACTTGTCGGCCTGGTTCTGCGTCACGTCGGCGATGCGGCCGACCTCGATGCCCTGGACGTCGGCGAGACCGGAGCCCGAGCGCAGGTGGGTCTGCAGCGCGGGCCAGTAGTTCTGCTCCTGCTGGATCGAGCTGGCCTTGATGGTGACGTTGGGGTGGAGCTTCTGGTACTCGTCGTAGAGGCCGGTCGTGTCGAAGTCGAACCCGCCGAAGGTCTGCACGGTCAGCGTGACCTTCTCGCCGGAAGCGGCGGCCGGAGCCGCGCTGCCGCCTGCTGCAGCGCTGCTGCCCGCCGCCGCGGTGCTGCCGGCGGCGGCCGTGTCGGAGCCGCCGCCGCTGCTGCCGCCGCACGCGGCCAGCAGCGACGCGGCGGCGACGGTCAGCACGACCCTCGAGGGCCATCGGGCCGCGAGCGTGGGAACCTGCATCGAGTCCTCCTAGAACCAGGGAGCGGCGACCGCCAGCGCGGGGGTCGAGAGCCGCAGGGAAGCGCCCGAGAGAGCGCTCTCTGACAATGCCGGGAGAGCGCTCTCTCGTCAAGCAACGGTTCGATAACGGCACGCGTGCGGCTGCAACTGCTTCGACGCGTACGCAGCCGTAGGGTCAGAACCGGTGAGCGGTAGCAACCGCAGCCCAGCGGTGGCTCGCCGGCTGCCGTCGGCCTGTCTTTGCTACCGCTCAGCTCGATGTCGCTACCGCCGGACCCTCGTTGCTGCCGCCGGACCCTGGTTGCTACCGCCGGCCCGTCTCTGCTACCGCTCAGCTCGACCTCGTTACCGCCGGGCCCCGTTGCTGCCGCCGGTCCGTACCAGGTACCGCCGACCACGGACGCACCCGCCGCCACCGCGCAGCGCCTGCCAGCGAGCGGAAGCAGAAGCACGCCAGCGGTAGCTCCCTGGCTACCGTCGGGAGGCCGTTGCTACCGCTCAGCTCGTCGCTGCCACCGCCCGCCCAGCGGTGAGCTCACATGGCGCGGAAGTCGCGCACGGCGTACCTCGGCGCGCGGCGCGGGCGCGGCGGCACGAGGCCGGCGCCGATCGAGAGCTCGACCAGGCGTACGGCGCGGAAGCGGTGCCCGGGGTAGGCGGCGACCAGCTCGAGCATGCGCTCGTCGTCGGCCCAGGGCTCGCCCGCCAGCGCCCAGCCGACCATGCCGCACAGGTGGATGTCGCCGACCGAGACGAAGTCGGCGGCGCCGTGCGAGCGCTGCAGCGTCTCGGCCGCGGTCCAGCGCCCGGTGCCGGGCACCAGGCGCAGCACGCGCTCGGCCTCGTCGTGCGGCACGTCGAGCGTGGCCTCGAGCCGGGCGGCGACCCGCACCGCGGCGAGCACCGCGGTCGAGCGCTTGGAGTCGACGCCGGCCTTGTGCCAGTCCCACGACGGCACCCGCAGCCACTGCTCCGCGGTCGGCGGCACCCGCATCGGCACGGGCGTGGGCCCGGGCGCCGGCTCGCCGTAGCCGTGCAGGAGCACCCGCCAGGCGCGGCGCGCCTCGGTCGAGGTCACCTTCTGCTCGAGGATCGCCGGGACCAGCGCCTCGAGCACCCGCCGGGAGCGGGGTACGCGCCAGCCGGGGAACCGGCGCAGCGCCTCGACGAGCACGGGGTGCCGGGGCGCGAAGCCGTCGTGCGGGTCGGTGCCGCCCAGCAGGTCGGGCACGCCGTCGAGGGCCTCGTCGGCGCCCGGCCCCCACGCCGTGGCGAGCACCTCGCCGCCGCAGCGCTCGAGGCGCAGCGTGGCGGGGCCGGTGCGCTGGCGGTGGGCGATCCAGGCGGCGCCGGTCGCGTCGACGACGTGGGCGGGGTCCCCGGTCCCCCGGCGCATCGGGCCCAGGGTGTGCTCGAGCGAGACCGGCCGGCCCGGCACCCACACGCGGGTGCGCGCCTGCCCGCGCACGGCGTCGACGGCGGGGCTCATGCCTCCATGGTGCGCGACGCGGCGCCCCGGCGCGGCGAGAGGGCCTGGCGTGCTCAGCCGGCGTCGCTGCTGAAGCGCACGGAGCCCTCGGCGAGCTCGGTGCCGGCCCACACCCGCAGCCCGTGGAGCAGCTCGTTGCGGGGGCCGACCGAGGCGCCGTCGCCGACGACGACGCCGTCGAGCACCGCGTCGTGCCCGATCCGCGCACCGGCGCCGACCACCGAGGAGCGCACGACCGCGCCCGCCTCGACGACCGCGCCGTCGAGCAGGACGCTGGCCTCGACCTGCGCGCCGCTGGCGACCACGGCCCCGCGCCCGACGACGGTGCCGCCGGAGAG
Source organism: Motilibacter peucedani (assembly GCF_003634695.1). Lineage (NCBI taxonomy): Bacteria > Bacillati > Actinomycetota > Actinomycetes > Motilibacterales > Motilibacteraceae > Motilibacter > Motilibacter peucedani. The sequence continues at coordinate 213,194 of NZ_RBWV01000014.1, forward strand.
CTTCGCGTCGGGGGCCACGTCGGCGCCCTCGAGCACGAGCGACTCGCCCGTGGGGCCGGGCAGCGCGGTCGAGGAGATGCGGCCGAGCACCAGGTCGGCCGAGCCCTGCACGAAGGCGGCCGGCGTGCCGAGGTCGAGCCAGTAGGCCGAGTCGACGTAGCCGAGCACGTGCGCGCCGTCGGCGAGCAGGCCGGGGAAGGTCTCGCGCTCCACCGACACCGGGCGGCCGGCGGGGATCGCGTCGATCAGCGAGCGGCGGAAGACGTAGCAGCCGGCGTTGATGCGGTTGGTCGGCGGGTCGGGCGTCTTCTCGAGGAACTCGAGCACGCGCGAGCTCTCGTCGACGGGTACGCAGCCGAAGGCCCGCGGGTCCTCGACCTCGGTCAGGTGCAGGGTGACGTCGGCGCCGCTCTCCACGTGCACGCGCACCTGGTCGGCGAGGTCGTGGCCGCTGAGGACGTCGCCGTTGAGGATGACCACCGGGGCGTCCGGGCCGCTCTCGAGCTGGTCGGCGACGTTGCGGATGCCGCCGCCGGTGCCCAGCGGCTCGGTCTCGGTGACGTAGTCGATGCGCAGCCCGAGCTGGGAGCCGTCGCCGAAGTGGGCGGAGAACGTCTCGGCGCGGTATGAGGTGGCGAGCACCACGTGGGTGACGCCGGCCGCCGCCGCACGCGCGAGCTGGTGGGTGAGGAACGGCACGCCGGCGGTCGGCACCATGGGCTTCGCGCAGCTGAGCGTGAGCGGGCGCAGGCGCGTGCCCTTGCCGCCGACGAGGAGGATCGCTTCGAGCACGGTCGGGGCTCCCGGGGGTCCTGCCGCGTAGGGACGCGCGGCGACGGTCATCGTGGTGGGCATCGGGTCGGATGCGCCGGCGTCGTCGCTGGTACGCAGCCCCACGGTACCGGCTCGGGCGCCGCCGTGCCCATCACTCCGGGAGGTCGCGCCCCGTGCGCGCGGCGCTGCGGCGCCACGCGAGTGCCGCGACGCCGGCGGTGAGCACGTCGCCGGCGGTCATCAGCAGCCGTGCCACCACCGACACCGCGGCCGGCCCGCCCTTGGCCAGCACCGGGGACAGCAGCGCGGCGAGGACCACCTCGCGCACCCCGCCGCCGGCCGGCAGGAAGACCACCAGGAAGCCGGCCGACCAGGCCAGGGCGAAGCCGCCGACGGCGAGCGGCAGCGTACGGGCGCCCGACGCGCCGATGTCGTGCGCCACCAGTGCCACCTGCACCCCGAAGGCCGCCCACGAGAGCAGCGACCAGCCGAAGGCGGTCAGCACGCCGCGGGCGGAGAACGCCCGCTCCGGGAGCGGTCGGCGCGCCAGGGTGCTCAGGCGGACGAAGACCGGGTTGAGGATCCGGGGGTGCAGCGCCCCGAGCAGCGCCGGGGCGAGCAGCACCAGCCAGCGCCAGCCGCCGGCGGCGTCGGAGGAGAAGGGCAGCGCGACTCCGCCGACCAGGATGCCCGCGCCGAGGTAGATGAGGATCGTCAGCGTGATCGCCGCGACCGAGCGCTGGCGCGGCACGCCGGCCTCCTTGCCCATCTCCATCTGGGCGACGACCGGCCAGAGCGACCCGGGCAGGTACTTGCCGAGCTGCCCCAGGAAGAAGATGCGCGCGGCGACGGTCGCGGGCAGGGGCGAGCCGAGGTCGGCGAGCAGCGCGCGGTAGGCCAGCATGCTGCCGACCAGGCCCACGAGCACGGCGGCGAAGGCTCCCGCCGTGCCGGCCACCGAGAGCCGGGAGAGCGCGTCGCCGAGCTCGCCGCGGTGGGCGACGACCCACCAGGCCGCGCTGAGCAGCACCGCCGCCACGAACGCCCAGCGCAGGGCGCGGGAGCCGAGCAGGGCTCGGCCCGCGGTGAGCACGGACCGGGGGCGGGGCACTCGCGGCAGCCTAGGCCAGCGCCCGCCCCGGGCCCGCCGCACGCTTGACAGGTGTCCACTAAACCGCTTTATTACCGACATCGGTCCTGCAGCGGGCCGGGTTCGGCACGAGGAGGTGCGAGCCGTGGGCAAGCGGGTCACCATCGCCGACGTCGCCGCCCAGGCGGGAGTCAGCAAGGGCGCGGTGTCGTTCGCCCTCAACGACCGGCCCGGCCTCGCCGACGACACCCGTGCCCGCATCCTCGAGGTCGCCGACGAGCTCGGCTGGCGGCCGAGCTCACGAGCCCGCGCCCTGTCGACCTCGCGCGCCCTCGCCCTCGGCCTCGTGCTGGCCCGGCCGCCCGAGCTGCTCGGCGCCGACCCGTTCTTCCCCGCGTTCATCGCGGGTGTCGAGACCGTCCTCTCGCAGCGCGGCCAGGCCCTGGTGCTCCAGGTCGTGCCCGACCTCGAGGCGGAGGCCGAGGGCTACCGCCGCCTCGTGTCCGACGGCCGGGTCGACGGCGTCTTCCTGCTCGACCTGCGGGTCCACGAGCCCCGCGTGCAGCTGCTCGAGTCGCTCGGCCTGCCGGCCGTCACCCTCAACAAGCCCGACTCCCCCAGCTCCTTCCCCGCCGTCTGCTCCGACAGCGAGAGCGGCATCCGGCGGGCGGTGGAGCACCTGCTCGCCCTCGGCCACCGCCGGGTCGCGCACGTCGCCGGGCCCGACGAGTTCGCGCACGCCGCCCGCCGGCGCGCGGGGTGGGAGAGCGCGCTGGCCGAGGCCTGCGTACCCCCCGGCCCGGTCGTGGTCTGCGACTTCTCCGCCGAGGGCGGCGCCCGCGCGACCCGCGAGCTGCTGGCGCTCGCGGACCCGCCCACCGCCGTCGTCTACGCCAACGACGTCATGGCGATCGCCGGCCTCGCCGTCGCTGCCGAGCTGGGCGTCAAGGTGCCCGACGAGCTCTCGGTCGTCGGCTACGACGACACGCTGCTGGCCGCCCACGTCCACCCACCCCTGACCACTGTCTCCGTCGACGCGCTCGCCTGGGGCGCGCAGGCGGCGCAGACCCTGCTCACCTACCTCGAGCACCACGCCGCAGACGACGTGCTGCTGCCACCGGCGACCCTCGTCGTCCGTGGCTCGACGGGACCCGCACCGACCCGCTGACGACGACCCTGCACCTTCCCCCACCCCGAGGAGCCGCAATGAAGCGATCCGTCCGATCAGCCCTGGCCTGCCTGGCCCTCCTGCCCGTCGTCGCAGCCTGCGGCGGCGGCAGCGGGGACAGCGGCGGAAGCGGCGGAGCCAGCGCCAAGACCGGCCCGATCACCATCTGGTACAGCAACAACGAGCAGGAGGTCGCCTGGGGCAAGGCCGCGGTCGACGCGTGGAACACCGCGCACGCCGACCAGAAGGTCACGGGCCAGGAGATCCCCGCCGGCAAGAGCTCCGAGGAGGTCATCGGGGCCGCCATCACGGCCGGCAACGCCCCGTGCCTCGTGCTCAACACCGCGCCCGCCGCGGTGGCGCAGTTCCAGAAGCAGGGCGGCCTCGTCCCGCTCGACGACTTCTCCGACGGGGTCTCCTACGCGACGGCCCGCTCCGGCGACCTGGTCGACCAGTACAAGAGCGCCGACGGCAAGCTCTACCAGCTGCCGTGGAAGTCCAACCCCGTGCTGATCTTCTACAACAAGACCATCTTCGCCAAGGCGGGCCTCGACCCGGAGAAGCCGGCGCTCAGCACCTACGACGACTTCCTCGCCACCTCGCGCACGCTGAAGTCGAAGGGCGGCGTGCAGGCGGCCATCTGGCCGGCACCGTCGAGCGAGTTCTTCCAGCCCTGGTTCGACTTCTACCCGCTGTACGCCGCCGCGACGGGCGGCAAGCAGCTCGTCGAGGACGGGAAGTCGACGTTCAACTCGCCCGAGGGCAAGGGCGTCGCCCAGTTCTGGAAGACGATGTACGACGAGGGCCTCTCGCCGAGGGAGAAGTACAACGGCGACAGCTTCGCCGAGGGCAAGGCCGCCATGGCGATCGCCGGGCCCTGGGCGATCGCGGCCTACAAGGACAAGGTGAAGTGGGGAGCCGTCACGGTGCCCACCCCGACCACGATGCCGGCCGACCAGGTCCACACCTTCTCCGACGCGAAGAACATCGCCATCTACACCGCCTGCAAGAACCGGCAGACCGCGTGGGAGTTCGCGAAGTTCGCGACGAGCCAGGAGCAGGACGGCAAGCTGCTCGAGATGACGGGGCAGATGCCGCTGCGCAAGGACCTGACCACCACCTACGCCGACTACTTCAAGGCCAACCCCGACTACACCTCCTTCGCCTCGCAGGCGGCGCGCACGGTCGAGGTGCCCAACCTCGTCGACTCGACCACGGCGTGGCAGGACTTCCGTGACGCGTGGTCCCAGTCGGTCATCTTCGGCAAGACGCCGATCGACAAGGCGTTCTCCGACGTGGCGGCCAAGATCGACGACATCGCCAAGCAGTCGTAGGAGCCGGCCATGTCGCAGCTCCTGCCCACCGAGCCGCCCGCGGCCGAGGCGCCGGTCGGCGCCTCGCCCGCGGCCGGCCGGACGCACCGCTATGTCCCCTGGCGCTCGAGCGCCGAGAACCAGCCGATCGGTACGCTGTTCGCCCTGCCCTACCTCGCCTTCGTCGCGGTCGTCTTCGCCTTCCCGCTCGGCTTCGCCGTCTGGATCTCGCTGCACGACTACTTCTTCGCCGCCCCGGGCGCTTCTGTCGACCGACCGTGGGTCGGCCTGGACAACTACAAGACGGCGCTGCAGGACCCGGCCGTGCGCAGCGCCTTCGGGCACGTGCTGGTGTTCCTGGTCATTAACGTGCCGCTCACAGTCGTGCTGTCGCTCGTGCTGGCCGCATCGCTGAACGCGGCGATCCCGTTCCGCACCGCCTTCCGCACCAGCTTCTACCTGCCCTACGTCACGGCGAGCATCGCCATCGTCGGCGTGTGGCTCTTCCTCTTCTCCGAGGACGGGATCGTCAACAAGGTGCTTGGGCCGCTCGCTCCCGACCCGTCGTGGCTCACGAACTCGCACCTGGCCATGCCGTCCATCGCGCTGTTCGTGACGTGGAAGCAGCTCGGCTTCTTCATCCTGCTCTACCTGGCGGCTCTGCAGAACGTGCCCAAGGACCTCTACGAGGCTGCTGCGGTCGACGGGGCGTCGAAGCTGCGGATGTTCCGTTCCATCACGATCCCCAGCGTGCGTCCCGCCACCACGCTCGTGGTCGTGCTCTCCACCATCACCGGCGGGAACCTCTTCACCGAGCCCTACCTGCTGACCGGCGGCGGCGGGCCCAACGGCTCGTCGACCTCCCCGGTGCTGCTGATGTACCAGCGCGGCATCGAGCAGTCCAAGCCCGACGTGGCGGCAGCCATCGGCGTGCTGCTCGTCCTGCTGGTGATGCTCATCGCCGGCGTCCAGCGACTCGTCCTCGAACGGAAGTGAGCACGGTGAAGACCTCCCGCTCTGCCCTCACCTGGCGGCTCGTCCCGCTCGTCATCGGGGCGATCGTCTTCCTCTTCCCCTTCTACTACATGATCGTCGGTGCCCTGCAGGAGAAGCGGGACAGCTCGCTGCTCGGGGCACTGCCCCACCCAGGCAACCTGACCCTGCACAACTTCTCGGTCGTCAACGGGCGCATCCACCTCGTGCGCAGCCTGCTCAACTCGGTGGTCTTCACCGGTGCGGTGCTGGTGTGCACGATGGTCTTCGGCGTCCTGGCCGGCTATGCACTGGCACAGCTGAAGTTCCCCGGCAGGGGGCTCGCCTTCGGCCTGGTCCTGCTGGTGCAGGTCGTGCCCTTCCAGCTGCTGATGATCCCGCTCTACGTGATGATCGTGCGCGGCTACGGCCTCGCCGACAACTACCTGGGCATCATCCTGCCCTACACGATCAACTCCACGGCGGTGTTCGTCTTCAGGCAGTACTTCCTGCAGCTGCCGCGCGAGCTCTTCGACGCTGCACGGATCGACGGTGCCGGCGAGTGGCGGGTGCTGCGTACGGTCGCTGTGCCGCTCGTGCGCCCGGCGCTGCTGACCGCAGCGCTGCTCACCTTCATCGGCCCGTGGAACGAGTTCCTGTGGCCGTTCCTCGTGACGAAGAAGGCCGAGATGCAGCCGCTCGCGGTCTCGCTCGCCAACTACATCAGCAGCGTCGCTGCCTCGGCCGACAACCCGTTCGGCGCGATCCTCGCGGGGGCCGTGGTGCTGGCGGCTCCCGCGGTGGTGCTCTTCGTCCTGTTCCAGCGCCACTTCGTCTCGACCGAGCTCGGCTCGGGCGTGAAGGGCTGACTCATGACCTCCACCGACACGCTGGACTACACGCTGACCCGGCTCGGCGTCGTCATGTCGCCCGAGCCGGGCTCCGACATCGAGGCCGAGGGAGTCCTCAACCCCGCCAGCGGCCGCACCCCGGACGGCACGCTCTACCTGCTCCCCCGCCTCGTCGCCAAGGGCAACGTCTCGCGCGTGGGGCTCGCGCGCGTGGTCCTCGACTCCGGCGTACCGGTCGGCGTCGAGCGCGAGGGCGTCGTCCTCGCGCCCGACGAGGGCTGGGAGCGCGGCGCCAACAACGCCGGCGTCGAGGACCCGCGCACGACGTGGGTGCCGGCCCTCGGGCAGCACCTGATGACCTACGTCGCCTACGGGCCCCTGGGTCCGCGCCTCGCGATGGCCGTGTCCAGCGACCTGCGTACGTGGCGGCGCCTCGGCCCGGCACACTTCGGCTACCAGCCCGACCTCGACACCGACCTCAACCTGTTCCCCAACAAGGACGCGGTGTTCTTCCCCGAGCCCGTGCCGGCGCCCGACGGCACGCGCAGCTACGCCATGATCCACCGGCCGATGTGGGACCTCGGCTGGTTCCGGCCCGGGGAGACCGTCCACCTGCCCGCCGGGGTCACCGACGAGCGGCCGGGCATCTGGATCTCCTACGTGCCTGCCGACGAGGTCGAGCGGGACGTCACCGCGCTGGTGCACCTGCGCCAGCACCGGCTGGTCGCGCTGGCGGAGCACCCCTTCGAGGAGCTCAAGATCGGCGCCGGCCCGGCGCCCTTCCGCGTCGACGAGGGCTGGCTGCTGATCCACCACGGGGTCACGGGCTACGTCCCGCCGGGCTTCGACCCCACGCTGCAGAAGGTCGAGTACGCCGCCGGCGCGATGCTGCTCGACCCGGCGGACCCCTCACGCGTCCTCACGCGCACCACCGAGCCCATCCTCGCACCAGAGACCGACGACGAACGGAGCGGAACCGTGCCCAACGTGGTGTTCCCGACTGCGGTCGAGGAGGTGGACGGCCAGCGCTACGTGTTCTACGGCATGGCCGACAGCAAGATCGGTGTCGCGCGGCTGGACCGGCGATGAAGGCCCTCGCACTGCTGCTCGCTCCGGTCCTCGTGGCCGGAGCCGTGGCCACGACGTCGGTCGAGCCGGCACAGGCGGCGCCGCCGCCCCAGCTGGCGAACCTGGCGCACCTCGACGAGCTCGCCACCTCGCTCGTGCCGCCGGCGGCGGCGGGTCACACGACCTACCGGCTGGCGCAGGAGCCGTCGATCGGCGTGCTGTGGACCTACGCGGAACCCGCGGCCGGCGGTGGCTGGCGACTGGTAGGCGGTGGACCGTACGACCCGGCGACCGGCACGTGGAGCCAGGGTGCCTACAACTCCGACGACATCGCACGCGCGTCGGTGGCCTACCTGCGCTACTGGCGCCAGCACCACGACGCGCACAGCGGCCAGGCTGCCCGCGAGCTGCTGCGCGGTCTGACATTCATGCAGACCACGACCGGCCCGAACCGCGGCAACGTCGTGCTGTGGATGCAGCCCGACGGGACGTTGAACCCCAGCCCGACGCCGGTCGAGCTGCCCGACCCCTCGGACTCCGGCGCGTCCTACTGGCTGGCGCGCTCGGCGTGGGCGCTGGGCGAGGGCTACGCGGCCTTCCGCACCACCGACCCGGCGTTCGCCGGCTTCCTGCGCGGGCGGCTCGACCTCGCGCTCGGCGCGCTGGAGCGCCAGGTGCTCACCCGCTACGGCCAGTGGCAGGTGGCCGACGGCGTACGCGTGCCCGCCTGGCTCGTCGTCGACGGCAGCGACGCGAGCGCGGAGGCGGTGCTCGGACTCGCTGCCTTCGTGGCGGCCGACCGGCGCGACGACGCGGTGCACCGGCGGGCGGCCACGGCGACCCGGCAACTGGCCGAAGGCGTCGCCGCCATGGCTGCCGGCAGCACGCGGCAGTGGCCCTACGGCGCGATCCTGCCGTGGGCGCAGTCGCGGTCGGACTGGCACGCCTGGGCGTCGCAGCAGCCGGCGGCGCTGGCGGCCGCAGCGACGGCGCTGCACGACCCGTCGCTGCTCCCGGCCGCCGTGGGCGACATGGCGGGCTTCACGCCCAAGCAGCTCATCGACGACGGCGCCGACAACGCGCTGCTCCCGACGCGCATCGACACCTCGCAGATCGCCTACGGCGTCGACTCGCGGCTGGAGTCCCTGCTCTCGGTCGGTGCGGCGGCGGGCGCACCAGGCCTTCGCGATCTCGCGGCCGTGGACGCCGCGTGGTTCTTCGGCGCCAACCGGGCCGGTCAGGCGATGTACGACCCGGCCACCGGCGTCACCTTCGACGGTCTCGCGCCCGACGGCGGCATCAACCGCAACTCCGGCGCCGAGTCCACGATCCACGGCGTGCTGGCCATGGTCGCGCTCGACGGCGCGCCGGCGGTCAAGGCGCGGGCGCTGCGGCTCACGCAGGTCCTCGCCCGCGACGGCGGCTTCCAGTTCGAGGGCGAGTCGGGCGTGCTCGGCGGCGGCGCGACCGCGACGACGGTCGCCAGCCCGTGGACCGGCGAGTCGCAGGTCAGCGGCGGCGCCTACGCCACTCTCCCGGTCGGGGGCACGGTGCAGTGGGCCCTGCCTGCCGGGTCGGGCGAGCGGACGGTCGAGCCGGTCCTGGACCTGCCGGTGAGCGGGCGGCAGACCCTGCGCTGGCGTGCCGACGGCGACTGGCTGGGACGCACGTCCACCCGCGGCGTCGGCGCCCAGGGCATCACCGCGGCACCGGGTGCGCTGCTGCCGGTGCCGCTGCCGCGGACGGTGGGCGCGGGGGCGACCACGCTGTCGGTCACCGCGACGACCGGCACGTCGTCCCTCGACGCGCTGGTCGTGAGCCCCGTGGTCTCGTCGCTGACCCTCGGGGCGGCAGGTACGCCTGTGCTGCGCCTCCTGCGCAGCTCGGCGAGCGCTCCCCGCACCGTGCCGAGCGGGCTGGCGGTCGCGGCGGTCGCCACCGCGTACGACTCCCGCGGCGCCCTGGTGTCGCGCACGGGCGTGGCGGCCGGCGGGTCCGTGACCGTGGCACCCGGCGGCTTCACGACGGTGGAGTCTCAGGGCTGAGCCCGCCGCCCGGGCCTGCGCGCCGCTCTCAGGCGCGCAGGCCCGGCGGCCGGGTCGTCCAGTTCTCCTTGTCAGCGAGCAGGTCCTGCACGTGCTCGGGCATGTCACCGCTCACCAGCGCCTCGAGGGTGACCTGCTCCAGCACGCCGCGGATGGCGGCCCTCAGGGCGACCCACGTCTCGCGCAGGTGGGTCGCAGCGCCGTCGTACTCCATCTCCTCGACGAACTTGCCGCTGATGCTGGCGAGCGGGCCGTCGATGGCGCGGATGATGTCGGCGACGACGAGGTCCTTGGGCGCGTGCGCGAGCCGGTAGCCGCCCTCGAGCCCGCGCCGGCTCTCGACGATGCCGCCGTCGCGCAGCACGGCGAGGATGGTCAAGAGGAAGGCGTTGGGGACGCGCTGCGCCGCCGCGATGGCGTCGGCCTTCACCCAGACGCCCGGCTCGGCAGCGGCCAGGTGGGCCGCGGCTCGCACGGCGTAGTCGGCTTTGGCAGTGATGCGCACGGGAGCATCCTCCCCCACGTCATAGCCTAGAGCCGTGACGACACAGAACCCCGCAGGCCAGAGCCGCAAGCGGACAGCCGAGGAACGACGCAAGGCGGCCGCCGCGGCCCGTCAGGCCCAGCTCAGGCAGGAGGCCCGCCGCAAGCGGCTCGGCCTGCTGGCAGCGGTCCTGCTGGTGCTGGTCCTGATCGTGGTCATCGCCGTCGCGGTCATCTCGCAGAAGAAGGACTCCGACAACGCGGGCGGCGCCGAGGTCCTCCCCACCACGCCGACCGGTGCGACGACCACCGAACCCGCGGTCAAGCGCGTCACCGACGACTCGGGCATCGAGGGCGTCATCGCCTACAACACCGGCGACTACCCGGGCAACGGCGCCGACAAGGAGGGTGTGCTCGGGCACAACCACGTCGACGGCCCTGTGAAGTACTCCGTCACCCCGCCGGTCGGCGGCTCGCACAACGGCACCTGGATGAACGCCGGCGTCTACACCAAGCCGATCCCGGCCGAGCGCGCCGTCCACAACCTCGAGCACGGCGCGGTGTGGATCACCTACCGCCCGGGCCTGGCCTCCTCCGAGGTCGAGGCGCTGAAGGCGCTCGTCACCAAGCAGAAGAAGCTCCCCGAGCCCGCCAGCAGCGTCGGCTCGCAGGAGAACCGCTTCGTCGACCTGAGCCCCTGGACCGACGACAAGCTCCCCGCGCCGATCGTCATCAGCTCGTGGGGCCACCAGCTCTACGTCGACAAGGCCTCGGACCCGCGGCTGCAGAAGTACATCGACACCTTCCGCGTGAGCAAGAAGTACACGCCGGAGTACGGCAACTCGGTCGACGGGGCTCCTGTCAGCATCGGCGGGCGTGCGGCCGCTGACGGCGGCACCCCGGCCAACCCCGAATGACGGCCCGCGCCGCCGCGCACGTCCTCCTCGCCGCCGCCGTGAGCGTGGCGGTGGGCGTCGACGTCAACACGGCGACACCGACGCCGGTCCCGAGCTCCGCGGCCTTCGCCGTCGTCGCCACGACCGGCCGCTTCGACCGGGTCAACCCGCAGGTGGCGACGCAGTTCGCTGCAGCGTCCCGCCTCGCCGGAGCGCCTCAGCTGTCGCTGACGCCGGCGAACCCCGGGCCGGGCGGGGTGTTCTGGGGCAAGGGTGGCCGCAAGGCGTGCGCGGGCCAGGTCGACACGGCCGGCTGTGCCTACGACTACGGCCAGCGCGGCGTCGAGAGCCTGCTCGCCACCCTGCGCACGACCGCACCGGCGACCGTCAACCACCGCCACCAGTGGTGGATCGACGTCGAGGGCCAGCGCGACGTCACCTGGAACCCCACGCAGCGCACGCTCAACGCCGAGGTTCTCCGCGGGGTGCGCGACGCGCTGGTCGCGAGCGGCGTGACGAGCTCGGTCGGCATCTACACCACCTCGGCGATCTGGCGCGAGGTCGTGGCGGGCACACCGGCCGAGGTCCGTGCGGCCGCCGACCTGGGCGCGCTGCCCGTGTGGGCGGTCGGCGGGCGTGACGGCAGCGTGCGACAGGCGCGCAACGTCTGCGTCGTCCCGTCGCCCACCGGCGGCCCGATCGTCATGGGGCAGTCCATCGCGCCGGCCGGCGCGAGCACCAGCACCGATGTCATCTGCCCGCCGCGCACCCTGCGCCCGGCGCGGATGACGGCGGCGGGCACCGCAGTCGTACGCGGTGCCGCCTTCCCCGGCAGTACCGTGCGCCTGCGCGTGGTGCAGCGCGGGCACGTCGCCCGCGCGTTCACCGCGAAGGCCACCCGTGCAGGCACCTGGGCGGTCGTCGTCCGGCACCTTGCGCCGCGGTTGAAGGCCACGGCGACCGTACGCGGCGGCTCGACCGTCTTCGTGCCGCCCGCGCGCTGATGCGGGTCCTGCTCTTCGGCACCTACGACGCGCGGTCGCACCCGCGCGTCGGGGTGCTGGCGCAGGGGCTGGTGCGGCACGGCTTCGACGTCCGGCAGCTCAACGCGCCGCTCGGGATCGGCACGGCGGGGCGCGTCGCGGTGCTGCGCCAGCCCTGGCGGCTGCCGGGATTCGCGGCCACGCTGCTCTCGCGCTGGGGGTCGCTGTGCGTGCGGGCGTGGCGGCTGCGGGGACCCGGCACGCCCGACGTGGTCGTGGTCGGCTACCTCGGCCACTTCGACGTGCTGCTCGCCCGGCGGCTGTTCCCGCGCGCCACGGTCGTGCTCGACCACCTGGTCGGTGCCAGCGACACCGCGCTCGACCGCGGCGAGGCCGGGGGGCTCAAGCAGCGACTGCTGCGCCGGCTCGACCACGCCGCGCTCTCCAGCGCCGACGTGGTCGTGCTCGACACCGACGAGCACCTGGACGCCCTGCCTGACGGTCACCGGGAGCGAGGCGTCGTCGTCGCGGTGGGCGCGCCCGACCCGTGGTTCGTGCAGCCTGCCTCGCGCGAAGACGGTCCGCTGCGGGTGGTCTTCTTCGGTCTCTTCACGCCGCTGCAGGGCGCGACCGTCGTGGGCGAGGCGCTGGCGCTGCTGGGCGCCGACGACGTGGTTGCGACGATGGTGGGGTCGGGCCAGGACCTCGCCGCCGCCCGCGCCGCCGCCGGTGACCTGCCGCAGGTCACGTGGCTCGACTGGGTCGAGTCCGACCGGCTGCCCGCGCTGGTGGCCGACCACGACGTGTGCCTCGGGATCTTCGGGAGGGGGCCGAAGGCTCTGCGGGTGGTCCCCAACAAGGTGTTCCAGGGCGCGGCTGCGGGCTGCGCCGTCGTCACCTCCGACACTCCCCCGCAGCGACGCGCGCTGGGCCCGGCTGCGACGCTCGTCCCTCCCGGCGACCCCGCCGCGCTCGCGGGTGCCCTGCGCGCGCTGGCCGAGGACCGTACGCTGCTGGCCGCCCGCCGCCGCGCCGCCCGCGAGCTCGCCGAGCGGGCGTTCCGCCCCGAGCAGGTCGTCGCACCGCTGGTGCGGCTGCTGAGAGGATCTCCCCGATGAGCGCTCCCCTGCCGCCCCTGACGGCGAACGCCTGGCTCCGCTGGGACGTCGTCTCGCGGCTGCTGCCGCCGAGCTCGCCCGACGCGCCCCTCGACGTGCTCGAGGTCGGCTGCGGGCAGGGCGCCGCCGGTGCGCGGCTGGCAGCGCTGGGCCGCTACGTCGGCCTCGAGCCCGACGACAGCTCGTACGCGGTGGCGGTCGAGCGCGTCGGCGCGGCCGGCGGCGAGGTGCGGCACGGCTCGCTCGAGACCCTCGCCGACGACGAGAGGTTCGACCTGGTCTGCGCGTTCGAGGTGCTCGAGCACATCGAGGACGACGCCGCCGCCCTCGCCGAGTGGGTCGCGCGGCTCCGGCCCGGCGGCCACCTGCTGCTCAGCGTGCCCGCGCACGCGTCGCGCTTCGCCGCCGCCGACGAGCTGGTCGGGCACTACCGGCGCTACGACCCGCCGGCGATGCGGCTGCTGCTGCGCCGCGCCGGCCTCGACGATGTCGACCTGCGGCTCTACGGCGCGCCGGCCGGCTACGCGCTCGAGGCTGCGCGCAACGCCATCAGCGCGCGCAAGCTGGCGCAGGCCGGGTCCATGGCCGAGCGCTCGGGCCACAGCGGGCGCTACCTCCAGCCGTCGGAGACCTGGCAGAGCACGCTGATCCGCGTCGGCACGGTGCCCTTCCGCCGGCTGCAGCGCGCCTTCCCCGGCTCGGGGCCGGGGCTCGTCGTCCGGGCGCGGCTGGATCCCTAGCCGCGCAGCGACTCCAGCGCGACGGTGAGGACGCCGAGGCCCTCCTCGGCCTCGGCCGCGGTCAGGGTCATCGGCGGCGCGAGCCGGATGACGTTGCCGTGCAGGCCGCCCTTGCCGACCAGGAGCCCGCCCCTGCGGGCCTCCTCGAGCACGCGGGCCGCCGCGGGCGGGTCGGGGGTGAACCCGTCGGCACCGACGATCTCGATGCCGATCATCAGACCTCGACCGCGCACCTCGGCGACGGCGGGCACCCGCTCGGCGACCTCGCGGAGCCCGTCGATGAGCCGGGTCCCGAGCTTGGCTGCGTTGGCCTGGAGGTCGTGGTCGAGCAGGTGGTCGAGCACCGCGTTCGCGGCGGCGGTGGCCACCGGGTTGCCGCCGAAGGTGGAGATGCTGTTGACGCTCACCACGTCCATGAGGTCGCCGCGGGCGACGACGCCGCCGATGGCGTAGCCGCCGGCGAGGCCCTTGGCGAAGGTCATGGCGTCGGGCACCACGCCCGAGGCCTCGATGCCCCAGAAGTGCTCGCCGGTGCGGCCCCAGCCGGTCTGCACCTCGTCGGAGACGAACAGCGTGCCGGTCTCGTCGAGCACCTCCTTGTAGGCGGCGAGCAGCGCGTCCGGCGGCACGGCGAAGCCGCCCACGCCCTGGATCGGCTCGGCGATCAGGCAGGCGACGTCGCCGGCCGTGGCGACGGCGAGCAGCTCGCGCAGGTCGGCGACCGCAGCCGCCACGAACGCCTCGTCGTCGAGGCCGCGGAACGAGCTGCGGAAGCGGTAGCCGCTCTGCAGGTAGGTCACCTGCAGCGGCGACAGGCTCGAGGGCGACCAGCCGCGGTTCCCGGTGACGCCGGTCGTCGCGAAGCCGCGCCCGTGGTAGCTGTTGCGCAGTGCCAGCACCTGGTTGCTCCGGCGCGCCGCTGTGGCGAGCAGCAGCGCCGCCTCGTTGGCCTCGGTGCCCGAGTTGGTGAAGAAGACCTTGGCGTCGGGGATGCGCGAGAGCTTCGCGATCTTCTCGGCGAGCACGACCTGCTGGCGCAGCAGGTAGAGCGTCGAGGTGTGCACGACGCCCTTGGAGATCTGCTCGGTGACGGCCTCGCGCAGCTCGGGCAGGTCGTAGCCGACCATGTTCGTGAGGATGCCGGCGAAGAAGTCGAGGTAGGTGCGGCCCTGCGCGTCGGTCACACGGTTCCCCGTGCCGGAGACCAGCTCGAGCGGCTCGTCGTAGTAGAGCGAGAGCCACGAGGGCATCACGGCGCGGTGGCGCTCGAGCAGGGTGGCGTCGTTCGTGTCCTCGGTCACCGGGTCATTCTGCACCCCCGGGTCGGCTGCCAGCGGCTCTTGCGGCGAAGCCCTCCTCGCGGTAGGATTCGAACAGGTGTTCGAACGGAGGGTTGGACAAGTGGCTGAGCGGCGGCAGGGCGACGGCGGGGAGCCGGGTCGCTACGACCCCGCGCTGCCCGCGCCCGACGCCCTGCGCGCCGAGATCACCTCTGCCGCGGCCGCTGAGGCCAGGCGCATCCCGCTCGACGTCCTTGCCGCGGACGAGGCCGCAGCCGCGGGTGCGGCGGCCGCGGTGCAGGACCCGCCGGGACTGCAGCTGGCGTCTCTCCCGCCGTCGCTGCGCACGGTGCAGCTGCTGCTCCGGCTCGCCGACCCGCGGCGGCGGGCGGCCGTGGTCGACGGCTCGCGCCCCGACGCGGGCGTGCCTCGCCAGGCCTCTCCAGAGGCCGACGAGGCAGAGCTGCTGCTGGGCATCGTGCAGGCCTGGGACTCCGTCGTCTCCTGGGCCACCGCGCAGCGCGAGGCGGCGCTGCACGCCGCGGCGACGGCTGTCGCCGCACTGCCCACCGGCCCCGGCTCTCCGCGCAGGTCAGGCTCGGAAGCGGCTGCAGCCGAGCTCTCGGCGGCGCTGCGCATCTCCCCGCGCTCGGTCGACGCGGCGATCGACCGCGCCCGCCGGCTGCAGGAGCTCCACCGCGGCACGCGCTGGCTGCTCGAGGACGGTCTCGTGACCCCGGCGCACGCCCGCGCCGTGCTCGACGAGTGCTCGGTGCTCGCCGACCCGGTCGACGTCTCGGCCGTCGAGTCGCTGGTGCTGCGCGACGCGCCGAAGCAGTCCCCCGCCGAGCTGCGCCGGGCGGTGCGGCGCGCGGTCGCGCGGGTCGACCCCGACGGCGAGCGCGCTCGCGCCGAGAGCGCGCGCACCCACCAGGTGGCCGTCACGAAGGTCAACCTCCCCGACGCGCTCGCCATGGTCACCGCGATCCTGCCGGCCCCGGCCGCCGTCATGGTGATGGCCGGGCTCGACGCGGTCCTCGGCGCGCACCCCGACGCCGGCGAGCTGGCCGACGACCTCGCCGCCGACTCGGTCCGCGGGCGCGAGGGCCGCACGCTGGCGGCGATGCGCGCCGACGCGCTGACCTTCCTCTGCTCCTCGGTGGCCGCAGACCCCTCGGTCGTGCCGGGGCTGGCGGCGGTCGAGCCGCAGGCACCGGCGATCGGCGTCACCATCAGCGTGTCCGCCCTGCTGGGCCTGAGCGACGAGTCCGGAGAGCTGGCCGGCTACGGCCCCATCCCCGCCGACCTCGCCCGTGAGCTCGCTGCCGACGGCGTCTGGGCCCGCTTGCTCGTCGACTCCCTCACCGGGCAGCTGCTGGACTCGACGCCTCACCGCTACCGGCCGGGCAGCCGGCTCCGCTCCCACGTGGTGGCCCGCGACATCACCTGCCGGTTCCCGAGCTGTCCGACTCCTGCGTCTCGCTGCGACCTCGACCACACCCCCGAGTTCGACCACGAGCGGCCCGACCGCGGGGGCACCACCACCCGGCGCGACCTGCGAGCGGGGTGCCGGAGGCACCACAACTGCAAGACGTGGCACGGCTGGCGGACCAGCATCGATCCGGACGGCACGCTGGTCCACCGCACACCGCTCGGCCGGACCTACCGCGTCCCCATCCCGCCGCAGCCCACAGCCCTGCGCTGAGCGCAGTCGTTGTCAGTACTCGTCGCGGCTGCGCACGATCAGGTCGGCGAGCAGGCCCATCACGGCGATGATCAGCCCGGTGACGAACAGCAGCACGGTGTTGCTCGCCAGCCGCACGGGGTGCACCACGAGGTCGAACCCGCCCTTGACGACGGCCAGCGCGAGCAGCGCGAGCGCCACGGGCATGAGCACCTTGAGCGGGTTGAAGTACATCACCATGCGCAGCACCTGGAGCAGGTAGCGGTAGGCGTCGCGCACGAACCGGAACTTCGACTTGCCGGCCCGCTTCGCGTAGTCGATCGGGACGTACTGGATGTCGTGCTGGTTCGAGAGGAACGCCAGCGTGATGGTCGTGACGCACGAGAAGCCGGGAGGCAGCAGCCGCAGGTAGGGCAGCGCCACCGAGCGCCGGAACGCGCGCAGGCCGGAGTTGAGGTCGGGGATGCGCGAGTTCGACAGGATCTCGGCGATCTTGCGGATCAGCAGCTTGGCCGGCACGCGCAGGACCTTGTGCGAGCCCTCCTCCGAGGTGCGCGCGCCGACGACCTGGTCGATCGTCGGGTCCTCGTCGAGCATGCGCACGAGCTCGGGGATCCGCTCGTTGGGGTAGGTCAGGTCGGCGTCGGTCCACACCACGATCTCGCCGCGAGCCTGCTGCGTGCCGATGCGGCGCACGGTGCCCGAGCCGCCGTTGCGGCGGAACGGCAGCAGCCGGACATGCGGGAAGCGCAGCAGCGCCTCCTGCAGCACCCGCAGCGTACCGTCGGTCGAGGCGTCGTCGACGCACAGCAGCTCGTAGGTGTAGCCGCTGGCGTCGAGGGCCGAGGTGATGCGCTCGATCTCCTGCATCACGTGGTCCTGCTCGTTGTAGCAGGGCAGGACGACGGTGATGTAGGGCGCGGGCGTCTCGGTGGCGTGCGTGCTCATCTCGCCGTGGAGGCTACCGGTCGACCACGCGTCGGACAGAATCAGGCGCGCGCCAGCCAGAGGTCGATCGGCAGCCGCACCAGCGCCTTCGGCCGGGTGGCCAGCAGCCGGGCGTCCTCGGAGGTCAGCAGGTGCACCGCGTGCACCGGCGTCAGCCCCGCGGCGGAGATGCGGCCGGGGTATCCGGCCGCGACGAGCACGGGCGTCGAGCCGGCAGCACGGGCCCGGGCGACCAGCCGCGGCAGGGCGGAGCGGTCGAGCACGCCCACGGCTGGCACTCCGCAGATCCCGCGCAGCGGCTGCGACCACTCGCGTCGCGCCCGCAGGTCGAGCAGCAGTGCGACGTCGGTCGGGCGCAGCTGCGCGCACACCTGCTCCACCGCCCCCAGCTCGCCCTGCTCGGTGTCCGCTCGCCACAGGGGGCGGGTCGCCTCCACCCCGGGGACCAGCACCGCCGCCGCGACCACCAGGGCCACCCCCGCGCGAGCCACCCGACCACCGAGCCGGCCCGCGAGGCGGGCCAGCGCCTGCGTACCGGCCGCTGCCCCGAGCGCGACGACCGGCAGCACCGCGGGCACCAGCCGCCGGTCGGCCCAGGGGTGGTCGGGCGTGATGCCGGGGCGGAGCAGGACGAGCACCGCCGACGCGCCCAGCACCGTGACGACGGCGGTCTCGCGCAGGCGCTGTCGCCACACGACCCACGCGATGCCGAGCACCGCCAGCGCGAGTGCCGGCCAGCCCATCCACCAGGCGACCCAGTGCGGCGTCTGCTCGGCGTAGGTGCGGCTGCCGTCGAGCGCCAGGTGCTCCGCCGCCTGCATGGCGCGCACCGTGCGCCCGCCCGGGCCGTCGGGGTCCTGCGCACCGCGCGAGACCGCCGGGCGCACGGCCAGCCCGAGGGCGACGAGCAGGACGAGCGCGGTCGAGCCCCAGCGCACGACCGCGGCGGCGGGCGGGGTGAGGGCGAGGCCACCGCGACGTACGGCGTAGCGCGCCCCCACCACCCCGAGGACCGCGAGCAGCGCCGTCAGGGCGGCGAGCGGGACGAGGGAGTCGCGGACCTCCTCGAGGTACGGCGCGGCGAGCAGCGTCCCGTCGGCGACGCCGACGGCGGTGCCGACGAGCAGGCCGAGCCCCAGCGCCGCCCCCTCTCGGCGGCGCTGGGCGGCGAGGACGGCAGCGACCGGCACTACGAGGGCCACCTCGCGCAGCGCCTCGAGGCGTACGACCGTGGCCAGCCCCAGCACCAGCCCGGCCACGGCGGCGGTGCGGGCCGACGCCGCCGAGCGTGCGCCGCCCACCGCGTCGACGAGCAGCGCCAGACCGCCGAGCAGGGCGAGCATCGCCAGCGGCTCGCTGTAGGTCGAGCGCGCCGCGTGGAGGACGGGATAGGCAGCGGCCAGCGCGCCCGCGGCGAGCACGGCGGGCGCCCCGCCGAGCAGCCGGACGGCCAGCCCGCCCATGGCGAGGATCCCCAGCGCGCCGAGGACGGCCGGCACGACGAGCAGGCCGCGCATGCCGGCCACCCAGTCGCCGACCGCGAAGGTCATCGGCGCGCCGGAGAGGAACTGCGGCACGAGCTCGTCCCCACCGCCGTAGTAGGCGGGCGAGGGCGCCGAGAGCGCGGGGTCGCGGCCGCCGAAGCGGTCCCAGTCGACCGGCACCGAACGGCTGCCGTGGTCGGCGATCCAGCGCGAGGTGAGGGCGTAGGAGCCGGGGTCGCGACGCAGCACCACGTTGTCCGACGACCAGACGGCGGCCAGCACGCCGAAGGCGGCGCTGACGACCAGGACCAGCGTGACGGCGAGGACGTGGGCGGGGACGGCGCGGCGGGAGCTCGCCCGCCCCACCACGACGGCGGCGACCACGGCGCACGGGCCGCCGACCAGTGCGGCGCTCCAGGGGCGGAAGACGTCGAGGGCGAGCAGCGGCCAGCAGCTCCCGACGAACGCCATGAGCGCGGCCGCCGGGGCGGTGGAGGCGACCGCGAGGAGGCGGCCCGCGCGCTCTGCGCCGGCGCTCACGGGCGGTGGAGCACGGCGTACTGGCCGTTGTCCAGCACCAGGGCGTAGCCGCGGGCGACCAGGTCGACCACGCGCTGGCGCTGCGCCGCGAGCGAGTCGACGGGGAAGGAGGGCACGCCGGTGTCGACGACGACCCAGGGGGCGTCGCGCGGCGTGCGGTCGAGCAGGAGCACGGTGTCGTGGCGCGCGAGGTGCGGGCCGATCTCGTTGTCGGCCTCGACGGTCACGCCGTGCGGCACGGCGGCCACCGCGGAGGCGGCCGCCCGCTCGCGCGCGTCGACCTTCCACGAGTCGCCGTCCCAGAGCAGCGACCCCGGGTGGCGCCCGGTGAGCCACACCGCGGCGACGACGACCCAGACGGCCCACACCGCCTGCATGGCCCGCGGCATCCGGCGGGCGGTCTCGACGCCGGCCACCACGATCGCGGGCAGCAGCACGGCGTTGTAGTGCTGCATCAGCCCCCAGTGGTTGGGGTTCGACGAGGCGAAGCGCTCCCCCACCTGCGGCAGCACGACGAGCACCGCGCTCGAGAGCAGCGGCAGGAACGCCCACGGCAGCAGCAGCCACCCCAGCGTCTGCTCCTTCTGCACCGGGCGGAGGACGACGTCGAAGGTGTCGGCAGGGTTGGGCAGCGCGTCCTTGAGGGCCCGGTAGTAGTCGCCGTCGGGCGACCCGTGCCCCCAGTAGTGCGGCACCACGACCGAGGAGGTGAACCAGAACATGGCGAGGCCGAAGACCGCGAGGGCCGCACCCAGCCGTCGCTCGCGCCGCACGACGAGCAGCAGCCCGAAGAACGCGGTCAGCAGGCCCATGTCCTCCTTGACCGTCACCAGCGCCGCCGCCCACAGCGCCGCCTGCCCCGGCCGGCCCGCCTGCAGCCGCTCGAACGCGAGCAGCAGCAGCGGCGCCACGAACAGCGACTCGTGGAAGC
This sequence comes from Motilibacter peucedani, assembly GCF_003634695.1. NCBI lineage: Bacteria > Bacillati > Actinomycetota > Actinomycetes > Motilibacterales > Motilibacteraceae > Motilibacter > Motilibacter peucedani. The sequence continues at coordinate 233,562 of NZ_RBWV01000014.1, forward strand.
CGGTGAGCGAGGCCTCCTGCAGCGGCCACGCGAGCCCGAAGCCCAGCGCCACGGCGTACGCGACGGCGGGCCCCATCGCCCGCTCGGCGATGCGCCAGGTGACCGCGGTCGAGACGGCGACCAGGAGCGCCTGCGCGAGGATCAGCATGCGCGGGTCGGCGTAGACCCAGTAGAGCGGCGCCAGCAGCGCGAGGATCGGCGAGAAGTGGTCGCCGAAGGCGTTGAGGTCCGGCCCGACGCCGAGGTGCGTGCCGAGGGCCGGCTCGATCGGCGCACGGAAGTGCGCGTAGGCCCGGACGATGGTGTCGAACAGCGTCAGGTCCCAGGACCCGATGCGGTAGGAGCGCCACGCCACCAGCCCGATCAGCAGCTGGAAGAGCCCGACGAGCACGGCCAGCAGGGCCACGGGACGACGGGACGGCACGGCCCGCACCGTACCGTGCTGCCCGTGGCCACTCCGAACGATCTGCTCCGCGCCGCGCTGACCGCTGACCCGGCTCGCCCGCTGCTCACGTTCTACGACGACGCGACCGGCGAGCGCACCGAGCTCTCCGTCCGCACGTTCGAGAACTGGGTGGCGAAGACGGCCAACCTGCTGCAGGACGAGCTCGCCGCGACGGCCGGCTCGAGGCTCGCGCTCGCCCTGCCGGTGCACTGGCAGGCCGCGGTCTGGATGCAGGCCGCGTGGGCCCTCGGCATGGAGGTCGTGCCGGGTCTGTCCGGCGACGTCGTGGTCACGACGCCGGACCGGCTGGAGGGGCTCTCCGGCGACGTCGTGTCGCTGTCCCTGCGCCCGGCCCTGGTCGCCGCGACCACCCCTGCGCCACCGCTGCCCGCGGGAGTGCTCGACGGCGACACCGAGGTCCTGGCCCACGGCGACCGGTTCGTGCCCTACGCACCGCCCGCTGCGGACGCCGCGGCGCTGACGGTCGGGGGGCGTACGTGGTCGCTGGCGGAGCTCGGAGCCCTGGCCGCGCGGGGCAGTGGCGCACGGGTGCTCGTGAGCGAGGCGCTGGACACCGTCGACACGGTGTCCAGCGCGCTGCTCGTGCCGCTCGCGAGCGGCGGGTCGACGGTGCTCGTGCGCAACGCCGACCCCGCCCTGCTCGAGCGGCGCCGGGAGACCGAGCGGGTCACCGGCTGAGGAGGAGCTAGGACGCGGGCTTGAGCAGCACCTTGGTCCAGCCCTCGACCCGCTCGTCGAACTTCTCGTAGGCGTCGGGCGCCTGCTCGAGCGGCACCTCGTGCGACACGATGAACGACGGCGTCGCCCGGCCCGTGATGATGAGGTCGCGCAGCTGGCGGTTGTAGCGCTTGACCGGCGCCTGGCCGGTGCCCATCGACTGGCCCTTGGTGAAGAACGTGCCGTACTGCCAGCCCACGCGGTCGGCCTTGGCCGGCTCGTCGAGCCCCGGGTCCTGCGGCACGTAGACGCCGACCACGCCGATGCCGCCCGTGGTGCGCACGACGTTGACCAGGTTGTCGAGCGTCAGCTCGGGGTGCTCCTCGCCGTAGGCGTCGTGGGCCTGGAAGCCGACAGCCTCCACGCCGCGGTCCACGCCGTGGCCGCCGGTGCGCTCGAGGATCTGCTCGACCGGGTCGCCCGCCGAGAAGTCGACGCCCACGGCGCCGATGGACTCGGCCAGCCGCAGCCGGTCGGGCGCCTTGTCGACGACGTAGACCTCCGACGCGCCCTGCAGGAAGGCGCTGTGCGCCGCCATCAGGCCGACGGGGCCGCCGCCGAACACCGCGACGCGGTCGCCCGGCTGCATGCCGGAGAGGACCACGCCGTGCCACCCGGTCGGGAAGATGTCCGAGAGCATGGTGAAGTCGTTCTCGTGCTCGGTGCCCTTGGGCAGCTGGAGCAGGTTGAAGTCGGCGTGCGGGACGCGCAGCAGCTCGGCCTGGCCGCCGTCGTAGGGGCCCATGTTGGCGTAGCCGTAGGCCGCGCCGTCCATGCCCTCGGTCGGGTTCGTCCTCGTGCAGAACGAGCTCCAGCCCGTGGTGCAGTTGCGGCACGAGCCGCACGCGATGTTGAACGGCACCGAGACGCGGTCGCCGACCTTGACGAAGGTGACGCCCGGGCCGACCTCCTCGACGATGCCCATGTTCTCGTGGCCGAGGACCTTGCCCTCCTCGACGGAGGTGCGACCTTCGTACATGTGCAGGTCGGAGCCGCAGATGTTCGACGTCGTCAGCCGCACGACCGCGTCGGTGGGCTCCTGGACGCGGGCGTCGGGGACCTCCTCGACCGCCACGCTGCGCGCACCCTTGTAGACCAGTGCCTTCATGTCGACCTCCAGACCGGCCGGGAGCAGAACGTTCCCCCGGCAACCACTCCGGTCTGCCCCTGCTGGAGATCGGCTAACGTGGAAGGGCACCCGCGGTCAACGACGCCCCGCTACGACGTCCACCACCGAGGAGAGCCCATGCTTCCCCTGCCCCCCGCCGACGCCCGCGAGCTGCGCTCGCTGGTCCGCACCGCCGTCGCCCGCCTCGACCGCTGGACGCTGCGCGAGTTCAACGCGTCGCGGCCGCTCCGCTGAGCCGCAGCTCGCTGTTCAGCACGTACTGCGACTGGCGCACGTAGCGCGTCAGCGACTGCGAGCGCGTCTTCTTGGCGGTCGCGCCGGCCGTCGTGACGGACTTCACCGGCACGACCAGCGAGGACCAGACGAACGTCTGGCACGTACGCGGTGCCGGCGCCTCCGCCGAGCAGGTGACCTTCCAGCGCCGCCCGTTGGCGGCGGTGAACTCGCCCGAGTGCGTCAGCGGGCTCGCGTCCCAGGCCGGCGAGACGGCGTCGAGCACCGTCGTACGGTTCCGGCTCCAGACCGTCTGCATGCTGTAGCGCCGGGTGGCCTTGTCGTAGGTCGCCCGCTGGGTCTTCACGTCAGCGGTGCAGCGCGCCTTCGGCGGCGCGCCGTAGGTGCAGTCGACGTTCCACCAGGTGCCGTCGAGCAGGTGGATGCCCGGCGTCGTCATCGGGTCGAGCGACCACCACGTCGTCCGCTTCTCCGCACCGGCCCAGGAGAGGCTGATGTGGATGTGGTCGGTGTGCGACTCGGCACCGCTGTAGGGCAGCCAGCCGGCCTCGGGCCGGTAGGCGCGCCAGATCTGCCGGTTCCAGATGACGTACATCACGCCCAGGCGCCGGGCCATCGCCGCGGTGTTGCCGTAGGCGTCGTCGGCGGTGAGCCAGCCGAGGAACGCCGCGGCGGTGGCGCGCCCGTCGAGGGTCGTGCCGTCGATCATCACGTCGAGGGCGCGGCCCTCCTTGTGCTCGGAGACGCCGCCGACCTTGCAGCCGCGGGTGGTGCCGATGGTGCGGATCGAGGGGTAGGTCGCCTTGATCAGCTCAGCGAGCCCGAGCGTCCCCGGCTGCGCCTCCGACAGGCAGGTGCGCTGCTCGTCGTAGCTCGCGAGGTCGTCGATCCACTCCGGGAACTGCGGCGTGGCCGGCGTGGGCCGCGGCGGCAGCACCTCGGTCGGGGTGGGTGCAGGCGTCGGGGTGGGTGCAGACGTCGGGGTGGGCGTCGGCGCGGCCTCGGCCCGGGCCGCTGAGGGCGCGAGCAACGCACCCGCCAGCACGGCGAGGGCGAGCACGGACCGGAGTGAGGAGTGCGACACACCGAAGATTTCGGCGTGTCGCTCCCGCATCTTTAACCACACCAGTCACATAATGCACACCCTCGCCGCGGGGCGCTAGTTCGTCAGCCGCACGTAGCGCCGGACGAGGTCCATGTCCTTGCGCACGAGGTGGTACCTGCCGCGGCTCTTGACGGCCGCCAGCACCTTGGCGTGGACGGTCGAGACGCACAGCCGCGGGCCGCCGACGGGCGCGGTGCAGGTGACCGTCCAGGCGCGGCCGGCGGAGTCGGTGAACGTGCCGGGGTGCGCGTAGGCGTTGGTGTCCCACATCGGCGTCGCCTTGGCGGTGTAGGCCGTGGCCGCCGCCTGGAAGCCGGACTTGCGGATGACGCCGCCGCGGACCTTGGGGTTCGCGACGTAGTAGGTGCCGAACGGCTGCGCCACGCAGCGCAGGGTGCCCTGGTGGGTGGTGCAGCTCGTGGTCCAGTTGCGCCCGCGCAGCGTGTGCGGGCCCGCCTCGCGGTAGACGATCGAGAGGGTGGGCGGGTCGGCCACGGGCGGGGTCACGTCGAGCGTGGTCGTGCGCACCCACGAGGAGCGCAGGCCGAGCTTGCGGCGGAAGTCCTCGCCGGTGATGGTGCGTACGTTGCCGTCGCCGTCGACCGCCTGCACCTGCGTCGCGGCCCCCGACACGTCGCGCACGGTGACCGCCAGCGAGGCCAGCGACCCGAGGCCGAACGCGCCCGCCACCTGCGAGGCCGGCACCTGCACCGTCCAGCTGGCGTAGGGGTTGTTGTTCGCGTCGAGCGACCAGTGGTCGTCGACCGAGCGCGCGTAGCTCACGACCGAGCTCCACACGTCCTCGGAGTTGCGGGTGCGTCCGCCGCTCGAGGAGAAGAAGTACGCGTTGATGGGCGCCCCGCCGACCGTGGCGACGAGCCCGTTGCTGGCGTCGGTGTCGGTCGACTGCACGGCCTGGCGCCACAGGGCGCCGTAGTCGACGCCGCCGATGACCTCGGCCTCCTTCTTCCAGCCGCGGAAGACCTGGCTGTCGTCGGTGTCGTAGAGCTGGCACCCGCCGCACGACCGGATCCCCTGGGGGTGGGCCTGCACGGCGTGCACCGCGTAGGAGCGGGCGGCGATGACCTGGGCGCGCAGCGCCTGCAGCGGCCAGGACGACGGCACCTCGGCCAGGCCGAAGAGGTACTCGTCGTGCAGCACGAGGGTGTTGACGACCTCGAGGCGGCCGGACGAGCCGCCCCAGTCCTTGCTCGGGGTGATGCGCACGTCGCCGTGGCGCAGCTGGTCGCCGTTGCTGACCAGCACGGTCGCCGGCTTGTCGGCCATGCCCCGCGAGCCCGCCCACTCGACGTGGACCGAGCCGCCCGTGACGTCGGTGGCGTCGCCCTTCTGCCGCGTGACGTGCAGCGTGAGGTGGCCCTCGACGCCCTTGACGGTGGCCTTGTCGGACAGCCCGAGGTAGATCGGGTCCTTGTCGTCGACGGTGAGCCGCCAGTAGCCGCCGGGGACGCCGGCGCTGTGGGCGCTCAGCTCCACGCTCGGCACCGAGTGCGAGGTGTTGACGCGCACGTCGCCGCTGTCGTTGACCGGCGCCACCGTGGCGCCGGTGTAGTAGTAGGCGGCGATCTGCTCGCCGGTGCGGCCCTCGAGCGCCTGCCCGCGGGCGCCGTACTGGCTCATGCCGACACCGTGGCCGAAGCCCGCGCCGGTCAGGGTGGCGGTCGTGGCGACCGGGGCGGTGGCCTTGGCGTCGGCGGGGCCGGCGGAGACCGCCGCCGTCACGGGCAGGGCCACCAGGGTGGCCGAGAGGAGGCTCAGGGCTGGTCTGCGCAGTCGCACGAGGGGACCTTCCGACGGTGGAGGGGTGCTACTTGTTGACGAAGAGCCGGTAGACGCGGTTGGGCTTCCAGCGCTCGTGCTGGCGGAAGCGGACGGTGTCCTTCGCCCCTGCATGGTGCACCACCACGCGCTCCCACACGGTGGTGCGCACCTGCACGGTGCAGATCCGGGGCCCGCTCGGCACGTTGCAGGCGACCAGCCAGAGCCGGCCGTCGATCGTCTTCATGCCGGTGGTCGCGTAGGGGTTGGCGTCCCAGGCGCTCGTCCACGGCTGGCTGTAGCCGTAGCCCGTGAACATCATCGCCGTGACGTGGCGCACCTTGTGGGTCTTCGCGTCCCGCACGTAGGCGCTCGACATCGAGGACGCCGCGCACCGGTGCGTCGAGTGGTAGTCGACGCAGGTCGTGCTCCAGGCGCGGCCGCTCTGCGTCCGCTTGCCGGGCGAGGTGTAGACGACCGAGAGCTGCGGCGGCTCCGGCACCGCGGGCACGCTCGGCGGCGCGGGGGTCACCGCGCCCGTGGGCGTCAGCGCCGCCGACCCGACGGTGACCGTGGTGTCGTAGGAGCGCACCGCCCCGGCCGGGCTGGTGCTGGCGAGGGTGAGGGCGTAGGTCGCCGGCGGCGCCTGCTGGCCGCCGACCCGCAGGTCCCACGTGGCCGTCAGCGCCAGCGAGTCCGGGGTCGTCGCGCCGCTCGAGCTCGCGACGACCGCGCCGGAGGGGTCGCGGACCTGCAGCGTCCAGCTCTGCGGGTCGGAGGTGCGGGCCGAGACGGCGACCTGACCAGGGACCGCTCGGCCGTCGGCTCCCACCCCGACCTTGCCCGGGCTGACCACCGGGTCGAAGATCATCGGGCCCATGAGCTGGCTGACCCGCGCACGGATGGCGGGCAGCTTGGCGTAGAGGTTCGCCCCGGGGCACGCGGTCGCCCCGACGTCGCGGTGGCCCGAGACGACCGGCACGTCGACGCCGACGCCCGCCTTGTACTTCGAGGTGCCGCCGCCCGCGCTGACCAGGTGGGCGATGGAGTTGGGGTCGCGGTGGGCCAGGGTCAGCCGCCACGCCATGAGCTGGGACACCGACTCGACCATGGCGTCGGGCGCCTGGGCGGTCTGGAAGTTCCCCAGCTCCGAGATCGCGAAGGTGTCGCTGTTGAAGCCGCCGGTGTGGGCACCGAGGACGTTCTTGTCGATGCCGCCGGCGCGGCCCTCGTAGATCGTGCCGTACTGGTCGACGAGGTAGTTGTAGCCGATGTCGGACCACTTGTGGACCTTGGTGTGGTACGCGTACATCGCCCGCACCTGGGCCGCCGCGTCCCCAGGGCCGTAGGCGTTGGTCGAGGCGGTGTGGTGGATGAAGCCGACCTTCGGGGTGCCGGTGTAGTAGGGGCCTCCGTGGCGCAGCGACTCGTCGGCGCCCCACTGCGCGCGGGTGACGATCGTCGGCTGCGCCATGTCGGCCGAGGCCGACGAGGCGGCGCGCGACGCGCCGAGCTCGGGCAGGGCCGCGTCGGCCTTCGAGCGGCCGCCGTCGACCAGCTCGGCGCGCACCGCGCGCGGCGCGTGGGCGCCGTCGACGCGCACCTGCAGCGCGTCGGCGCCGTCGACGAGCAGCGACTCGGAGCCGGCCCGCTCGCCGCTCGCCTGCGCCCGGGCGTCGGCGCTCGAGGCGTCGGGACCGTCGTCGTCCTGGCCCAGCGCCTCCCACGCGGTCCACGCGCCGTGCTGGCGCACGCGCACCTGCACCGCGGTGTCGCGCGCCTGCGAGCCGGCGGCCCAGGTGACGGCCACCAGGTCGAAGCGCGTCGTGGGCGTCTGCGCCGAGAGCAGCACCGGCCGGTGGGCGCCCGAGACCGACGCGAGCCCGCGCGCCTCGACGCCCGACAGGGCGACCGAGCTCACGCGCGGGGCGACCGCGTGCGGCGACGGGGCCGCGCGCGTCACGACCGGCAGGGCGAGGGCCGCCGGCAGGATGCCGACGGCCAGCAGGGCTGTGGTGGGGCGCACGGTTGTCCTTGCGTCGGGGCAGCGGGCGGGCACACTCGCCGAGTCACTCTAGTAACAGGAGCCCCAGAACGGGCGGATCGGTTCAGTCCGGGAGGGTCGGGGGCGGGAACGGGGCGCACGCGCCGCACGTCGATACCCTGGACCCCCCCGAGGAGAAGGACCCACGTGCGCCGTTCGGAGTTCCGCCGCCCCTACGCGCGGCACGCGCGGGCGAAGGCGGCGTGGAAGCGGGCGCTCGTGGCCCTCACCAGCGCCCTCGCCCTGCTCGCGGTGAGCGCCGGGGGCGCTGCGGCGATCTACTACAAGCGTCTCGGCGACAACATCCACCAGGTGCAGATCGCCGACAAGCTGGGCCCCGAGAGCGAGCGTCCGCAGAACAAGCCCTCGGTGACCGCGGCCGAGAGCGGCAAGAGCCACACCGGCGCGCCCATCGACATCTTGGTGATGGGCTCGGACACCCGGGCCGGCGACAACGGCTTCGTCGGCGGCGACGAGCAGGACGGCCGCTCCGACACCACGATCCTGCTGCACATCTCGGCCGACCGGCAGGCGGCCTACGGCATCAGCGTGCCGCGCGACTCGATGGTGCAGATCCCCGACTGCATCTCGACGACGACCGGGAAGAACTACCACACCGGCACCAACCTGCACATGTTCAACGAGGCCTACACGATCGGCGGCGCCGCCTGCACCGTGAAGACCTTCGAGAAGGCCACCGGCATCCGCATCGAGCACTACGTCGTCGTCGACTTCCACGGCTTCAACGCCATGGTCAGCGCGCTGCACGGGGTCGAGGTGTGCGTGCCGCAGTCCCTCGACGACGACACGCACAACATCCACCTGCGCGCCGGGCGCAACACGATCAAGGGCAAGGAGGCGCTCGACTACGTGCGGGCGCGCTACCGGCTCGGCGACGGCACCGACGTCGGGCGCACCGAGCGCCAGCAGTACTTCATCGCCGCGATGATCCGCAAGGCGCTCAAGCAGGGCCTGACCCGACCCGACCGGCTGCTGCGCTTCCTCGACGCCGCGACCTCGTCGCTGCAGTCCGACATGAAGATCGGCACGCTGCGCAGCCTCGGCCAGGACGTCGCCGGCATCGGGCTCAGCAACATCGTCTTCACCACCATCCCGACGATGCCCTGGCCGCAGGACAAGAACCGGCTGGTCTGGACCTCGCAGGCCGACACCGTCTGGGGAGCCATCGCCGACGACCGCGACCTGCCGGGCGTCAAGCGCCACCGCAGCGCCACGGCCACGCCGACGCCGACCCCCTCCAGCACTCCGCTGCCCGTGGTCAGGACGGCCCCGTCGGCGGTGCGGGTGCGGGTCGTCGACGGCACCGGGTCGCAGGCGCACGCCGAGCAGGTGGCGGCCGACCTGCGGCTGCAGGGGTTCCAGGTCGTCGCCACCACCGTGGGCGACGACAGCAGCGTGACGCAGACGACGGTGCGCTACGACCCGGCCTACGACCAGTCGGCCAGGACGCTGAGCTCGAGCGTGCCCGGCTCGGTCCAGGAGAAGGCTCCCGAGCTCAGCCGGACCCTCGAGCTGGTCGTCGGCAGCGACTACGCCGGCACCACCGAGGTCAGGGTGGCGCGGGCGACCAGCACGCCGAAGCCCAGCAGCAGCCCGCTGGTGCTGCGCACCGCGCTCTCCGACGGCTGCAAGGCCTCGTAGCCTCGTCGCCGCGCCCGCCGGTCCGTACAGTCGGTGCATGGCTCGCACTCCGTACACCGTCCCCACTCCCCCGAGCGGCCTGCACGTCGCGACCTTCGCCACCTACGCCGAGGCGCAGCGGGCCGTCGACCACCTCGCCGACGAGAAGTTCGCCGTCGAGGGCGTGACGATCGTGGGCAGCGACCTGCAGATGGTCGAGCGCGTCACCGGCCGGCTCACCCTCGGGCGGGCCGCGATGGCGGGCGCCGCGACCGGCGCGTGGTTCGGCGCCCTGGTCGGCCTGCTGCTCGGCTCGTTCGACAGCGGCACCAACGTCCTGGCCGCCCTGCTGGGCGGCGTGCTCTACGGCGTGGTGTTCGGCGCGGTCTTCGGTGCGTCGGGCTACGCGGCGACCGGCGGGCGCCGCGACTTCACCTCGAACTCCCAGGTGGTCGCGAAGAGCTACGAGGTGCTCTGCGACTCGCGGACCGCGGAGCAGGCGCGCGACCTGCTGGCTCGCTTCTCCCTGCGCGGCTGACCCAGCCCCAGGCCGCCTCCTGCACGAGCAGCGTCACCACCGCGGCGAGCACGATGCAGGCGAGGTTGACCGCGAGCTGCACGCACGCACCGCGGGCCTGCGCGCCCTGGCCGGTGACCAGGGCCGCAGCGACCTCGGCCGCGGCCGGCACGGTCGTGACGCTGATGAAGACGCCGACCAGCGTGCTCGCCTTCGCCGCGGTGAGCGAGATCGTGCCTGCCACGCCCGCCAGCAGGGCCACGACGACGCTGAAGACGTCGGGGTCGGACACGAACGAGGTCAGCGGGCGGTGGCCCTGCACGTAGGCGTCCGGCACCTGCCCGGCGGCGTCGAGCAGCGCCACGCCCAGCGCCGTCACGGCCACCGCGACGGGGAACCCGACGAGCAGGGCACGCATCGAGAGCCACGCACTGCGCCACTCGCGGCGCACCGCAGCGACCGCGACCCCGGCCAGCGGCCCGAACTCCGGCCCCAGCACCATGGCGCCCACGATGAGCACCTGGCTGTCGGTCAGGAGCCCGACGGCCGCGATCAGGGTGGCGACGACGAGGAAGACCAGGAACGTCACCGAGAGGGTCGACTCCTCGCCGGTCGTGGCGGAGAGCTGCTCCCAGACCAGCGCGTCGCTCTCCTCGCCCGGCGCCTCGTCCCGCGCGCGCTCGACACCGGCGCCGAGGGCGGTGTCGACCGAGCCGAGGGTGATCGAGCCGGCCCGGAGCAGCGCGGGCGTGCACAGCGCGTCGAGCACCGCGTCGGCGGCCTCCCTCGCGACGTCGGCCTGCACGAGGTCGCCGGGCGGCTCGAGGGCGGCACCGCGGGTCAGCGTCACGTTGGTCGCGCCGGTCGCGGCGCGCAGGGCCGCCACCACGGCGTCCGTGCGGTCGGCCGGGCTGACGATGCGCAGGTGGAGCACGTCAGTAGTAGATCGCGCCCGGGGTGCCGCCCCCGACGGCGACCGCGTCGCCGGTGACCGCGACGCTGAGCGGCGAGGCGAGGAAGGTCACGACGGCGGCGACCTCGTCGGCGGTGACCATGCGCCCGATGCTCGTGCTGACCGGCGGCGGCGGCACGGGCGTCCGCTCGGTGACCGTGCGGCCTGGGTGCACGACGGTGACGTTGACGCCCGAGGGGCCGAGCTCGTCGGCCAGGTTCTTGGTCATGGCGGCGACCGCGACGTTGCGGATCGAGCCGGCGATCGAGCCCGTGGAGCGGGCGTTGAGCCCGCTGACGTTGACGATCCGCCCCCAGCCGGCGGCGACCATGTGGGGCGCGACCGCCCGCGCGCACCGCAGGTAGCCGAGGACCTTGGTGTCGAGCTCGGTGAGCAGCGCCTCGTCGGTCGTCGCCGCGAGGGTGGTCGGTGCGCCGGCGGAGGCCGGGCGGGCCGCCGCGTTGACCAGGACGTCGACGCCGCCCCACCGCTCGACGACCGTCGCGACCATGCGCTCCACGGCCGCGGGGTCGGTGGTGTCGGCGGAGAGCGCCAGCACGCGTACGCCGCTGGCGCCCACCGCCTCGGCCGCCTGCTCCAGCCGGTGGGGGTCGCGCGCCACCAGGGCGACGTCGGCACCCTCGGCAGCGAGGGACCTGGCCACTGCGAGCCCGATCCCCCTGCTGCCGCCCGTCACGATCGCCCGTCTGCCGCGCAGCTGGAGGTCCATGACGGCCATCCTGCCGTGCTAGCTCTTCTGCAGGACGAACCCGTAGGTGCCGGTGTGGGTGTCGTTGGTGCCGGCCGCGACGGTCAGCGTGTAGGTGCCGGTGACCGGCAGGGGCTTCACGCTGCTGTCGGTGCCGATGTAGGTGCCGAGCACGGTGCTGCCGTCGGGCGCCCTGAGCGTCGCGTAGCCGTAGTCGGAGGTCGCGTCGCTGGTCATGTGGTACTTCAGCGCCGTCCCGGCCGTGCCCGTGAAGGTGTAGACGTCGGCGGAGCCCACGCCCTCGAGGTTGCCTGCACCGGCGGCCGGCACGCCGTTGGAGACCGACTGGCCGACGGAGATCGAGAACTTCTGCGGCGCGGCGACCTTGAGCAGCCGGAAGCTGTAGGTGCCCAGGTGCACCGTGTCGCTCGTCTTGACCTTCAGCGTGTAGCCGCCGGTCGTGGGCAGCGTGATGCCGCCGCGGTCGGTGTAGCTCCAGCCGGTGTAGACCGTCGTGCCCTTGGGGTCGACGAGGGTGACCGTCGCGTACCCCTGCGTGGCGTCGGCGAGCACGTCGTAGAAGAGCACGTCGCCCGCGGTGCCCGAGAAGGTGTAGTCGTCCTCGGAGCCGACGCCCTCGAGGTTGCCCGCGCCGGTGGCCGGCTCGTCCTTCGAGACGGTGCGCCCGAGGGTGTAGGCGAAGACCTGCGGCGCCGAGACGGCCGGGCGCAGCGCCAGGCTGTAGGTGCCCGTGTGGCTGTCGCTCGCGCTCGTCAGGACCTTGAGCGTGTACGTGCCCGCTGCCGGCAGCGTGACGACCGGGCTGTCGCTGCCGATGTAGCGGTCGAACACCGTCGCGCCGGAGGGGGCGGCGAGGACGGCGCGGGCGTAGCCGGCGGTCCCGTCGGTCAGCGCGTCGAGGTAGACCTGCTGGCCGGCCGTGCCGGTGAAGGTGTAGTCGTCCTCCGAGCCGATGGCCTCGAGGTTGCCGGCACCGGCGCCCGGCACGCCGTTGGAGATCGTCGAGCCGAGCGAGTAGGCGAACTTCTGCGCCGCCGGGACGTCGACGATCCGGAAGCCGTAGGTGCCGGTGTGGTCGTCGCCCGCCGGCGAGTGCACCTTGAGGGTGTAGGTGCCCGCTGTCGGCAGCACGACAGCGCCGTAGTCGGAGAGGTAGCGGCTGAAGAGCTGGGTGCCCGTGGGCGAGGTGAGCGTGGCCTGGGCCCAGCCGCCGGTGGTGTCGGAGACGACGTCGAAGAAGGTCTTCTCGCCGGCCTTGCCGGTGAAGGTGTAGACGTCGGTGTCCTGGGGGCCCTCGATGCGGCCCTGGCCCGTCGTGGGCTTGTCGGCCGAGACCGTGGTGCCGACCGCGTAGGTGAAGGTCTGGGTCTTGGGCTGCACGACGCGGAAGTGGTGGGTGCCGGCGACCGAGCCGCTCATCGTCACGGTGTAGGTGCCGCCGATGCCCGTGAACGGCCCGGCGTTGTTCGCTCCGACGGGCGTGCCGGCCGGGATCTGCACCGCGGTGCCGTTCTTCATCGTCCACGTGAGCTTCTGGGTCGTGGTCGTCGAGGTGTTGAGGTTGTCCATGAAGAACGCGGTGCCCGAGCCCATCGAGAACGTCGCGGTGTCGAGCGCGCCGGAGGCCTCGGTGCCGGCCTTCACGTCCTCGCAGGCGTTCATCGAGTCGGTGCCGGTGTAGGCGTCGCAGGTGTCGTAGCCGCCGGCGCCGTCGATCCTGTCGTTGCCGGAGCCGCCCTTGAGCACGTTGCTGTAGCCGTCCCCGGTCAGCGTGTCGGCGTAGGTGCTGCCGGTGAGGTTCTCGACCGTCGAGAGCGTGTCGGTGCCGTAGCCGGTGGCCGTGCCGGTGGCGAGGTTCGCGGTCACCGCTCCGGGCGCGCCGCTGTAGGAGACGGTGTCCTTGCCGTCACCCCCGCAGATCGTGTCGTTGCCGCCGAGCGCGTCGATCACGTCGTCGCCGGCGCCGGCGTCGATGACGTCGTTCCCGGCGGTGCCGGTGATCGTCTCGCCCGCGGCGGTGCCGAGGATGGTGACGGTCTTGCCCTGGCAGGTGGCCGGGGTCGTCGAGGAAGGTGTCGGCGCGGAGGGCGTGGCGGCGTACGCGGGCGCCGCCGTGAGCAGCGTCAGCGTGCCCACGGTCGCGCCGAGGGCGAGGCGGAGGTCCATCGGGAGTGTCCTTCGGTGAGGTTCGAGGTCGGTGCTCGAACTCTGCCGAGGGACGCGGCCCGCGCCCACGGTGCTGGCTTGCCGTCGGGGGTGTGGCCAGCACCCCTCTTCCAGCCGGCGCCGGTCGCTAGCTGGCGCCGATGACCCGCCGTGCGACGCCGGGGAAGCGTGCGGCGTCGGTGACCCGGCGCCCGTCGACCAGCACCGTGACGCCGGGCAGGTCGTCCGAGCCGATCGTGCGGTAGTCGGCGTGGTCGGCCTGCACGACCGCCGCGTCGACCGGCTCGCCGAAGTGGTAGGCGGTGAAGCCGAGCCCCTCGAGCTCCTCGTCGGTGTACATCGGGTCCTGCACCGAGACCTGCGCCCCGCGCGCCTCGAGCGCGGCGACGGTCGGGAAGACGCCGCTGAAGGCGGTCTCCTTGACCCCGCCGCGGTACGCAGCCCCCAGCACCGCGACGCGGGCGCCGGTCAGCTCGCCGTAGGCGCCCTCGAGCAGCGCGACCGCGTAGTCGGGCATGCCGGCGTTGGCCTCGCGGGCCGCGCGCACGACCGTGGCGGCCGGGTCGTTCCAGAGGTACATGCGCGGGTAGATCGGGATGCAGTGCCCGCCGACGGCGATGCCCGGCGAGTGGATGTGGCTGTAGGGCTGGGAGTTCGAGGCCTCGATGACCTTCATGACGTCGATGCCGTTGTCGCCGGCGAAGCGCGCGAACTGGTTGGCCAGCCCGATGTTGACGTCGCGGTAGGTGGTCTCGGCCAGCTTGGCGAGCTCGGAGGCCTCGGACGAGCCGAGGTCCCAGACGCCGTTCGGCGTGGCGAGGTCGGGCCGCTCGTCGAAGTCGAGCACGGCCTCGTAGAACGCCACCCCCCGCGCGGCGCTCGCCTCGTCGATGCCGCCGACCAGCTTGGGGTAGCGGCGCAGGTCCTGGAAGACCCGCCCGGTGAGCACCCGCTCGGGGCTGAAGACGAGCGAGAAGCCCGCGGCCGAGCCGTCGGCCACCAGGCCCGAGCCCTCCTCGAGCATCGGGGCGAACCGGGTGCGGGTGGTGCCGACCGGCAGCGTCGTCTCGTAGGACACCAGGGTCCCGGGCTTGAGCCCGCGGGCGATGGACTGGGTCGCGTCGTCCATCCAGCCGAAGTCGGGGACGCCCTCGGCGTCGACGAACAGCGGCACGACGACGACGACCGCCTCGCTCTCCGCAACGGCGGCGGCCGTGTCGGTGGTCGCGCGCAGGAGGCCCGCGTCGACCGCGGCCTTCAGCTTCTCGGCGAGGAACGCCTCGCCGGGGAACGGCTCCTGGCCGGCGTTGACCAGCTCGACCGCGCGGGTGCTGACGTCGGCCCCGACCACGGTGTGGCCCTTGGACGCGAACTGCACGGCGAGGGGCAGGCCGATCTTGCCGAGTGCGACGACGCAGACCTTCACTTCAGAGCGCTCCAGACCAGGCGACACGGGCGGACGCGACAGGCTATCCGAGCCGTGTGACGCAGCCGTCACCCTTCCGGCTCAACCGACCCCGCCGGAGCACCGAAGATGGACGGGTGAGACGCCCCCTCCGCCGTGCCGTCGCCGCTCTCGCGCCCCTGCTCGGGGTCGCCTCCCTGGTCGTCCCCGCGACCTCCTCCCCCGCCTCCGCCGCCGTCGCGAGCTCCGCGCTGGGCACCTTCGCGTGCACCGGCTTCTCCGGGCTCGACAACCCCAAGATCCTCGGCAGCGCCAAGGCCGACATCGTCTCCTTCGTCATGGCCGACCGCTTCAAGGCGCCGGGCCTGCCCGCGCGCAAGGTCGGCAACGGCCACGGCGACATCACCTGGCGCCAGCCGGCGCTGGGCGTCTCCGGCCAGACCTGGCTCGCCTCGCTCAAGTGGCTCGGCCCGCTGCTCTCCGCCACGCACGACAACGCGCCCGGCGTCGGGCCGCACGGTCACGCGTACACCGCCGAGCAGAAGCAGGCGCAGTACGCCCGCGCCGCCCTCGTGACCCAGGACTGGATCCGCGACAACCCGCGCTGGGAGCAGACCGACCCGCGCAGCGCCGCCCAGGCCCCGGTCTCCGGTGCAGCGCACCGCCTGCAGTTCCTGCTCTGCCTGCGCGAGAAGGTCGGCGGCCAGCCGTGGCTCGACACCGCCATCGCCCGGCACGTGAAGTTCTTCGTCGGCCGCACCACCTCGCCGGTCTCGGACCGCGAGACCTTCGTCTACAAGACCTGGAAGCCGCCGGCCCGCTGGCCGCGTTGGAAGGGCGCCAACAACATCGGGCTCGACCAGAGCCTGGGCGTGCTCGGTGCGGCCTGCGCCCTCGGGCGGCGCGACTGGTACTCCGTCGCGGTCCGGCGCATCGACAAGCACGCCGCGCTGGTCTACGACGCCCAGGGCGTCGACAACGAGCAGGCCCCCGGCTACAGCGCCTACAACTTCGGGCTCTGGACCAAGACGCTCGACCGCCTCAACAGCTGCGGCGGGCTCTCGCAGACCGGCGTCTCGACCCGCCTCCAGAAGGCCGTCGAGTTCATCGCCGCCTCTCACCGGCCCGACGGCAGGCAGGAGCAGCTCGGCGACACCGAGGCCGTCAGCCGCCCGATCTACGGCACGGTCGCGGAGTACGCGGCGACGCAGGGCGCCTCGGGGCCGGTGCCCACGCAGCGCGTCGGGGTCTACAACGGCAGCATCGGCGGCTACGTCTTCGGGCGCAGCGGCTGGGGCGTCGACCGGCCGTTCGCGCAGGAGTCGTTCTACTCGCTGCGCTTCGGCAAGGGCCGCATCTTCCACGGCCACGACGACCACACCTCGGTGACCTACTGGGCGCGCGGGAAGCAGGTGCTCGCCGACGGCGGGCACCCGGGCTACGCCAAGGGCGCCTACCGCGACTACATCCTCTCGCCGCAGGCCCACAACGTCGTCACCGCGACCGCGCCGTTCGACCGGCTCGCCGCGACGAAGCTCACCTCGAGCGTGCAGTCCGACGCGGGCGACGCCTACACCGTCTCCGACACCGCCTACGCGGGCGTGACCCGCCAGCGCAGCGTGCTCGCGGTCCTCCCGCCGCAGCAGGACGTGATGCTCGTCGCTGACACGCTGACCTCGGCGACCCGCCACCGGTACGACCAGCTCTGGCACCTGGGCCCGCAGTTCGCGGCGACGGTGGCCGGCGGGCGGGCCAGCGCGGTGAGCGGCGACACGCAGGTCTCGGTCGTGCCGATCGTGCTGCCGGGCGCCGCGGCCCCCCGCGTCACGATCACCCGCGGCTCGACCAAGCCGCTGCAGGGCTGGATCTCGCCGGAGTTCTACGTCCACGAGAAGGTGAGCACGGTCGACGTCGCGGCCACCGGCGCGCGGGCGACGATCCTCACCGCCGTGGTGCCGGCGGCTGCGGGTGCTGCCGTCGAGACCTCGGCGGTTGCGAGCCCGGCCGGCGGCTGGGACGTCGCGGTGAGCGTCGGCGGCGAGGCCACCGTCGCCCACCTCTCGGCGACGGGGCAGCTCAGCCGCTGATGAGCCGCGCGAACTCGGCCGCGACCACCCGCACGTCGAAGCGGGCGAGCGCCTGGCCCTGCGCCTCGGCGGCCAGCTGGGGCCAGGTGCCGGCCTCGACGGCGTCGGCGATGGTGCGCGCCATCGCGTCGGGGTCGCCCTGCACCCAGCGCGGGTCGTAGATCGTCTCGACGCCCGCCCAGTCGCGCAGCACCGGCACCCCGCCGCTGGCCATCGTCTCGGCCGGCGCCAGGTGGAAGCTCTCGTCGTCGCTGGTCGAGAGCATCCAGCCGATCTTGCGCAGCCACGCGCCCACGTCGCTGCCGTAGGCGTCGAAGACGACGCCGTCAGCGAGCAGCGGGCTGCGGCGTACGCGGTGGAGCGCCGCGTCGAACGCCGCCCGCTCCTGCTCGTCGCGCCAGGCGTAGGGCACGTCCCACACCGGCCGCGACTTCACGAACAGGGTGAAGCGGGGGTCCCGGCTCCGCAGGCGCTCGACGACGTCGAGCGCGAGGTCGAGCCGCTTGCGGCGGGGCACCGCGCCCATGAGCCCGAGCGCGAACTCGGCGCCGGGCAGCTTGTGCCGGGCGAGCACCGTCGCGTCGACGTAGTTGGGCACGACCGTGACCTTCTCGGCCGGCCAGCCGGTGGTCTCGCGGGTGAGCCGGGCGTAGTGCCCGCTCACGCAGACCACGGCGTCGACGGCGTCGATGTCGATCGCCTTCCACCACTCGGAGTAGAGCTCGGCGCGGTGCAGCCGCACGACCAGCCGGCTGCCGGACCGCTTGTGGGTGCTGTAGAACGCGGCCACCGGGCTCGCCCACTCGCACACCACCACGTCGGCCCACTCGGCCAGCGCGCGGCTGACCTCCTGGTCGTGGCGGGCGAACGACGGGACGGAGTCGACCCGCACCTCGAGCGCCGGGTCCGAGCGCCAGTCCTCCAGCAGGGCGTCGAGGAAGTGCAGCGCGTGGCCGGCGACGACCAGCTTGCGGCGCCCTCCCGCGCCCTGGTGGGCGGGGAAGCTGCGCGCGAGCAGCGCCTCGACGGCGGTCTGCAGCACCTCGGCGGGCGCGTCCCACGGCAGGACGACGCCGCGCTTGGCCGCGTCCGGGACACCCGCGTCGAGCAGGCCGCGGGTGCGCTCGTCGGGCGAGACGACCCAGCGGGCATGGGCCGCCGCGGCCGCGACGTGCCCTGGCGGGGCAGCGAGCAGCTCGAGCGGACCGGGCAGGTCGCTCGCCAGCAGCCACAGCCTGCCCTCGCTGCCCTCGAGCGCGCGGGGGCTCAGGACGAGGTCGGCGTCCGCCACCTGCTCCACCAGCTCGACGCCGCACGCCTGCAGCGCTGCCGTCAGCTGCTGCGGCGCGTCGCGGACGACCGCGCGCAGGCCCTGCCGCCTCACGACGCCGCCTGCTCGAGCACGGCCAGGAGCTCCGCGGGGTCCTCGCTGGCGACGACGCGGTCGAACAGCGGCGCGAGCTCGTCCCAGCCGGTCGAGGCCCACAGCACGGTGGTCGCGCCGCCTGCCGAGGCCGCGCGGAGGAGGGCGAGCAGCGTACGGTCCCGCTCCGGCGCAGCGAAGGTGCCGAGGTGCGCCCACGGGCCGAGCACCGCGGCGCCGGCGTCGACGAGCAGCACCTCGGGCGCGACGGCGCCGAGCACCGCCTCGGCGTCGTCGGGGCGCAGGCGCGTGAGGTGCACCGCCGGGCGCAGCAGGTCGGCGCTCTCCTGCGCCAGGATGCCGGCGACCACCGGGCGGGTACGCGGCACGGCCACCCGCGCGTACCCCTCGAGCAGGCGGGCGCCGAGCTGGTCGCCCGCGGCGGCGGGCACGGGTGGCGGAGGCGGCGGGTCGAGCGGCGTCGCGGTGCGGCGCGCGCCGCGGGCGCGCCACCGGCGGCCGAGGCCGACCAGCTCGCGCGGCACGGTCAGCGGCGCGCGGCGCGGGTCCTTGGCGCCGGCGATGAGCACCTGGGCGACCTGCACCGCGGTGGAGCTCTCCAGCCGGCGCAGGCGCGCGGCGGTGCGGGCCAGCTCGGCCTCGGTCTCGCGCAGCCGGCGCGCCAGCTCGGCGGTCGCCAGCATGGGGCTCTCGGGCGAGGGGTCGGGCACGCCCGGCAGGCTACCGGGCGGGCGTCCCCTAGGGTCGCTGCCATGAAGGTGCTCAGCGTCGTCGGTGCCCGCCCGCAGTTCGTCAAGCTCGCCCCCGTGGCCCGCGCGTTCGCCGGCACCGGCCACCAGCACGTCATCGTCCACACCGGGCAGCACTACGACGCGGTGATGTCGGACGTGTTCTTCGAGGACCTGCAGATCCCCGCGCCCGACGTGCACCTGGGCGTCGGGTCCGGCTCCCACGGCGTGCAGACCGGCGCCATCCTCGCCGCGATGGACGCCGTGCTCGACGAGCACCGGCCCGACTGGGTGCTGGTCTACGGCGACACCAACTCCACGCTCGCGGGCACGCTGTCGGCGGTCAAGCTGCACCTGCCGGTGGCCCACCTCGAAGCGGGGCTGCGCTCGTTCAACCGGCGGATGCCCGAGGAGCACAACCGCGTGCTCACCGACCACGCGGCCGACCTGCTGCTCGCGCCGACCGCGGTCGCGGTCGACCACCTGGCCGCCGAAGGGCTGGCGGAGCGCACCGTGCTGGTCGGCGACGTCATGACCGACGTGCTCTTCACCGTGCGCGACGCGGTGGCCGGGCGCGCGCCCGAGCTGCCCGGGGGCGTGTCCCCGGCTGAGCCCTACCTGCTCGCCACCATCCACCGCGCCGAGAACACCGACGACGAGACGCGGCTGCGCGCCGTCGTCGAGCAGCTCTCGGGCCTGCCGATGCCCGTGGTGCTGCTGGCCCACCCGCGGCTGGTGGCCCGCGCGGCCACGCTCGGGCTCGAGCTGCGCACCGGCTCGCTGCACCCGACGGCGCCGCTGCCCTATCCGGCGATGGTCGCCGCCGCTGCCGCCTCTGCCGGGGTCGTGACCGACTCGGGCGGGCTGCAGAAGGAGGCGTTCCTCCTGCGGGTGCCGTGCACCACGCTGCGCACCGAGACCGAGTGGGTCGAGACCGTCGAGCTCGGCTGGAACGTGCTGCGCGGCGACCTCACCGGCGTCGCCGAGGCCGTCACCCGCCCCAGACCGGCCGACACCGACGCCGCGCCCTACGGCACCGGCGACGCCGCCCGCCAGGTGGTTGCCGCGCTCGAGGCGCGGCTCGGCGCCTAGGACTCCGTCGGGAAGAGCACGTCGGCGAGCCCGCTCTCGCTCGGGCTCAGCCGGCGCTCGGCCACACCCTCGTCGAAGTCGTCGCCCGACAGCGTGAGCGGCACGCCGAGGACCTGCGAGTAGACCTCGGCGATGTGCGCCTCCTGCCCCGCCCACGAGAACTCCGCCCGCAGGGCGGGCTCGGCGACCGCGGCCCGCAGCTCGGCGCGCCGGTCGAGCGCCTCGCGCGCTGCCCGCGCCAGGTCGGCCGGGTCCTCGGCGCGGTGCACGGTGCCGAGCCCCCGGGAGGTCACGAACTCGGCCTGCGTGCGGACGTCGCTCACGCACAGCGGCAGCCCGGCGAGGATGTACTCGAACAGCTTGTTGGTCATGGCCATCTCGTGGCTCGGGTAGTGCAGGATCGGCACCAGCCCGACGTCGGCGCTCGACAGGAAGCCGACGACCTCGCCCGGGGCGACCGGGTCGACGAAGTGCACGCGGTCGGCCACGCCCTGCTCCTGCGCCTGCTCGCGCAGCCGCTCGACGTAGACGGTGCGGCTGTGGGGCACGCAGTTGACCGCCAGGTGCACCCCCGGCAGCTCGCGCAGCGCGGCGATCGCGGTGTCGACCCCGCGCGCCTTCGTCACGCCGCCGCTGTAGACCAGCAGCGGCACCTCGTCACCGAGACCGCACGCCGCCCGCAGCGACGCCCCGCCCCGGCGGGAGGCGGCGCCGGTCGAGGGGATGTTGAGCACGACCGCCGGCCGCTGCTCGAGGCCGTAGTCGGCCACCAGCTGGTCGGCGATGGGCTCCGACACCGTGATGACGCGCGCGGCGCTGCGCACGAACTCGGCCTCGAGGTCGGCCCAGGCGGCGACCACGCGGCGGGTGCGGCCGCCGTACTGGGACAGGCCGCGGACGTACTCGTGGGCGTCGTAGAGCCAGGGCACTCGCCGCGGCCGGGCGGCGAGCAGTGCGCGCGAGCTCGCGTCGGCGGCGATGCCGACCACCTGCACGTCGTGGGCGTGCACGAGGTCGGCGCCCAGCAGGTCGAGCACCGGACCCATGGCCAGCTCGTAGTCGCCGACCTCGGGCAGCAGCCGGCGCCAGGACGCGCCGACCGCGGTGCGGTGCCAGGCGCCGTCCCAGACCCGCCAGCCCTTCTTCAGGGCGCGGTCGAGCTCGCTGCCGGCCTTTGAGCGGGCCTTCACCGCGGTGCCGCGGCCGATGACGGTCGCCCGCAGCGCGTAGGACTGCGCCGCCAGAGCGACCGGCCGCTCGCCCTGCGCGCGGGCCTGCTTGAGCCGTCCGGCGGCCGAGCGGCCGCGCCGCGCCGTGACGCGGACGCGCGCCCACGCGGTGAGCCGGGCCTCGCGGTCGGGGTAGCCCAGCGGCGGGCGCCAGCGCCGGGCCGACTCGCGGCGCGTGCGGCGCGCCTCGCGCAGCCGGTAGTCGACCGGCACGCGCACGACGGTGACCGGGCCCAGCGCGGTGACGACCGGCTCCGGCTCGCCGGTGATGCCCAGGACCGTCACCCGCAGGCCCATGCGGGCGACCGCGAGCGCGACCTTCTTGACCCGCGTGTCGGTCGACACGTCGTTGCTCACGAGCATGACGACGTGCTGCGGCTGCTGGCTTCCGGGCTGCTGGCTCACGGGCGGGGGGGCGTCGCGGGTGGCGTCGAGCGCCCGGCGCCAGGCGTCCGCGAGCTCCCAGTGCCCGGCCGACAGGGGCTCGGGCACGAACAGCCACATGAAGTGCTCCATCTGCTTGTCGCCCACGATCTCGGCGGCGGGCTCGAGCGGGCCGGGGCCGGTGAGGTGGTACCAGGTGTAGCCCCAGTCGGCGATCGCCCGGGTCAGCTCCTCCTCGCCGCGCCCGTGCAGCACCTCGCAGAAGACCCACGGCCGGTGCTCGGCGACGGTGCGGGCGGCGCCGCGCAGCACGGCCGGCTCGGTCGTCTCGGTGTCGACCTTGAGCAGCCCCGGCACCACGCCCGTGCGCGCGACCCACGCGTCGAGGGTCTCGAGCGGCACCTCGATCGAGGTGTGGTTGGGACGGAAGTCGGGGTTCAGCGAGTTGCTGCTGTCGCTGGTGTCGGAGAGGTAGAGCTGCGCGGTGCCCTCGGCGTCGCCGAGCGCGACCTCCTCGACGAGGTAGGGCAGCCCGTTGCGGGCGCCGGTGACCCGGGCGATGCGGGCGAGGTCGGGCGTCGGCTCGAACCCGACGACCTCGCGCTCGCTGCACGATCGCGCCAGCAGCGCGTAGGGGCCGACGTTGAGCCCGATGTCGAGCACCGCACCGGCCGGCGCCTCGGAGAGCGCGGCGAGGAAGTGCGGGAAGCTCGAGGCCTCGTAGCCAGCGAGGTCCTCGCGCTGGAGGACCTTGGGCACGAACTTCTCGGCCGGCGCGGTCATCCGGAGCTCGCGCAGCACGACCGGCTGCTCGTCGCCAGGGCGCACCGGCACGTGCATCGTCACCTCGCGCGGGCGAGGCGGGGCCGGCGGCTTGGGCGGCGGGGGCGGCGGCGCCGGCTTGGGCGGCGGGGGCAGCGGGCCGAGCAGCGCCTTGCGCACGAGGCGCAGGCGGGTGCGGGCCGGCTTCGGCAGCGCGTCCATGACGGTGCGCTTGCCCCTGGACAGCAGGGCGGGGACGGCGGTCATACCTGCGGCACCGCCACGGTCTCGCCGCTGTCGGCCGAGCGCAGCATCGACTCGGCGACGGCGACCACGGCCAGCCCCTGGCGCATCGTCACGATGTCGGCCGCCCCGGCGTCGCCGGCGCGCACGGCGTCGGCGAAGGCCCGGTGCTCGGTCACCAGCGGCTCGGGCTTGGCGATGGCGAAGCGCACGACGTCGCCCTCGCTCACGCCGCGGAACTTCGCGATGGAGTCCCACGCCGTGGGCATGGTCCCGTTGGCGAAGAACGTGAGGTCGGCCGTGAGGGTGTCGGCGACGAACGCGCCCTTCTCGCCGGTCACGATCGTGACGCGCTCCTTCATCGGCGAGAGCCAGTTGACCAGGTGGTTGGTCACCGTGCCGTCGGCGAGCTGGCCGACCGCCGTGACGAGGTCCTCGTGCTCACGGCCGCTCTTGTAGGCGGTGCGCGCCGACACGCTGCGGAACTCGCTGCCGGTCACCCAGGCGGTCAGGTCGATGTCGTGGGTGGCGAGGTCCTTGACCACGCCGACGTCGGCGATGCGGTTGGGGAACGGGCCCTGCCGCCGGGTCGCGACCTGGTAGACCGCGCCCAGCTCGCCCTCGCGCAGCCGTGCGCGCAGGCTCTGCAGGGCCGGGTTGTAGCGCTCGATGTGGCCGACCGCGCCGATCAGGTCGGCGTCCTCGAAGGCGGCCGCGATGCGCTTGGCCGCGTCGATGTCGGAGGCCAGCGGCTTCTCCACCAGCGTGTGCACCCCGGCGGCGGCGAGCGCCAGCGCCACGGGCTCGTGGAAGCGGGTGGGGACCGCGACGACGCACATGTCGATGCCGACCTCGATCAGCGCCTCGACGCTGGCGAGCACCTCCAGCTCGCCCGCGACGCCGTGCGGGTCGCCGCCCGGGTCGGCCACCGCCACGAGCTCGACGCCCTCGGACGAGCGCAGCACGCGAGCGTGGTGGCGGCCCATCATGCCGAGGCCGATGAGCCCTGCGCGCAGCGTGCCGGTGGCGGGCCTGGCCATCAGGCGCCGGCCTTCGCGCAGGCGTTGACCGCGGTGACGATCGTCTCGAGGTCGGCCTGGGTCAGCGAGGGGTGCACGGGGATCGAGAGCACCTCGCGCGCGGCCCGCTCGGTCTCGGGCAGGTCGAGGTCGAGCGCGAACGAGGGCAGCCGGTGGTTGGGGATCGGGTAGTAGACCCCGCAGCCGACGCCGTGCTCCTCGCGCAGCGCGGTGGCGAACCGGTCGCGGTCGCCCTCGACCCGGATCGTGTACTGGTGGTAGACGTGCGTCGCCTGCGGCGCCACGGGCGGGGTGGTCACGCCCTCGAGGTGGGCGTCGAAGAACGCCGCGTTGGCCTGGCGCTGGGCCGTCCAGCCGGCGAGCTTGGTGAGCTGCACGCGCCCGATGGCCGCGTGGATGTTGGTCATGCGGTTGTTGAGGCCGACCAGCTCGTTCTCGTACTGCTTGTCCATGCCCTGGTTGCGCAGCAGCCGGACCCGGCGCTCGACGTCGCCCTCGCACGAGACCATGCCGCCCTCGCCGGAGGTCATGTTCTTGGTCGGGTAGAGGCTGAACATCGCGAAGGTGCCGAACGAGCCGACCGGCGCGCCGTCCCACGCGGCCGCGTGCGCCTGGGCAGCGTCCTCGTAGACCTGCAGCCCGTGCTGCTCTGCGATCGCGCCCAGCCGGGTCATGTCGGCGGGGTGGCCGTAGAGGTGCACCGGCATGACGCCCTTGGTGCGCGGGGTGACGGCGGCCTCGACGGCGGCGGGGTCGAGGCAGAAGTGCTGCGGCTCGATGTCGGCGAAGACGGGCGTCGCGCCGGTGAGCGCCACGCTGTTGGCGGTCGCCGCGAAGGTGAACGACGGGACGATCACCTCGTCGCCGGGGCCGACCCCCGCGGCGAGCAGCCCGAGGTGCTGGCCGCTGGTGCCGCTGTTGACCGCGACGCAGTGCCGGCCGCCGACCACCTGCTCGCCGAACTCCTGCTCGAACGCGGCCACCTCGGTGCCCTGCGCGAGCGCTCCCGACGCCAGCACGCGGTCGACGGCGGCGCGCTCCTCGTCGCCGATGATCGGCCTCGCTGCGGGGATCATGCGTGCTCCTCGTCCTTCTCCTCGACGAGCCGGTCGTCCAGCTCGACGTAAGTCTCCCCCGTCACCGGGTCGCGCCAGCGGTCGTCCACAGCCCGCTCGAGCGGCTCGCCGGACTTCCCCACCCACTTGACGCGCCGGGCGGGCACTCCGGCGACGAGCGCGAAGTCGGGGACGTCGCGCGTCACCACCGCACCGGCCGCCACCATCGCCCAGCGACCGACGGTCACGGGCGCCACGCACACGGCCCGCGCGCCGACCGACGCACCCTCGCGCACGGTGACGCCGACCGGGTGCCAGTCGTCGGCGCGCTTGAGCGCCCCCGACGGGTCGACCGAGCGCGGGAAGTGGTCGTTGGTGAACACCACGCCCGGCCCGACGAACACGCCGTCCTCGAGGACGGCGGGCTCGTAGACGAGCGCGAGGTTCTGCAGCTTGCAGCGGTCGCCGATGCGTACGCCGCTGCCGACGTAGGCGCCGCGCCCGATGATGCAGTCGCGGCCGACGACCGCGTCCTCGCGCACCTGCGCGAGGTGCCACACCGAGGTGCCGGCGCCGATCGAGGCGCGGTCGTCGACATCAGCGCTGGGCTGGATGCGTACGTCGTCGTGCGGCATGCGCGAGCGGCTCCCCTAGGGTGTGGCGCCGGAGGTTCTGGCGGTCAGCGAGGCTAACAGGAGGGTGCATGGGGTTCGGGGCGCGCGCGCCGCACGTGCTGTACGTGGCGTGGGGCTACCCGCCGTGCAGGAGCGGCGGCACCTACCGCGCCCTGGCGACGGCCAACGCCTTCGCG
Organism: Motilibacter peucedani; assembly: GCF_003634695.1. Classification (NCBI taxonomy): domain Bacteria; kingdom Bacillati; phylum Actinomycetota; class Actinomycetes; order Motilibacterales; family Motilibacteraceae; genus Motilibacter; species Motilibacter peucedani. The sequence goes on from NZ_RBWV01000014.1 coordinate 259,262, forward strand.
CGCGACGGCTGGGACGTCACGGTCCTCACCTGCGAGCGCGAGGTCTTCGAGCGCTACACCGGCGTCGACACCTCCCTCGAGCCCCTGGTCGACCCGCGCATCCGGGTCGAGCGGGTGCCCTTCGAGTGGCCGGCCCTCGAGCCCGACCTGCGCTCGTGGTCGCTGCTGCGCGCGGTCTCGCCGCCGGCGTGGGCGAAGCTGCGGCGCTCGCTCGACCAGCGCAGCTTCCCGGAGCCGGCCTACGGCCCGTGGCGCCCCGTGCTCGAGGCCGCGGCCGAGCGGATCCACGCCGAGCACCCCGTCGACCTGTGCGTGGCCACGGCCAACCCCCACGTCGACTACACCGCTCCCCTGCGCCTGCACGAGCGCCACGGCGTGCCGTTCGTCGCCGACTACCGCGACGCCTGGTCGTTCGACGTCTTCACCGGTGCGGTGCTCCACACGCCGGACTCCCGCCAGGGCCGCTGGGAGGCGCGCGTGCTCGAGGGCGCCGCCGAGGTGTGGTTCGTCAACGAGCCGATCCGCGCACGGCAGGCCGCCGAGCACCCGGCGCTGGCCGACAAGCTGCACGTCGTCGCCAACGGCTACGACCTCGAGCTGGCCGCCGAGGGCGTCGCCCGTCGACCCTCCCCCGACGACGGGCTCGTGTTCGGCTACATCGGCACGATCTCGCGCCAGGTGCCGGTCACCGAGCTGGTCGAGGGCTGGCAGGTGGGCCGCGAGCGCTCGGAGCTGCTGGCCCGCTCGACCGTCGCGCTGCACGGCTACATCGGCCACAACGCGCCGCTGCCCGCGGTCGAGGCGGCGGTCGCGGCCGGTGCGTCGGTCGGCGTCGACTACCGCGGCCCGGTGCCGAAGGCGCAGGTCGAGTCGGTCTACGAGGGCTTCGACGCGCTGCTGCTGGTGCTCGGCACGGGCACCTACGTCACCTCCGGCAAGGTCTACGAGTACCTCGCCACCGGCCTCCCGATCGTCTCGGTGCACGACCCGGCCAACGCGGCCAGCGAGGTCGTACGCGGCTACCCCCTCTGGTTCCCCGCCGCCTCGCTCGCACCGGACGACGTGGCCGCGGCGCTCGCCGCGGCGGCCGAGGCGGCTGTGGGCGCGAGCGAGGAGACCCGTGCGGCGTGCGTCGCCTACGCGCGGCAGTTCCGGCGCGAGGCGCAGCTGGCGCCGCGGGTGAGCGCGCTGCGCGAGCTCGTGACGCAGGGCGCCGCCCCCGCCGACGGCGCGGTGTCCGCGTGAGCCGCGAGCTGCGCGCGCTGCTGGTGCTCGGCGGCCCCCGCCTGGTGCGCGGCCCGCTGCTCGAGGCGGTCGAGCGCCTCGGCAACGCCGGCTGGCGCGTCGACGTCGTCTGCTGGCGGGGCCTCGACGACGAGCTGCGCGAGACGGTCGCCCTCACCGGCGGCGAGGTCGTGCTGCCGGGCGCCCTCGCCCCGGCGGCGGCGCCGGGACGCACCCGCCTGCCGCAGGGGCGCATGGTGCGCGGGCTGCAGCGGCGCTGGGACCGGCTGGCCCGCGCGGCGGCGGCACGCGTACCCCCGTCGCTGGGCTACGCCCGCCTGGTGCGCGGCGACCTCGACGCCCGGCGCCTGTGCGACGCGTGCGACGTCGCGGTCGCTGTCGACCGCGACGCCGCTCTCGCCGTCTGGCTGCTGGCCCGGCGCCGCCCGGACCTCACCGCGCTCTCGGGCGTCGCGGCGCTGCCCAGGCTGCTCTCGAGCTCCCTCAGAACGCGCTGAGCCCGTTGGGCGTGCCGAGCCCGGTGGGCCCGTCCCAGCCCGCACCCGCGTGGCACCACACCGGGGTCGGGCAGCTGCCGTTGCTGCCCGTGGTCACGTCGAAGAGCCCGCCTGCGTGCGCCCACGTCCACGACGCGGGGTAGCCAGACAGGTTGCCCGCCTGGGCGTAGACCGAGGCGACGATCGGCGACGACGCGCTCGTGCCGCCGAACACCAGCCAGCCCTTGTAGCCCTGGTAGCTCGTCGAGTCGTAGACCGCGACCCCCGTGCTGGGGTCGGCCACCGCGGCGACGTCGGCCGTCGCCTTGCCCGAGCACTGCGTCGCGGCGGTCTGCCACGCCGGCTTGGCGTTCAGCGTGGAGCAGCCGGAGCCGGCGCCCGTCCAGGCGCTCTCGGTCCACCCGCGCGAGGTCCCCGACGCGCGGCTCAGGGCGGTGCCTCCCACAGCGACCACCGAGCGGTAGGACGCGGGCGAGGAGATGGCGTAGCCGTTGTCGCCGGTCGACGCGGTGATGGCGATTCCCGGGTGGTCGTAGGCGCTGCTCGACGCGCTGTCGCTGCCGCCGTAGGAGTTGCTGATGGCGGTGGCACCCTTGGCAGCCGCGGTGTTGACCGCCGCCGCCAGGTTCGTGAACGACGCCGACGAGGCCTCCACCAGCAGGATCCGGCAGTTCGGGCAGGTGGCGCTCACCATGTCGAGGTCGAGCGAGATCTCCTGCGCCCACCCTCCGTTGCTGCGCGGGTAGGACGTCCCGCCGCGCTGGTCGAGCTTGCGGAAGCAGCCGTTCGCCGTCGTGCACGCGGGCAGCCCGTAGGTCGAGCGGTAGGTCGCGAGGTCGCTCTCCGCCGTCGGGTCGTCGTAGGCGTCGACGATGGCGACGACCGGTCCGCTCGGCGTCGCTGCCGTGGTGGCCGGCAGGCGGTAGGCGGACTGGATGTCGGCCGGGCCGTAGCCCGACGGCCGGGTCGCCGTCGCACCGTCCGGCGCACGGGACGCCGGCGCGCTGCCGTTGACGTCGTCGCGCAGGAGGGCGTGGCAGGCGGCGGACCCGGGTGCCGGGCTGCTGCAGACCTTGTGGGACCGGTGCGCGAGGCCGACCGGCGAGGGTGCGGCGGACGCGGGCGGTGCCACGACGGCGCCGACCAGGGCGGCCGCGGCGGCGGCCGGCGCGAGGCGGCGCAGCAGAGCGGTCAGAGGACGAGCCGAGGAGCGTCGAGCCACAGGGACCTCCGGGAGGTGCTCCGGCCCAGGAGCGGGCGGGGCGGCTGGTGTCGCGCAGTGCGACGACGAGGACCCACAGAGTGACACAGCATCGTGCGCTACGTCACCTTTGTCCGGTTCCGCCCCCCAGCCAGCCCCGGAGCACCTGCGCGGCGAGGCGGCCGTCGTGCAACGTACGCGCGAACGCCGGCCCGCGCGCCGCCACCGACCGCGCGGCGGCGCGGTCGGCGAGCACTCCTCGAAGGACCCGCTCCACGGTGCCGGGCGTCGTCTCGAGGACCGGCACCTCGAGCGGGATGCGGCGGCGCACGCGGTCGTGGACGTGGCCCAGGACCACGCGGCCGGCGGCCATCGCCTGGATCGACAGCGTCGCGTAGTTGCCGATGACCACGTGGTCGATGAGCACGTCGGCCTCGCGCAGCGCGCCGGCCACCTCGGCGGGGGGGCAGGGAGCCGTAGCGGCGGTACTCGAGCAGGCCCTCTGCCTCGAGCGCCGCCAGGACCGGCTCGATGGCGTCGGTGCCCTTGTAGCGCGGGTTGGTCGGCGCGTGCACGACGACCGGGACCTCGCGCTCGAGGACCGGCGGCGCGGGCGCGAAGTCGGACTCGTCGACGACGATCGGCAGCCAGACGCCGAACGGCACCGAGTCGAGCAGGTCGGGCGTCGCGACGAAGACCGGGCCGCCGATGCCGGGCAGCAGCCGCACGTTGCGGTCCGAGGTCTCCTGCAGGGCAGCGTTGTCCGGCCACTGCGGGCCGAAGGGGGCGTGCTCGTAGAGCGCGGCGGCCGCACGCGGCGAGCGGACCTCGGAGCCGTGGCACAGCACGGCGAGCGAGACGCCGGCGCGCCGGAAGGCGGCGAGGTCGCCGGAGACGACCGAGCCGTTGAGCAGGCCGAGCAGCGGGCGCAGCGACTCCGAGAGCGCGTGGGTCCACGAGAGGGCGCGCGGCAGGTGGGCCACCTGCCACTCCAGCGAGTCCCACTCCTCGGCGGTGGGCGTCACGTCGGCCGGGAAGTCGAAGCCCGGCCGCTGCACGGCCACCACGTCGACGGCGGCGTCGAGGCGGTCGCGCACCGCGCTGCCCCACGCCCAGCCCTGGCCGGCGAAGTTGGCCGGCCCGATGCCGAGGCGGACGCCGGGCAGCGGCTCGCCCGGCTCGGGGTCGGGCGCGGGCAGGGCGTCGGGTGCTGCGGAGATCCCGACCGAGCGCAGCGACGGACCCCAGACCGCCGCCTGGGCCCCGGCGGGGACCACCGCGGCCGCGCGCTGGCGCCACCGGCGCTCGGCCACCTCGACCGCCTCGCCACGGACGCCGGTGCGCGCCGGGCCGGGCACGTAGAGGGTGGGCAGCCCGAGCGAGGCGGCGAGCACGAGGGCCTCCGCGCCGCAGGCCACCACGACGGCCGGGTCGAGGCGGGCGACCTCGACGTCGAGCGCCTCGGCGTAGGCGGTGAGCAGGTCGAGCTCGGCCACGAGCTCGGCGTACGGCAGCGGCTGCTCGCGCACGCGCTCCCGCACGCGGCGCAGCGCCTTGCCCTCGGCGACCGCCTGGACGCGGCGCGGGCTGCGCCGCGACGCACCGCTCGCCTCGAGCGCGCGGCGCTGCTCGTCGAGCGCGAACAGCCGGTCGGCGAGCGCCTTGAGCTGGGTGGCCTGGGGGTGGGGCGGCGCGGCGGGGGGCGGCAGGCGTACCCACTGCTCGCCCTGCGAGGTCGTGCCGGTGGCGCGCGACCCCACCCCCGTCACGAAGACCGAGGCGGTGCGCCAGCCGGCGGCGCGCGCCAGCGAGCGGGCCAGGGCGGCGTCGTCGTCGTAGCCCAGCCGGGCGTCCCAGACGGTCACGAGCAGCGGGGTGACGAGCTGCGGCGCGTCGCTCACGTGGCGTCCTTCCGAGCCAGCCGCGCGACGGCGGCGGCGAGATCGTCGTAGGCGGAGGGACCGTACAGGTTGGCGGCCGCCCACTCGCGGGCCGACGCGCGGGAGCGCTCGAGCGAGCCGGGGTCCTCGGCCCAGCCGCGCAGCGCAGCGGCGAGCCCGGCCGAGTCGGCGACCACGACCCCGGCGCCGGACTCCCCGGCCAGCTCCACCATCCGGGGCAGCGGCGTGACGGCGAACGCGAGCCCGGCACCGAGGAACTCGTAGAGCTTGGTCGGCACCGCGTCGCGGAACGCCGGGGTGTCGTCGAGCACGGCGAGCCCCGCCCACGCGCCGGCCGCGAGCGCCCAGGCCGCGCGCGGCGGCAGGCGGCCGTGCAGGCGGACACGGTCGGCAGCCGGCGAGTCGGCCAGCCAGGCGTCGAGGGCCGCGGCGTCGGCCGGCGCGACGGGGCCGACCAGGTCGAGCGTCCAGCCGGGCGCGTCGGCGAGCGCGTCGAGCATCGTGAACAGCCCGCGCGAGCGGCGCAGGTCGCCCACGGACACAGCGCGCGGGGCGGGCTCGGGCGGGCCCGGCTCGGGCAGGTAGCCGCCGTCGGGCAGGTTGCGCACGACCCGCCGGTCGCGCGCCGCCGCCGGGGGCACGTGCTCGTCGGCGACCACCGTCACGTCGGCCCGCCCGGCGACGGCGTTGGCCGCCGACACCACCGCGCGCGCGACGAGCCCGACGGCGCCGCGGGCCCAGCTGCGGTCGCGGAGCAGCCGCGCGTAGTCCTCGTGGACGTCCGCGACGAGCGGGCGGCGGCGCAGCAGCGAGCAGGCGTACGCGGCGGGCAGGGTGTCGGGGTCGACGACCATCAGCACCCGGCCGCGGGAGCGCCACGGCAGCAGCAGCGCGTCGAGCCCGCGCCGGGCCAGCGAGCCGCGCGGGTGGGTGGTGACGCGGGCCGCGCCGGCGGGTGCGCCCGCCGGGTCGCCGAGGCCGAGCACCTCGACGGAGAGCCCGGCCCGCACGAACGCGGCGACGTGGCGGTGCAGGCGCGCGTCGGCCACGTCGTGGCCGGAGGTGACGAGGGAGACGTCGGGACGGCTTCCAGGTCGTCGGCTTCCAGGTCGTCGGCTCACAGGTCTTCGTCGCTGACCGCCGAGCCGCCCTTCTGCACCCCCATGAACTCCTCGTAGGCGCGCACGATGTGACCGGGCTGCCCCCACTTCATCAGCCGGCCCTCGTGGAGCCAGATGGCCTCGTTGCACATCGCTCGGATGCTCGCGAGCCCGTGGGTGACGAGCAGCACCGTGCGTGAGGTGTCCTCGACGACCAGCTCGCGCATCTTGGCCTCGGCGCGCTGCTTGAACTTCGCGTCGCCGGCCGAGAGCGCCTCGTCGACGATGAGCACGTCGGGCTCCATGTGGACGGCCACGGCGAAGGCGACGCGGGAGTACTGCCCGGAGGAGTAGGTGCGCATCGGGCGCTCGAGGATGTGCATGTCGACGCCGGTGAAGTCGGCGATCTCCTCGAAGCGGCGCTCGATCGCCGCCCGCGACAGCCCCGCGGCGAGCCCGCCGAGCAGGATGTTCTCGCGGCCGGAGAGGTTGCCGTTGAAGCCGACGCCGAGCGCCAGCAGCGTCGAGACGCGCCCGTTGACGACGATGCGGCCCTTGCTCGGCGGGAGGATGCCGGCGACGGCGCGCATGAGCGTCGACTTGCCCGCGCCGTTGGCGCCGACCACGCCCAGCACCGCCCCGGGCATGACGTCGACGGAGACGTTCTTGAGCGCCTCGACCTCGTAGACCTCGCGCCGGCGGCGGCGCACCTGCGCGGCCAGCCGGGCGCGGAGGTCCTGCTTGCCCAGGCGGGCGCGCTCGGCCCGCGTCAGCTGCGGCGCCTCGACCGAGACCCGGTAGGTGACCGACAGGTCCTGGATGCTGATGGCCGGCTCGTGGGTCGTGCGCCGGGCCTGCAGCTCAGAGACGGAAAGCAAACTCACGCTCCCGGGAGACGAAGAACAGCCCGCCGACGACGAAGATCGCGAGCGCCCAGGCGGTGCCGGCCAGCCACCAGCTCAGCGGCAGGACGTCGCCCTGCACGAGCAGCTCGCTCCAGCACGCCATGACGTAGAAGAGCGGGTTGAGCGGGTGGGTCCAGCCCGGGAACCGCTCGACGGTCAGCAGCACCGGCGAGAGGTAGAGCCAGATGCGGATCATGTAGGGCAGGAAGCTCGACGTGTCGCGCACGAACACCTGCAGGGTGGCGAAGAACATCGCGAGCCCGGCGCCCATCACGGTCATCTGGGCGATGCTCACGACGCCGAGCAGCAGGTGCGGGCCGATCGGGCAGCCCTGGATCACGTGGACGACGGCGTAGACGACCAGCGTCGGCAGGAAGCGCCAGAACGCGACCAGCGTGGACGACAGCGGCAGCAGCGCCCGCGGGAACGCGGTGTTGATGAGCAGCTTGCCGCTCTTGGTGACCGAGCGGGCGCCCTGGCTCAGGCAGCCGGTGACGTAGTAGTAGGCGAACAGCCCGGCGAGCAGGTGCGCGAAGTAGTAGGGCTTCGCCGAGGCGCTGCTGTGGCTGAGGACCCGCACGAGCAGGAAGTAGACGGTGCCCAGCAGGAGCGGGTTGAGCACCAGCCAGAGCTGCCCGAACACCGTGTCGACGTTCTGAGTGTGCAGCTCGGCCCGGGAGAACTCGACCGCGAACTCGCGACGCGCCCAGAGCTGGCGGAAGTAGCGCCCCAGCGGCGGCAGACCGACCTTGTGCGGCTCGTAGACGTGGCGCTCGAGCGCTGTTTCGGCCATGCGGCGGCTCGCTCCTCGCGCTGCTGGTGACGGACGGCTGGGGACGGACGACTGACGAATCCTACTGGCCCAGCCGCTCGTAGACGCCGAGCAGAGCCGCGCCGTCGGTCTCCCACGAGAGCGCGTGCTGGGCCGCCCGGACGTTGCCCACCAGCTCGGGCCAGCGCTCGACCGCCTCCCGCACCGCGCGCACGAGGCCCGCGGAGTCGCCGGGGGCGTAGAGCGTGCCGAGCCCGTGCGCGCGCACGACGCCCGCCAGCTCGTCGACGTCGGTGGCGACGACCGGCACGCCGACGCGTACGGCCAGGAACAGCTTGTTGGGCAGCGCCACGCGGTGGTTGAGCCAGCGCGCCGAGTGCGTGACCAGCGCGAGCCCGGCCGAGGCGAGCAGCGCCTCGGCCTCGGGCAGCGGGACGCTGGGCCGCACGCGCACCGGGCCGGCGTCGAAGGAGGCCAGCCAGGTCTCGTCGGCGGGCCCGATGCAGGTGACCTCGAGCTCGGGCAGGGAGCGAGCCGCGGCGGCGATCGTCTCGAGCTCGCGGTAGGGCGCCATGCGCCCGGCGTAGACCGCGCCGACGGGCGCCGCGGCCAGCGGGAGGGGGCTCTCGAGCGCGGGGAACGTGTTGCGTACGACCGTGACGTGCTCCCAGCCGAAGCGCCGGCGCAGCAGCGTGGCGACCCCCGGCCCGACGGTGACCACCGCATCGGCACGCGCGCCCAGCGCCTTCTCGGCGGTCAGGTCTCGCCGGGTCGCCCACGGCGTGGGCCGCGCGGTGCGCGGGCGCCCCGACCAGAACTCGTGGGTGTCGTAGACCAGCCGGGCGCCCTTGGCGGCGGCCAGCCGGGCGCCGAGCGCGAGGGTGTTGAAGTCGTGGGCGTGCACGACGTCGGCGTCGATGCCGCGCGCGAGCGTCTCGGCCGCGGCGGTCCAGCGCGCCAGCACCCCGGCGTTGTGGCGCGGGAGCAGCGCCCAGCGGGCGGCGCGCAGGTGGGGCGGCAGCGTACGCGGCTGCGCTCCCCCGCGCCGGAGCCCCGTGCCGCCGCCGGCGGAGTGCACCGTCACCCCCGCGGGGGGTGCCCAGCCCGCCGGCACGTCGCGGCCGACGACGTGCACCGAGTGCCCGGCGCCCGCCAGCGTCGTCGCCTCGCGGACCACCCGCGAGTCGTTCGCGACGTCGGAGGTGACCAGCATGAGGACGCGCACTACGCGCCGCCGGGTGCAGCGGAGCCGGCTGCGCCGGTGCGGCGCGGGTAGGGCTCCCAGCGGGGCGGCACGAGCGAGCGCGGGCTGGTGAGGAAGCCGGCGCCCCAGGCCAGGTGCATCGTCGCGTAGACCACCGGCAGCAGCGCGAGCGCGCGGGGCGGGAGCCCGCGCCCGGTGAGCGCGGCACCGCCGACGAGGGCCGCCGCGTAGCCGAGCGGGAGGGCGAAGCCCACGGGGTGGACGAGGATGCCCACCACCGTGCCGGCGCTGACCGCGACCAGCACGGCCGGCGCGGCGAGGTAGCGCGGCGAGGCGGTGCCCGAGTGCCGGCGCATGACCACCCGGCGCCAGCGCCCGTAGTGGAAGTACTGCCTGGCCAGCGCCTCCACGTCGGCGCGCGGCCGGTAGGAGACGCGCAGCTCGGGCGAGAACCAGACCAGGCCGCCCGCCTCGCGGATGCGGTGGTTGAGCTCCCAGTCCTGGGCGCGCTGGAACGACTCGTCGTAGCCGCCCAGCCGCTCGAGGGTCGCGCGGCGGAAGACGCCGAGGTAGACCGTGTCGGCCGGGCCGGCCTGCCCGCCGGTGTGGAAGCGGGCGCCGCCCACACCGAGCCAGGTGGTCATCGCCCGCGCGACGGCCTGCTGGAAGGCGGTCTCGCCCTCGGCAGCCATGACGCCGCCCACGTTGTCGGCGCCCGTGGCCTGCAGCAGCTCGACCGCGGTGGCGATGTAGCCCGGGCCGAGCATGCCGTGGCCGTCGACGCGGACCACGACGTCGTGGCTGGCGGCCGCGATGCCGGCGTTGAGCCCCGCCGGGGTGCGCCCGCTGGGGTTGCGCACCGTGCGGATGCGCGCGTCGGCGCTGGCCAGCTCGGCGGCGATGGCGTCGGTGCGGTCCTTCGACGGCCCGAGCGCGAGGACGAGCTCGATCTCGCCGGGGTAGTCCTGCTCCAGGACGTGGCGCACGGCCGTGCGCAGGTGCCGCTCCTCGTTCAGCACCGGCATGACGACCGACACGGCCGGCACGCCCGCAGAGGCGGGTGGACGAGGAGGGGTGCTCTGCATGGCGCCCGCCACCGTACCGGCTGGCCCCCGGGGCGGCGTGCCGACAGACCGGACATCCGTGCCCGACGTACGCTGAGGTGAGCGCCGTCGCCGTCCGACAGGGATCCGTACGCAGCAGCCGTGCGTTGGCCCCTACGTCGCACCCACCCTCCCTCTCGAGAGAGCAGGCACCCGCCCCCATGACCTACCCCGCGGACCCCGGACGCCCGGCCGAGCCGTACGCAGCGACCCCGGTCCTGCCGCCCGAGCTCGACCCGCGCGGTCCCCGGCGCGGTGGCGGCGGGCGGCGCCGCAGGGTCGTGGTGCGGGTCACGGCCACGCTCTCGGCGCTGGTGGTGGCGGGGGCGGCGACGCTCTACGGCCTCGACGCGTGGGGCAACTCGAAGCTCACGCGCATCGACCCGTTCGCCGCCGACGGCGGCGTCACGCAGCCGGCCAAGCTGTCGGCCGACGCCGAGAACTTCCTGCTGGTCGGCTCCGACAGCCGCGAGGGCATGAGCCGCAACGACACCGCCCGGCTGCACGTCGGCACCACGGCCAGCGCGGCGGGCGAGCGCGCCGACACGATGATCCTGCTGCACATCGGCAAGGGCACCGGCAAGGCCGTGATGGTCAGCTTCCCCCGCGACTCCTACGTGACGATCCCCGCGCACCGGGGCTCCGCCGGCCAGACGGTCCCCGCCGCCAAGAACAAGATCAACGACGCGTTCGCCGAGGGCGGTCCCGCGCTGGCGATCGAGACGGTGGCGCAGGCGACCGGCATCCACATCGACCACTACGTCGAGATCAACTTCCTCGGCTTCGAGCGCATGGTCAACGCCGTCGGCGGCGTGACCGTCTGCACGCCGAAGACGCTCAAGGACCACGACTCGGGGCTCGACCTCAGCGCCGGCACCCACAAGATCGACGGCGAGACGGCGCTGAAGTACGCGCGCGCCCGCCACATCGACAGCGACTTCGGACGCATCGGCCGGCAGCAGAAGCTGCTCGCGTCGCTGCTGCGCAAGGTCACGAGCGCGGGCACCCTCTCGAACCCGTTCAAGCTCAAGCGGCTGGTCAGTGCGGCGCTCGAGTCGATCAAGGTCGACAAGGACCTCTCGCAGGGCGACATGATCAGCCTGGCCAAGCGGCTCAACGGGCTCTCGCCCTCGAAGGTGACCTTCGCCTCCATCCCGGTCGCCGACGACAACTACAACCCGCCCGGCCCGGTCGCCGCCGCGGTGCTGTGGGAGCAGGCCCAGGCGCAGCAGCTGTTCAACGCCATCAGCAAGGACGAGCCCGTCGGCCCGGCGGCGACGCCCGCGCCGTCGTCGTCGTCCTCGGTGAGCGCCACCACCCCGCCCTCGCAGGTCCGCGTGCGGGTGCTCAACGGCGCCGGGGTCAAGGGCCTCGCGGCCCGGGCGGCGGGCGACCTGGGCAAGGCCGGGTTCGCCGTTGCCGGCACCGGGAACGCCGCCACGGCCACCGGCGCCCAGACGGTCATCCGCTACGACCCGCGCTGGTCGACCTCGCTCAAGACGCTCCAGGCGGCGCTGCCCGCGGCGACGCTCACGCCCGTCAAGGGGCTCGGCGGCACCTTCCAGGTCGTCGCCGGGTCGTCGTGGAGCGGTGCGCAGAGCGTGAAGCTCGTCACGCCGAGGCGCACCAGCGCCACCGCGTCGGGCACGCCCGCGGTGCAGACCCGCACGGCCGCCGACACCGCCTGCACCTGACCGCCAGGCGCGCAGTGACGCAGTCGACCCCCGTTCGAGGGTCGCCGGGGCGGTGCCGGGGCCGATAGTCTCGCCCCCATGAGCGCACCCCGTATCACCGTGCTAGGCACGGGCTATCTCGGCGCGACCCACGCTGTGTGCATGGCGGCACTCGGTTTTGAGGTCCTCGGCATGGACGTCGACAAAGCCAAGGTCGAAGCTCTGGCCGCCGGCCAACTTCCTTTCTACGAGCCAGGACTGGACACCCTCCTGGTCGAGCAGCTCGCGACGGGGCGGCTGCGCTTCACGACCTCGTACGCCGAGGTCGCCGAGTTCGGCGACGTCCACTTCATCGGGGTCGGCACCCCGCAGAAGCCGGGCGAGAACGCCGCTGACATGCGCTACGTCGACGCCGTCGTGGACGGCCTCGCACCCCACCTGACCCGGCCCTGCCTGATCGCCGGCAAGTCGACGGTGCCCGTGGGCACCGCCGAGCGCCTGGCCGACCGCGTGGCCGAGCTGGCCCCGGCCGGCGCCGACGCCGAGCTGTGCTGGAACCCCGAGTTCCTGCGCGAGGGCTTCGCCGTCGAGGACACGCTGCACCCCGACCGCCTGGTCTTCGGCGTCCGCTCCGAGAAGGCCGAGCAGACGCTGCGGGAGGTCTACGCGACCCCGATCGGCGAGGGCACCCCGGTCGTCGTCACCGACTTCGCGACCGCCCAGCTGGTCAAGGTCGCTGCGAACTCCTTCCTGGCGACCAAGATCTCGTTCATCAACGCCATGGCCGAGGTGTGCGAGGCGGCCGGCGGCAACGTCGTCACGCTCGCCGACGCGATCGGCTACGACGCCCGCATCGGGCGCCGCTTCCTCAACGCCGGCCTCGGCTTCGGCGGCGGCTGCCTGCCCAAGGACATCCGCGCGTTCATGGCGCGCGCCGGCGAGCTCGGCGCGGGCGAGGCCCTGACCTTCCTGCAGGAGGTCGACGCGATCAACATGCGCCGCCGCACCCGCACGGTCGACCTGGCCAAGGAGCTGCTCGGCGGCACCGTCCTGGGCGCCCGTGTCGCCGTGCTCGGCGCCGCGTTCAAGCCCGACAGCGACGACGTGCGCGACTCCCCGGCGCTCGCGGTCGCGGCCTCCCTGCAGCTGCAGGGCGCCCAGGTCGTCGTCTACGACCCGGAGGCCAACGCCAACGCCAAGCGGGTCTTCCCCACGCTGCGCTGCGTCGACTCGGCCACCGAGGCGATCACCGGCGCCGACGTGATCCTCCACCTGACCGAGTGGAAGGAGTTCCGCGAGCTCGACCCGGTGCAGGTCGCGACCATGGTCGAGCAGCGCAACATCGTCGACGGCCGCAACGCGCTCGACGTCGACGCCTGGCGCGGTGCCGGCTGGCACTACCGCTCGCTCGGCCGCCCCTGACCCCGTCCCGCACAGCCCGAGAGCCGGCCCTCCGCACCAGCGGGAGCCGGCTCTCGGCGGCTCGGGGCACACCGCTCAGAGCACGAGCAGGGCGAGCAGTCCCAGGTTCAGCGCGCTGATCGCGGTCGCGGCGAACACGGCCAGCACGTGGGTGGTGCGGCGGTTGACCAGCTCGCCCATCACCGCCCGGTCCCGCGTGAGCACGACCAGCGGCCAGAGCGCGAACGGCACCCCGAACGACAGCACCACCTGGCTCAGCACCAGCGCCGTGGTGGGGTCGACCCCTGTCGCCACCACGGCGAGGGCGGGGACCACGGTCATCAGGCGGCGCAGCGCCGGCGCGATGCACCGGCCGGCGAAGCCCTCGACCACGACGGCGCCGGAGTAGGCGCCGACGGACGACGAGGCGAGGCCGGAGGCCAGCAGGGCCAAGGCGAACATCACGGCTGACGCGGTGCCGAGCGCGCTGGCGATGCCGGTGTAGGCGCCCTCGATCGAGTCGATGCCCTGCCCCGGGAAGCCGGCCGCGGCGACGACCACCAGCGAGAGGTTGACCACGGCCGCGACCGAGAGCGCGACGGTGATGTCGAGCCGCGTCGAGCGCAGCAGGCCCCGGCGCCACGAGCGCTCAACCGGCCCGGACGCCGGGCCGGTGAGGTTGAACCGGTCGCACACGAGCGCGGAGTGCAGGTAGATCGCGTGCGGCATGACCGTCGCGCCGAGGATTCCGGCGGCAAGCAACAGGGCTGTCGGCGCCCTGCAGGCGAGGCAGGACGCCCGCCGCGAGAGCGCTGGGGCTCGGGCCGGCGCGCCAGGCCGTGAAGACGAAGCCGACGGCGCAGACGGCCAGCATGGCGGTGACGACGATCTCGAAGCGGTGCTGCCGCGAGCGCTTCTGCAGGGCCAGCACCGCCATGGAGGCCACGGTCGTGGTGACGGCGCCGGCGAGCAGCGGCATCCCGAACAGCAGCCACAGCGCCACGGCACCGCCGATGACCTCGGCCAGCTCGGTGGCGATCGACACGCACTCGGCCTGCACCCACAGCGCGGTGCTGGTGCGGCGCGACCACCGGCGCCGGCAGAGGACCGGCAGCGAGGCGCCGGTGGCGATGCCGAGCTTCGCCGAGAGGTACTGCACGAGCATGGCGGTGGCGCTGGCCGCCACGACGACCCAGCAGAGCAGGTAGCCGTAGCGCGCCCCGGCCGTGACGTTCGTGGCGACGTTGCCGGGGTCGACGTAGGCGACGGCCGCGACGAACGCCGGCCCGAGCGACCCGACGGCGGCGCGGGCGGACCGCGGCCGCCGCGTACGAGGCAGGGGCAGCTCGAGGCCCGCGTCGACGACCGTCACGACCGTTGGCCCGGGTGCCGGCGCGCCCGGTAGGCGGCGCGCCCGACGACGTAGGCGAGCAGCCCCGTCCCCGCGAGCGACGCGGAGGCGGAGCCGGAGAACACCGCGACCGACGTGGCGGCCGCGTAGCAGCAGGGCAGCGCAGACTTCGTTGCAGACGTCGACATGGCGAGGGCTCCGCACTCGGGGACTGGACAGGCGTGGTCTTTGCTCGATCGGGCAGGACGGTTCGCACGGTTCTCGAGGCAGGGAGGTCAGGTCGCCCGGGCGCACGGCCCGGGCGACCCGGACCGGCCTAGAGCAGGTCCTTGACCTTCTGGACGAGCCCGGTGGGGCTGGTGGGCGGCGTGCCGTAGAGGCGGGGGTCACCCGGAGGCAGCGTCGGGCGCGCACCGGTCGCGAGAATCTCCGGCTGCACCGTGATCTGGCCGCTGCCGTCGTAGGCCTCGCCCTGCGCCCAGCCGCCCTCGGTGGCGTTGGGACCGTCGGAGGCGTGGACGTAGAGGCGCGCGTACTCGTCGAGCTCCTCGTCGCGGTCGAAGGCGTCGGGCACCGGCACCTTGTCCAGGCCGTCGGCCTTGAGCTCCTCCACCGCGCGTAGCCACTGCATCTGGTGCATGTGGTCGCGGGTGACGAGGAAGCGGATGAGCTGCTGCACGCCCTTGTCGTCGGTCATGTGGAACAGGCGCGCGACCTGGAGCCGGCCCTGCATCTCGGCGGTGGCGTTGAGCATGAAGTCGGCGTAGAGGTTGCCGCTCGCGGTGACGAACGCACCGGACCACGGGACGCCGTGCTGTCAGCCGGGTAGCCGCCGCCGCCGTTGACGATGGTGTGCTGCGGGTTCGAGTGGTCGAAGTGCTTCTCCATCGGGCCCTTCGCCTCGCTCTCGGACAACGGCGCCGCGTCGAGCAGGCGGTCGATCATCGTGGTGATCATCTCGACGTGGGCGAGCTCCTCGGTGCCGATGTCGAGCAGCATGTCCTTGTACTTGCCGGGGAGCCGGCAGTTCCACCCCTGGTAGAGGTACTGCATCGCGACGGTCATCTCGCCCCACTTGCCGCCCAGGACCTCCTGGAAGCGACGGGCGAACGCGGGGTCCGGCGCGTCGGGCTTGGCTTCGTACTGCAGCTCGTGGACGTGCTTGAACATGCGGGCTCCTCGGGTGTACATGCCCTAGGTGGCATGGGGTGGACTGATGTGGCGCGTTGAGGCATCTAACTGATCTGCGGCGGCTGCGGGGACGCCGGCCCGTCCCGTGCGCGAGGGCGGGCGTCGTCGTACCACTGCTCGAGCCACGACCGGACCGCACGCACCGTCGCGTCCGTGCCGGTGCAGGTCGCCCACGTCGCCTCACCGGCGAGCGGGCCCTCGGCCGTCATGACCCGGGCGCAGAGCCCGGCGTCCGTCGCGAGCCAGACCCGGACGAGCAGCACCCCGACCTGGTCGACCGGACGTTCCGAGCAGCACATGCAGGTGTCCTACCGACCGCCCGTGACAGCGGCGTGACAGCCGCGTCGCACCGGGCGACACCGCCCGAGGAGCCTCAGTGGACGCGCGGGAAGACCAACTGCTGGAAGGAGGCCGAGGGCCGGATGCCGAGCCCTTCGTCGAGCAGGCGGCGGCACATGTCGTACTGCCGAAGCGCCTCGCCGACGTTGCCCTCGTCGATGTGCACCTGCGCGACCACGCGGTGGGCGCTCTCGCGCAGCGGCTCGACGGCCACCGCCGACAGGGCCGCGTGGAGCGCCGCGGTGTAGCGGCCCGCCGCCCGCAGCCGCGTCGCCAGCAGCTCCAGCGCGTGCATGCGCATCTGACGGTGGCGCTCCCGCTCCACCAGCAGCCACTCGTCGGACCAGTCGGGCAGCAGGTCGCGCAGCAGCGTACGCACGAGCCCGCCGCTGACGGCGTCGCCGTCATCGACCGGCTCTGGCAGGGCGTAGCTCGACTCGTCCTCGCACAGCGCGAGCACCAGGGAGGTGCAGGCGTGCAGGTCGACCGACACGTCGTCGGCGAGCTCCAGGCTCTCCCGGCAGGCGCTCACCAGGGGCTTGCCGCCCCCGCTCGGCAGCCGGTGGAGCACCGAGCGCAGGTTGGCCGTGGCTCGGGTGCCGTCCGAGTCGGGCCAGAGCACCGCCGAGACGCTCGCGCGACGCACCGGCCGGCCGTGCACCGCCAGCAGGGCGATCAGCCGCTGGCCCGCGACGCTCACCTGGACGGGCTTGCCCTCGTGCTCCATGTGAAACTCGCCCAGAAGGCACAGCGACGTGCCATGGGCCGGCGCGGCACCGGACTCGGCTCCCGTGGTGGTCACACGTGCAACCTCCGAGTCGGTCGAGTGGGCGTCCCCGGCCCGCCGCAGGGGCGACGGACACGGCTGCCTTCTCAACCTGATCGAACTGCTACCCCGCCCGGCCGCGGGACCAACCTCCCGCGGAGACGACCCCGCGCGCGTCGGCGTGTCGCGGCACCCGCACCATGGGGGCATGGCGCAGCAGTGGGGCGACGACGAGACGGTCGCGCAGGTCCTCGGCGAGCAGACGCGTACGTGGGCGGTGGTGGGCCTCTCGAACGACACCTCCCGCGCCGCCTGGGGCGTGGCGAAGTTCCTGCAGCAGCAGGGCAAGCGGATCGTGCCCGTGCACCCGCGCGCCGAGACGGTGCACGGCGAGCAGGGCTACCGCACGCTGGCCGAGATCCCGTTCGAGGTCGACGTGGTCGACGTGTTCGTCCGCAGCTCGGCGGCGGGCGCGGTCGCCGACGACGCGGTGCGGATCGGCGCGAAGGCCGTGTGGTTCCAGCTCGGCGTCGTCGACGAGGCGGCCTACGACCGCACGCGGGCCGTCGGCGTCACCATGGTCATGGACCGTTGCCCCAAGATCGACTGGCCGACGCTGGGCCCCAGCAGCCTCGCCTGACCCGCCTAGCTCGAGAGCGAGTCGCGCAGCGCCTGGCCCTTGGCTCGGGCGAGCGCTTCGAGCGAGCCCTGGAACTCGGCCATCCGGTCGCGCAGGGCGGGGTCGGACGCGCCGAGGATCCGCACCGCGAGCAGGCCGGCGTTGCGCGCCCCGCCGATCGACACCGTGGCGACCGGCACCCCCGAGGGCATCTGGACGATCGAGAGCAGCGAGTCCATGCCGTCGAGATGCTTGAGCGGCACGGGGACGCCGATGACCGGCAGCGGGGTCACGGCGGCCAGCATCCCCGGCAGGTGCGCCGCTCCCCCGGCCCCCGCGATCACGACCTGCAGGCCGCGGGAGGCGGCCGACGCGCCGTACTCCACCATCGCCCGAGGCATCCGGTGGGCGGAGACGACGTCGGCCTCGTAGGCGACGCCGAACTCCTCGAGCGCCTCCGCGGCGGCCTGCATCACCGGCCAGTCGGAGTCGGAGCCCATCACGACGCCGACGACGGGGTTGGCTGACGGGCTCATTCGAGGATCTCCCCCATGAAGTAGCCGGCCGCGTGGCGCGCCCGGTCGAGCAGCGGCTCGAGCGGACCGTCGCCGACCACCGTGACGTGGCCGATCTTGCGGCCGGGCCGCACCTGCTTGCCGTACATGTGCGCCCGGAGTCCCGGGTCGCGGGCGAAGACGTGGCGGTAGGGCGCGTACATGTCGGGGTGGTCGCCGCCGAGCACGTTGGCCATCACGGCGAGCGGCGCGAGCGCCGCGGGCGAGCCGAGCGGCAGGTCGAGCACCGCACGCAGGTGCTGCTCGAACTGCGAGGTGACCGCGCCCTCGATCGTCCAGTGGCCGGAGTTGTGCGGGCGCATGGCGAGCTCGTTGACCAGCACCCGGCCGTCGGCGGTCTCGAACAGCTCGACCGCCATCATGCCGACGACGTCGAGGAGCCCGGCGATGCGCAGGGCGACGTCCTGCGCGGCCACGGCCTCGTCGTCGACCAGTCCGGGCGCCGGCGCCACGACCTCGCGGCAGATGCCGCCGAGCTGGAGGGTCTGGACGACGGGGTAGGCGACGGCCTGGCCGTGGGGCGAGCGCGCCACCTGGGCCGAGAGCTCGCGGACGAACTCGACCTTCTCCTCGGCGAGGCAGGCGACACCGCGGGACGCGAGCTCGGCCAGCACCGGCTCGGCCTCGGCGGCCGAGCCGACGACCCACACGCCGCGGCCGTCGTAGCCGCCGCGGGCCGCCTTGAGCACCACCGGCCACGTGCCGTCGGCGAAGCCGGCCACCTCGTCGGCGCTGGACACGACCGCCCACCGCGGGCACGGGAGCCCCGCCTCGGTGAGCCGGGCGCGCATCACCGCCTTGTCCTGGGCGTGCAGCAGCGCCTGCGGCCCGGGGCGCACGACGACGCCTTCCGCGAGCAGCGCCTCGAGGTGCTCGGGGCGCACGTGCTCGTGCTCGAAGGTCACGACGTCGCAGCCCTCGGCCAGCCGGCGCAAGGCGTCGAGGTCGTCGGCCGCGCCGATCACGGCGTCGGGCACCACCTGGGCGGCGCTCTCGTCGCGGCTGCCGGCGAGCACCCGCAGGCGCACGCCGAGGGCGGCGGCCGCCGGTGCGGTCATCCGGGCGAGCTGCCCGGCACCCACGATGCCGACCGTCGGGAAGCCGGGCGGCAGGGAGGAGGCGTTCGGCACGCCGGGAAGCGTAGCCGTGGCACAGGCGGCTCCCAGAGGGAGTGGGTACCCTCCCAGCGTGCCCTCGCTGCCCGAACGAAGCCCGGTCCTCCGGCTCTACTACTCGTTCGGGCACGTCGTCAGGGAGCTGCTGAAGTTCGGCGTCGTGGGTGCCGGCGGCGTCGTGATCGACGTCGGGCTCTCGAACCTGCTGCTCAGCTGGATGCCGCACAAGCCGCTGACGGCGAAGGGCATCGCCGTCGTCGCCGCCATCGTCTTCAACTACGTCGGCAACCGCCAGTGGACGTTCCGGCACCGCACGCGCAGCCAGATCCACCGCGAGTTCGTCGGCTTCTTCGCCATCAGCCTGGTGGGCCTGCTGATCACCCTGGCCTGCGTCGCCTTCACCCGCTACGTGCTCGACATGGACTCCCGGCTGGCGTTCAACGTATCGGGCAACGTGGTGGGCCTCGGCATCTCCACCGTCTTCCGCTTCTGGGCCTACCGCCGCTTCGTGTTCCCGGTGATCGAGGAGGCCGAGCGCGAGCTGGTCAGCCGGCCAGGTGCCGAGTCAGCCAGCTGACCGTCTCGTTGACGAACCGCACGCGGTTGGGCGTCGCGAGCAGCTCGTGGCCCTCGCCCTCGAACAGCACGAACCGGTGCTCGACCCCGCGCTCGGCCAGCGCCTCGACGAGCTGGGTCGCCTCGACCAGCGGCACGTTGGTGTCGTCGCCGCCGTGGACGACCATCAGCGGCGCACGGATCGCGTCGACCCTCGTCATGGGCGAGAGGTCGTGCAGCAGCTCGGCGTCGCGCACAGGGTCGCCGTACTTGCTCACCGCCGTCGCCGCGATGTAGGGCTCGGTGTGGGCGTAGAACGTCGCGAAGCTGCTCATGCCGCAGACGTCGACCCCGGCGCCGAACAGGTCGGGGTGCCAGGCCAGCGCGGCGAGCGTCAGGTAGCCGCCGTAGGACCGCCCCATCACTCCGAGGCGCCCTGGCGCACCGGTGCCGCTCGAGACGAGGTACGCAGCGGCCGCCGCCACGTCGTCGATGGCGCCGTAGCGCCCCGCGAGGTCGTCGGCGTGCACGAACGAGCGCCCGAAGCCCGACGAGCCGCGCACGTTGAGCGCGTAGACCACGATGCCGGCCGCGACCAGCGACTGGAACAGCGAGTTGTAGACCGGGCGCTCCTGCGACTCCGGCCCGCCGTGCAGCCACACCACCGCGGGCCACGGTCCCTCGCCGGCCGGCCGGTAGAGCCAGCCGGACACCGCCGTGCCGTCCGGCGAGACGAAGCCGTGCAGCTCGGGCGGCACGAGCACGTCGGGGTCGACCCGCCGGGTGGTGGCCGCGGGCGACGCGACCAGCACGTGGCCGCCGTCGCTGCTGACGGGCGTGGCACCGCCCTCGAGGTCGAGCAGCCAGACGCCGCGCGGGTCCGACCAGCTCTCGGCGGTGACCGCGATGCGCGAGCCGTCGCCGGCGAACCACGCCTCGCGCACGACGTCGCGGGGCAGCGCCAGCTCGGTCTGCTCGCCGCCGGGCAGCTCGGCGACGGTGAGGGCGCTGCGCCCGCCGAGCACGTTCCACACGAGCACCGCGCGCGCCCCGGAGGCCGAGAGCGCGACCTGCTCGAGCTCGGCGTCCTCGCGCTGCGCCAGGGTGCGCGGCGGCTCGCCGTCGGTCACGGCGACGAGCGCGGCGAGCTCGCGCCCGACCGTCGTGACGGCGTACGCGGTGCGCCCGTCCGGCGACAGGACGCCGCTGTCGGTGGAGCCGCCCTCGTCGGCCGGCAGCACTGCACGCCGCTCCCCCGAGGCGCGGTCGAGGACCTCGAGCTCCCGGCGGCCGCGGGGGCCGCAGCGCAGCAGCGCCCGCGAGCCGTCGGCGCTGACGTCGAGCAGCGTGAGCAGGGTGCCGCGGGCGACGGGCTCCCGCGTACCCGTCTGCGGGTCGAGCAGCGAGCACACCGCGTCCGAACCGGTCGTCTCGGTGAGCAGCAGCCGGCCGTCGGCGCTCCACCCGTGCCGAGAGCCGGGGCCCAGCCCCGCCGTCGTCGTGGCGTGGCCGGCCACCTGGCGGGCCGTGCCGCCCGAGGCGGCCACGACCCACACCTCGGTGCGCGACGACCCGTGCGCCGCCACGGTGCACGCGAGCCAGGCACCGTCGGGCGACCACGAGACGGTCGACACCCGCTCGAGCCCGGTGGGCACCCGTCGCCAGCCCGCGTCGACGAGCTCGCGCAGCCACACCTGCGGCGTGCCGCCGCGGTCGGAGACGAAGGCGACGCGCCCGCCCGAGGGGTCGGCGGCGGGCGACCAGCTGCCGTAGACGTCCTCCGGCAGGTGCTCGGAGGGGTGGGGGACGACGACCTTCACGCAGGCACCTTCACGCCGACGATGCTCCTGCAGCGCCCGCGGCGCCCACGACCCAGGTGTCCTTCGAGCCGCCGCCGCGCGAGGAGTTGACGACCATGCTCCCGGCGGGCGCGACGCGGCTGAGCGCCGCGGGGGCCACCACGCTCTCCTCGCCCAGCAGCACGAACGCGCGCAGGTCGACGTGGCGCGGGTCCAGCCGCTCGCCGTCGAAGGCCGGGTGCGTCGAGAGCTGCACGGTCTCCTGGGCGATCCAGCGGTGCGGGGCGGCGAGCATCTGGCGCCGCGCGGTGTCGATCTCCTCCCCGCTCGCCGTCGGGCCGATCAGCACGCCCTCGCCGCCGTAGCCGTCGACCGGCTTGAGCACCAGCTCGGGCAGCCGGGCGAGCACCTCCGCGCGGTCGGCCTCGACCCCGCAGAGGAACGTCGGCACGCTCTGCAGGACCGGCTGCTCGCCGAGGTAGTAGCGGACCATCTCGGGGACGTACTTGTAGACCGCCTTGTCGTCGCCGACGCCGTTGCCCGGCGCGTTGCACAGCGCGACGGCACCGGCGTCGAGCGCAGCCCAGAGCGGCGGCCCGAGGGGCCGGCCGTCGCCGCCCGGCGAGTGGAGCAGCGTCTCCTCGCCGACGCGCAGGTAGATCACGTCGACCGGCGTGCGCACGCCGTGCTGCTGCAGCAGCACCCGGCCCTCCTCGACGACCAGGTCGGTCGTGACGACGACGGGGACGCCCATCTCGCGGGCGAGCAGCGAGTGCTCGAACCACGCGGAGCCCGCCGGGCCCTCGCTGAGCAGCACGATGCCGGGATCGTCGCCCGCACCCGGGAGCACCGCGTCCTGCAGCGCTCTCAGCAGCAGCCTGGGCGCCGGCTCGGTGTCGAGGACCTCGGCGGGTACGGCCAGCTCGGGCACCACGGCGCGGGTGAGCCGGCGGTTCTGGACGGCGTAGCCGAGCCCGGAGGGCACGCGCAGGTTGTCCTCCAGCACGTACCACCCGCGCTCGTCGCGCACGAGGTCCATGCCGCAGACGTGCGCCCGCACCCGCTGGTGGTGCGCGAGCGCGCCGGTCGGGCGCAGCCCCGGAGCGCTGTCGACGACCCAGGCCGGCACGGTGCCGTCGCGCACGATCTCGCGCCCGGCGTACACGTCGTGCAGGAAGGCGTCGAGGGCGCGGGCGCGCTGGGTCAGCCCGCGCTGGAGCATCGCCCAGTCGTCGGCCGGCACGACCCGGGGCACGAGGTCGACCGGGAACAGCCGGGTGCCGGCCTCTCCCGAGAGCGTGAACGTGACGCCGTGCGTCCGCTGCTCCTCGTCCCGGGCGGCCTCGCGCTGGCGCATCCCGGCCGGTCCGAGGGCCGTGAGCGCGTCGACCACCGCGCGGTAGGGCGCCCGGACGGTGCCGGAGGGCTCGAACACCTCGTCGCCGGCCGCTGCGTACGCGGCGTGGAGCGCACCTCCCCCGTGCGCCGGGCGCTCGGCCTCCGGCGAGGCCTCGCCGCGGGTCTGCTCCAGCAGCAGGTCGACGACGTCGGTGAGGCGGCCGCGCCGCTCGTAGGCGCGGCGCTGCTGCGCGGCACTGCTGCCCCGCGCGAGCGCGCGCTCGACCAGCGAGCTCACCAGCGCCTCGTCGCCGTCGGCCTCGAGGTAGGGCGCGAGGCGCTCGAGCAGACCGGTCACCGCGAGCTCGGCGGGCACCGGGCGCGGGGTGCCCGTCAGGTCGACGAGCTGGCCCTCGAGACCGGAGCGCGCGGCCCGCCAGCTGGCCGCCCTCAGCAGGGGCGGCTCGGGCACGACGGCGGGCTGCCCGGCCGCGAGGGCGTCGCACTCGCGGCGTACGAGCGCGCGGAACAGCCCGGCCAGCATCACGACGTCGTCGACGTCGGGGCACGCGTCGCACACCCGCAGCTCGAGCGTCGGCAGGTGGGGCGAGGGCCGGACGTCGAAGTAGATCATCTTGGGGTCGCTGATCGTCCCGCTCGCGACGAGGTCGGTGACGAGGCGGTCGTGGTCGGCGGCCGAGGCCAGCGACCCGGGCGAGCCCGCGGTGGGCCAGCGCTGCCAGACCAGGCTGCGCACGCTGGCGTAGCCGCTGTCGGCCCCCATCCAGTAGGGCGAGCTGGCCGTGAGCGCGAGCAGCACCGGCAGCGAGGGGGCGACGCGCTGCGCGACCGCGACGGCCAGGTCGCGGTCGTCGACCTGCACGTGGACCTGCGCCCCGCAGATCAGCTGCTCGCGGACCAGCATCTGGTAGTCCTCGAGCATCCGCGTGAACCGCGCCGTGCGGGTGATGGCGCTGCGCTCGGCGTCGACCAGCGGCACCGTCCCGGCCGCGACCACGCCCAGGCCGCTCTCCTCGGCCACCTGCGCGAGCCGGGCGCGCAGGGCGACGAGGTCGGCGCGCAGGCCGGCGAGCGTGGTGTGGACGCCGCTGTTGGTCTCGACGACGCTGGCCTGCAGCTCGGCCGAGTAGGACTGCTCCGGCAGCCGCTCGAGCAGCTCGGGCGCGCGCCCCACCAGCTCGCGGGTGGCGAGGTCGACGACGTGGAACTCCTCCTCCACGCCCATCGTGCGCGTGCCGGCGAACACCCCGCCGGGCGCCGGTGCGCTCAGCGGCCGCTCCTCCACGTCGCCCGACATGGCAGCTCCCCTCGTCCGAAGGGTGTCACGGTGACCCGACGATGTGTCCGGGATGTTGTGGGCCCGTGAAATCCGCGGTTCCTGGCCTCTCAGCGCAGGTGCGTGACGTCACCGGCAGCGTAGGCCGTGCCGTCGACGACCAGCCGGCCGTCGGCGTCGACGCCCTCCGCCGTGCCCTCCCGCGCCGGCGCCCCGGGCAGCTCGAGGCGTACGCGGCGGCCCAGCGTGTCGCAACGGGCGGCGTACGCGTCGGCGAGACCGCACGCGACCGCGTCGCCCGCTGCACCCTCCCAGGCGGCGAGCCGCCGCGCGAGCGCGACCAGCAGCGCCGCGAGCACCGGGGTGCGGTCGGTGACCGCGGCGCCCTCGAGCGCCAGCGAGGTCGCCGTCGGCACGGGCAGCTCGTCGGCGCCGAGGTCGGTGTTGAGCCCGATGCCGAGGACGGCGAGGTCGCCGGCCGGGGACGGCACCCGCTCAGCGAGCAGCCCGGCCAGCTTGCGGCCGCCGACCAGCACGTCGTTGGGCCACTTGAGCCGGGCGTCGAGCCCCGTGGTGCTCGCGACGGCCTCGGCCGCCGACAGGCCGGTCAGCAGCGGCAGCCAGCCCCACGCGTCGGCGGCGACGCCCGGGCGCACCAGCACGGAGACCGCCAGCGAGGAGCCGGCGGGTGCTGCCCACCGCCGGCCCAGCCGGCCGCGGCCAGCCGTCTGGAGGTCGGCGACCAGCACCGCGCCGGGCGGCTCGCCCGCCCGCGCGGCCGCTGCCAGGTCGTCGTTGGTCGAGCCGGTCTCGGCGACGACGGCGAGCCGCCAGTGCCCGGCGCCGGCCGCCTCGAGGGCGCGCGACACGGCGGAGGAGTCGATCGGGGGTCGGGAGGCGCTCGGCACGCGGATACGCTAAGGGACCTATGACGACGCCCGCCGGTGCGCCCGGCCTCTCCGACGCGCCCGAGCCGCGCTCGACCCGCGGACGCCTCGCCGACCTGGAGGCGCGGCGCGCCTCGGTGCGCGAGGCCGGCGCCCTGGCCGAGCGGGCCCAGCACGCCCGCGGCAAGCTCAGCGCCCGCGAGCGCATCGCCCTGCTGCTCGACGAGGACAGCTTCGTCGAGCTCGACGAGTTCGCGCGCCACCGCGCCACCGACTTCGGGCTCGAGCGCAAGCGCCCCTACGGCGACGGGGCCGTGACCGGCTACGGCACGGTCGACGGCCGCCTCGTCTACGTCTACAGCCAGGACTTCACCGCGTTCGGCGGCAGCCTCGGCGAGCGCCACGGCGAGAAGATCGTCAAGCTGCTCGACCTCGCGCTCAAGACCGGCGCCCCGGTCGTCGGCCTCAACGACGGCGGCGGCGCCCGCATCCAGGAGGGCGTCGACGCCCTGTCGATGTTCGGCGAGATCTTCTCCCGCAACGTGGCCGCCAGCGGCGTCATCCCGCAGATCTCGGTGATCCTCGGGCCGTGCGCGGGCGGCGCGGTCTACTCCCCCGCCCTGACCGACTTCACCGTGATGGTCGACGGCACCTCTCACATGTTCATCACCGGCCCCGACGTCATCAAGACGGTCACGGGCGAGGAGGTCGGCTTCGAGGAGCTCGGCGGCGCCCGCACCCACAACACCACCTCGGGCAACTCGCACTACCTCGCCGAGAGCGAGGAGGACGCGCTCGAGTACGTCCGCGCCCTGCTCTCGTTCCTGCCGAGCAACAACCTCGAGGACCCGCCCGACTTCGCGACGCCGGTCGACCTCGAGCCGGGCGAGCACGACCTCGAGCTCGACGCCCTCGTGCCCGACTCGCCGAACGTGCCCTACGACATGGGCACCGTGATCGAGGCCATCGTCGACGACGGCGACTTCGTCGAGATCCAGCAGTGGTTCGCGCCCAACATCAAGATCGGCTTCGGCCGGGTCGAGGGCCGGACCGTCGGCGTCGTCGCCAACCAGCCCACGCACTTCGCCGGCACGCTCGACATCGACGCCTCCGAGAAGGCCGCGCGCTTCGTACGCACCTGCGACGCCTTCAACATCCCGATCCTCACCCTGGTCGACGTGCCCGGCTTCCTGCCCGGCACCGCCCAGGAGTGGGACGGCATCATCCGGCGCGGCGCGAAGCTGATCTACGCGTACGCCGAGGCGACGGTGCCGAAGCTGACGGTCATCACGCGCAAGGCCTACGGCGGCGCCTACCTCGTCATGGGCTCCAAGCACCTCAAGGCCGACCTCAACTTGGCGTGGCCGACGGCGCAGATCGCGGTCATGGGGGCGCAGGGGGCGGTCAACATCCTGCACCGGCGCGCCCTGAAGGACTCCGCCGACGCCGACGCCGACCGCGCGCGCCTGGTCGAGGAGTACGAGGACGCCTTCGCCAACCCCTACGTCGCGGCCGAGCGCGGCCACATCGACGGCGTGATCGCGCCGTCCGAGACGCGCGCGGCGATCACGAAGGCCCTGCGGCTGCTGCGCACCAAGCGGGAGAGCATGCCGCCGAAGAAGCACGGGAACATCCCCCTGTGAGCGGCAGCGAGGACGGCGGCGTGGAGCCGGTGTCGGTGGTGCGCGGCGACGCGGAGCCGGAGGAGCTGGCCGCGCTCGTGGCCGTGCTGGTGACGCGAGGGCAGGGCGCCCGCGAGCGGCGCCCGGCGCCGACCTCGCCGGGCTGGGCCGACCGCTCGGCACTGGTGCGTGCACCGCTGCGCCCGGGCCCGGGAGCCTGGTCGCGCGCGCTGCGGTAGGCCGCCGCCCCCGGTAGCCGCGCAGCGCTTCAGCGCGCGGGTGCTGCGCCCGACAACAGGTCGTGCCGCAGTCCACCGCCCCTGTCCAGCCCCGCCTCCCGGCCCCGGTCCCGGCCGCGGCCGCGCAGCAGGCGCTGCCGCTGCGCCTGCTCGTGGTCATCGGCACGATGACGATGCTGCCGGCGCTGGCCATCGACGCGTACCTCCCTGCGCTGCCCACGATCGCGCCCGACCTCGGCACCACCCACGCCGGCGCGGCGCTCTCGCTGACCTCCTGCATGGCCGGGCTGGCCGTCGGCCAGCTGGTGGCCGGCCCGCTGAGCGACCGCTACGGGCGCCGCCCGCCGCTGCTGGTGGGGCTGCTCGGCTTCGTGCTGTCGTCGGCGCTGTGCGCGCTGGCCTGGTCCGGCGCCTCCCTGCTCGTCTTCCGCCTCCTGCAGGGCCTGCTCGGCTCCGCCACCTGCGTCGGCGCGGCGGTCGTGCGCGACCGTGCCCGGGACGCCGACGCCGCGCGGGCGTTCTCGCTGCTCACGCTGATCACCGGCGCGGGCCCGGTCCTCGCGCCGGTGCTCGGTGCGCAGGCGCTGCGCTGCGTGCCCTGGCGCGGGATCTTCGTCGGGCTGGCTGTGCTCGGCGCCGTGTCGCTGGCGGTGGTGGCGCGCTGGCTGCCGGAGACCCTCGACCGGGCCCACCGCCGCGAGGCGGGCCTGCAGGCGACGCTGCGCGCGTTCGGCCGGCTGGCCCGGATGCGCGGGTTCATGACCTACCTCGCCGCCGGCTCCCTGGCCAACTGCGCGGTCTTCGCCTACCTCGCAGGGTCGGCGTTCGCGCTGCAGGACGGCTACGGCCTCTCGGCGCAGCAGTACTCCTCCGTCGTCGGTCTCAACGCGCTCGGCGTCGTGGCCACGGGCTCGCTGAACGCCCCCCTCGTCGGCCGCTTCGACCCCCGCGCGCTGCTGCTCGTCGGCCTCGTCGGGAGCGTCGCCTCGGGCGTCGTCGTGCTGGCGGCCGTGCTGCTGCACGCGCCGCTCGCCTGCGTCCTCGCCGGGCTGTTCGGCCTGCTCGTCGCGACCGGTCTGGTGCGGCCCAACTGCGGCGCCCTGGGCCTCAGCGCCCAGGACGGCGCCGCCGGCTCCGCGGTCGCGCTGAGCGGCTTCGTCGGCTGGGTCAGCGGCGGGCTCACCGCGCCGCTGGTCGGGGCGGTCGACGGCGGCAGCGCCGCCTCCATGGCCACCGTGCTGCTGGCCAGCTCGGCGGGCGCCCTGCTGTGCGTCGTGCTGCCGGGACGACGCGCGCGGAGCTGAGCCGCGTACCTGCTGCCCCTGCGTCCTGTTGTGCGGCGAAGGGCCGCCCGACAGGATGGGCGCCATGGCAGACGCAGCGGCCGGGCAGGCCAACATCGGTGTGGTAGGACTCGCGGTCATGGGGGCCAACCTCGCCCGCAACCTCGCGAGCCGCGAGGGCAACACCGTGGCGGTCTACAACCGCTCGCCCGAGCGCACCGAGACCCTGCTGCGCGAGCACCCCGAGGCGGGCTTCGTCGCGTCCTCGAGCATCGAGGAGTTCGCGTCCTCGCTGAGCAAGCCGCGCACCGCGATCGTCATGGTGCAGGCCGGGCGCGGCACCGACGCGGTGGTCGACGCCCTGGTCGAGGTCTTCGAGCCGGGCGACATCATCGTCGACGGCGGCAACGCCAACTTCCAGGACACCATCCGGCGCGAGGCCGCCCTGCGCGAGAAGGGGCTGAACTTCGTCGGCACCGGCATCTCGGGCGGCGAGGAGGGCGCGCTGCACGGGCCCTCGATCATGCCGGGCGGCTCCGCCGAGGCCTACGAGACGCTGGGCCCCATCCTCGAGTCGATCGCTGCGGTCGCCGAGGGCGAGCCGTGCGTCACCCACATCGGCACCGACGGCGCCGGCCACTTCGTCAAGATGATCCACAACGGCATCGAGTACGCCGACATGCAGCTGATCGCCGAGTCCTACGACCTGCTGCGGCGGGTCGGCCGCCACGAGCCGGAGGCGATCGCCGACGTCTTCGAGACGTGGAACCAGGGCGAGCTCGAGAGCTACCTCATCGAGATCACCGCGCAGGTGCTGCGCCAGCGCGACGCGAAGACCGGCGAGCCGCTCGTCGACGTCATCCTCGACGCTGCGGGCTCCAAGGGCACCGGCGTCTGGACCGTGCAGAACTCCGTCGGGCTCGGCGTGCCGGTCGGCGGCATCGCCGAGGCGGTCTTCGCCCGCGCGGTGTCGAGCAAGCCCGACCAGCGGGCGGCCGTGCGCGCCGCGGTCCGCAGCCGGCCCGAGGTGCAGGAGCCCGGCGAGGGGTTCGAGGACGACGTGCAGCGCGCGCTCTACGCCTCGAAGGTCGTGGCCTACGCCCAGGGCTTCGACGCGATCGTCGCCGGCGCGAAGGAGTACGGCTGGGACATCGACAAGGGCGCCGTCGCCCGCATCTGGCGCGGCGGCTGCATCATCCGCGCGCGGTTCCTCAACCGCATCGTCGAGGCCTACGCCAAGAACCCGGGCACCACGACGCTGCTCGAGGACGAGTTCTTCGCCGGCGCGGTGGCCGAGGGCGAGGCGGCGTGGCGCCGCATCGTCGCCAAGGCAGCGCTGTCGGGCATCCCCGTGCCCGGCTTCGCCTCCGCGCTGAGCTACTACGACTCGCTCGCCTCCGAGCGGCTGCCGGCCTCGCTCATCCAGGCGCAGCGCGACTTCTTCGGCGCCCACACCTACTCGCGCGTCGACAGCGACAAGGTCTTCCACACGCTGTGGTCGGGCGACCGGAGCGAGATCGAGACGGTGCCCTCGACGCACTAGGCCGGGCGGGGGGCGGCCCGGCGCGCCGGCCGCGAGGCGAGGGCGAACACCGTGGCCGACACCAGCGCGAGCAGGCCGCACAGCGCCAGCGTCGGCCGCGCGCCCACCGCGCTCACCGAGCCACCGGCCAGCACGCCGGAGACCAGCGAGCCGGCGATGGTGGCGTTCGAGAACAGCGTCGTGGCGCGCGCCGTGGCGGGCGCGAGCAGGTCCTGGAAGAACCGGATGCCGGCCGCTCCCACCACGGCGATGCCCGTGCCGCGCAGCACCTGCGCGAGCAGCAGCACCGTGGCGTCGTGCGTGCTCGCCGTCACGGCGAAGTAGGCGGCGAACGCGACCGTCGATCCGGTGATGAGCGCCCGTTGGGAGACCCGCGCCGGTGCCGCTGCGAGCGCCAGTGCGGCGACGACCTCCACCGCGGCGCACGCGCTGAACAGCAGCCCGACGAAGTCGGCGCCGTGCGCCCCGCCGTGGGTGACGTAGATCGGCAGCGCCACGGAGCCCGCGAACATCGCGGTGAAGAACAGCGTGACGCTGGAGGCGAGCACCGCGACGCGCGCGCCGGCGACCAGCACGGCACCCTCCGCGCCGTCCCCCTCCGGCGACGGCGGGGCAGCGGAGGCAGGCTCTGGTACCCCTAGCACCACGACCGCGGTGAGCGCCAGCACCGCCGCGGCGACCGCGAACAGCGCGGTGTAGCCGCTCGCGTGCAGGACGAGCGCGCCCAGCAGCGGCCCCAGCGCCCAGGCGAGCGACCACACCGAGCGCAGCAGCGGCGCCGAGCGCTGCCCCGCCTCGCCGTCCCCGAGCACCAGCCGGGCGAGCGCGAACAGCTGCGGGAACGCGGCGCCCAGGGCCCCGAGGGGCAGCAGCACGAGCAGGAGGAGCACCGCGTACGACCGCGTCACGCTCACCGCTGCGTAGCCCACCGCGCCCGCGGCGACGGCACCGAGCGCGTACGCGCGTGACGGCCTCCGGTCGAACCCGCGGCCGGCGCGCGAGCTGGCGACGATCGACGCCAGCGCGCCGGTCGAGGACAGCACGCCGATGGCCACCGGCGAGAGGCCGACCTCGTCGAAGCCGAACAGCACGAGGTAGGCCCCGGTCATCGCGTCGGCGGTCCCCAGCAGGAAGACCGCCGCAGCGAGGCAGACGAGGGCCCGCCGTCCGGCGGGGTCAGCCGGCACCGGAGGCGGTCGCGTCGACGTGCGGCAGCCGCCGCACCGCCAGCACCGCGGCGACGGCCGAGACCGCCACCAGCACGACGACCGCGCCGGTCACCCCGACGTCGGCGACCTTGAACGGGATGCCCTTGTCCGGGTAGAGCGACCCGATCAGCCGGCGCCCGAACGACCCGATCGAGAGGTTGCGCAGCGACTTCACGTAGGTCGCGAACGAGCCCTCCCAGACCACCACGTAGCCCAGGCCGATGAGCAGGCTGCGCGCCGTCAGCAGCGAGAGCAGCACGAAGACCGCGACGTAGCCGGCGGCGCTCAGCAGCAGGGCCCCGAACAGGCTCCCCCACACCTCCCCGGTGGACAGCCCCGCCTGCGAGCCCAGCAGCGCGCAGCCGACCAGCCCGGGCAGCGAGATGAGCACCGTCGCGACCCAGGCCGCCACGAGCTTGGCGCCGACGATGCGCCAGCGCGGCGTCGAGGTGGCGAGCAGGAGCGGCAGGGTGCCGCTGTCGCGCTCGTCGTCGAAGGCGTTGACCCCGAGCACCAGCGCGACAAGCGCGACCAGCTGGGAGACGAACAGGTCGGCACCGAGGCGCGGGTAGACGCGCTCGAGGTCGGACTGCTGCGCCGAGAAGGCCAGGGCCGCGCAGATAGCGCCGACGACCAGGGGCAGCAGGGCCAGCGCGATCGTGCGGCTGCGGAAGAGCAGGGCCCGCAGGCCCAGTCCGAACATGCTCACCGGCCGACCCCCCTCGCGGAGGAGGTGAGCGCCGAGAAGACGCTCTCGAGGTCCTCGCCCTGCGGCTCGACGCGGCGCAGGAGCACGCCGGCGTCGGTGGCGAGGGCCGGCAGCCGGGTCGCCAGCCGGATGGCCTGGAGGGTCTGCACCGTGAGCACTCCGTCCTCGAGCTCGACCGAGTTCACGACGCCCTCGGCGAGCAGCACCCCGCCGAGGCGGCGGGGGTCGTCGGTGTCGATGCGTACGCTGCGCGGCCGGTCGGTCATCAGGTCGCGGATGCCCGCGCCCGTGCCCTCGGCCACCAGCCGGCCGTTGACCACGACCAGCAGGCGGTCGGCCATGCGCTCGACCTCGGTCAGCACGTGCGAGGAGACCAGCACCGTGCGGCCCTCGGCGCCGAGCTTGCGCACGAGCTCGACGTCGAGCCGGCGCTGGGCCGGGTCGAGCCCGTTGAGCGGCTCGTCGAGGAGCAGCACCTCGGGGTCGTGGGCCAGCGCCTGCGCCAGCTTCACCCGCTGGCGCATGCCCTTGGAGAACCCCTGCACCTTGCGGTCGGCGGCGTCGCTGAGCCCCACCCGCGCGAGCGCCAGCGTCGCCGCCTCGCCCGCGTCCTGCACCCCGCGCTGGCTGGCCAGCATCGTCACGGTCTGCCGGGCGGTGAGGAAGGGCCAGAGGCCCTCGGAGTCGGGCACCACGCCGAGGCCCTCGTGCACCTTCGGGTCGCGGCGCGGGTCGCGCCCGAGCACGCGGACACTGCCCTGGCTGACGTCGGTGTAGCCCGCCAGCAGCGACAGGGTCGTCGACTTGCCGGCGCCGTTGTGGCCGAGCAGGCCGGTGACGCCCGGCTGGAGCGCGAACGACACGTCCGAGAGCGCGACGGTGTCGCCGTACCACTTCGACACCCGGTCGAACTCGACAGCGGCGCTCACGTCGCGGCCCCCTTGCGGTAGCGCAGGACCATGGTGCCGAAGCCGGCCACCACGACCAGCGCCCAGACCACCCAGCACGCGCCGGTCGGCGGCACCTGGGTGGTGTCCACGCCCGTCTGGTCGCCGAAGACGACCTCGGCGAGCCGCGGCGGCACCCCGGCGAGCACCAGGGCGAGGAAACCTCGGGAGCTGGTGATCGCGAACAGCACCCCGAACAGCACGGTCGGCACGAGCATCAGCGCGACGTAGCCGCCCACCGCGAAGACCCGTCGCGCGGTGAGCGAGCCGAGCCCGAGGCCGATCGCGGCGTGGAAGAGGCTGACCACCAGCCCGACGAGCAGCACCTTGCCCCAGTCGCTGCCGTGGTGGCGGGCGTAGGAGACGGGCGAGTCGGCCACGACGATGCCGCCCACCAGCATGAGCAGCAGCGGGAAGAACGTCACCAGCGAGAGCACCGCCACGGCAGCGAGCACCTTGCCGACGACGTACTCGCCGGGCGAGACCGCCGTCGAGAAGTAGAGCGAGAGCACGCCGTCGCGGCGCTCGCGGGTGAGTAGCGAGGGGACCGTGCTCGCGGCGTAGGCGATGAGGATCGGGGTGAGCATGTCGACGGAGTCGGAGTACTTCAGGACGTCGAGCGGGCCCTTGACGCCGACCTCGTTGAGCAGCAGCGGCACGCCGACCGAGACGACCGCCGGCGCGAACGCCGCCGCGACGAGCAGGAACGGCCAGATCTTCGCCCCGGCGCTGCGCCGGATGCCCAGCGCGCGAAGAGCCGACGAGCGGGCGAGCGCGAGCACCGCCGAGCGGCGGGGGCGCAGCTGGCCCTCGAAGCGGGAGTAGCGGACGTCGTGGATCACCGCCTGCGGCTTGTCGGTGCCGATGCTCGTGCCGGCGCTCATGCCGTGGCTCCTTCGGGTGCGCCCAGAGGTGCTCCGGCGGTGGGTGACATGGCCGCCACGACCGCGTCCTCGAGGCGGTCGCCCTCGTCGGCCAGCCGCAGGATGCCGACCTCGCGCTCGACCGCCACCTGCTGCACCAGGCGCAGCACGTCGTCGCCGGCCACAGCGATGCCGATGTCGCCGGCCGGAGTCGGGTAGGTCGGCACGCCGGCCTCGTTGAGCGCCGCGGCGAAGCTGCCGAGCTCGCCCGTCACGCGCAGGGACACCGGACCGGTGCGCGGTGCCGCCTCGACCGCCTGCTGGGCGGCCAGGCGCCCGGCCCGCAGGACGACGACCTCGTCGCAGGTCTGCTCGATGTCGTCGAGCACGTGGGAGCTGACCAGCACCGACATCCGCAGCTCGCGCGAGAGCCGGCGCACGATGGCGAGCATCTCGCGCCGGCCGGCCGGGTCGAGGCCGGAGGTCGGCTCGTCGAGGACGACGAGGTCGGGCCCGTGCACCAGGGCCTGGGCCAGCTTGGTGCGCTGGCGCATGCCCAGGGAGTAGGTGTCGATGGACCGGCGCCGCTCCTCCTCCAGGCCGACGGCGAAGAGCACCTCGGAGGCGCGGCGGCGGGCGTCGCGGCGGCTGAGCCCGCGCAGCTGGGCGATGTGGACGCAGAGGTCCTGGGCCGACATGTCGGTGGGCAGGCAGTTGTGCTCGGGCATGTAGCCGACGCGGCGGCGGACCTCGTCGCGCATGGTGGCGGCGTCGAGGCCCAGCACGCGCACCTGGCCGTGCTCGGGCACCAGCAGGCCGAGCGCGACCTTCATCAGCGTCGACTTGCCGGCGCCGTTGGCGCCCAGCAGGCCGGTCGCCGGCGCCCGGATCTTGAGGCTCACGTCGTCGAGCGCCAGCACGTCGCCGAAGCGCTTGCCCACCGACACGCAGCTCAGCGCGGGGGCGGCATCTGTCATGGCCGCAACCCTAGGCGCGCAGGGGGTCCCCGGGCATCGGGGATCTCCCCTACGCCGAGGGTCGCTAGCCTCGCGCCGTGGCATCCTCCCCGGGCACCGTGCGCCTCGTCCTCGCCTCCGCCTCGCCGGCTCGGCTGGCCACCCTGCGCGCCGCGGGCGTCGAGCCGGAGGTGCAGGTGAGCGGCGTCGACGAGTCGCTGGTGAGCGGCCCGCCCGCCGAGCTGGCCCTGGAGCTCGCCACCCGCAAGGCCCGCGCGGTGGCGGCGCAGCGCACCGACGCGTACGTCGTCGGCTGCGACTCGGTCCTCGAGCTCGACGGCGCGGCGCTGGGCAAGCCGCGCGACCTCGACGACGCGCGCGAGCGCTGGCGCGCGATGCGCGGGCGCTCCGGGGTGCTGCACACCGGGCACTGCGTCGTGGCGCCCGGCGGCGCGCAGCTGGCGCGCGGCGCCCGCACGACGGTGCACTTCGCCGCCGTCACCGACGACGAGGTCGAGGCCTATCTCGCCACGCGCGAGCCGCTCGCGGTGGCGGGCGCGTTCACGCTCGACGGGCTCGGCGGCGCCTACGTCACGGGCGTCGACGGCGACCCGCACAACGTCGTCGGCATCAGCCTGCCGCTGCTGCGCGAGCTGTTCATGGCGCTCGGCGTGCCGTGGCACGCGCTGTGGTCGTCGCCCGCAGCGGGGCCGCGCGGCTAGGGTGTGCCGTCGGGCCCGCCACCCCAGCGGGCAGTCGTCGAGCAGAGAGGCGCGCGTTGCGCAAGGTCCTGATCGCCAACCGCGGCGAGATCGCCGTCCGGGTCGCCCGCGCCTGCCGCGACGCCGGCATCGCCAGCGTCGCCGTCTACGCGATCCCCGACCGCGACGCCATGCACGTGCGCATCGCCGACGAGGCCTACTCCCTCGAGGGCAGCACGCCCGGCGAGTCCTACCTCGACATCGCCAAGCTGCTGCGCATCGCCGAGCAGAGCGGTGCCGACGCCGTGCACCCGGGCTACGGCTTCCTCTCCGAGAACGCCGACTTCGCCGAGGCCGTCATCGGCGCAGGGCTCACCTGGGTCGGGCCGCCGCCGAACGCCATCCGCTCCCTCGGCGACAAGGTCACCGCCCGCCACATCGCCGAGAAGGTCGGTGCACCCCTGGTGCCCGGCACGCCCGACCCGGTGCCCAACGCCGCGGCGGTCGTTGACTTCGCCCGTCAGAACGGCCTCCCGATCGCCATCAAGGCGGCCTTCGGCGGAGGCGGGCGCGGGATGAAGGTCGCGCGCACGATGGAGGAGATCCCCGAGCTCTACGACTCCGCCGTCCGCGAGGCCGTCACGGCGTTCGGGCGCGGCGAGTGCTTCGTCGAGCGCTACCTCGACCGGCCGCGCCACGTCGAGACCCAGTGCCTCGCCGACGCCCACGGCGGCGTGGTGGTCGTCAGCACGCGCGACTGCTCGCTCCAGCGCCGTCACCAGAAGGTCGTCGAGGAGGCGCCCGCGCCGTTCCTGTCGGCCGAGCAGAACGCGACGCTCTACTCCGCGTCGAAGGCGATCCTGCGCGAGGCGGGCTACGTCGGCGCCGGCACCTGCGAGTTCCTCGTCGGCACCGACGGCACCATCTCCTTCCTCGAGGTCAACACCCGCCTGCAGGTGGAGCACCCGGTGTCGGAGGAGGTCTCCGGCATCGACCTCGTGCTCGAGCAGTTCCGGCTGGCCGAGGGCGAGCCGCTCGGCTACGACGACCCCGAGGTCCGCGGGCACTCCATCGAGTTCCGCGTCAACGGCGAGGACCCCTCCAGGAACTGGCTGCCCGCGCCCGGCCGCGTGACCCGCTGGCGCCCGCCGAGCGGCCCGGGCGTGCGCCTCGACACCGGCGTGGCGAAGAACTCCGAGGTCAGCGGCGCCTTCGACTCGCTGCTGTGCAAGCTCGTCGTCACCGGGGCCACCCGCGAGCAGGCGATCGGCCGCGCCCGCCGGGCGCTGGCGGAGTTCCAGATCGAGGGCCTGCCCACCGCGCTGCCGTTCCACCGCGCGGTGCTGCAGGCGCCCGACTTCACCGACGAGCCCTTCCGCGTCCACACCCGCTGGATCGAGACCGAGGCGCGGCTCGACCTCGACGCCTACGCCGGCCCGCACGTCTTCCCCGACGGCCAGGCCGACCGCGAGCACGTGGTCGTCGAGGTCGGCGGCAAGCGCCTCGAGGTCGTCATCCCCGAGTGGGTGACCGCCGGTGCCGCCTCGGTCGCGTCGGCGAGCGGGCGGGTGCGCCCACGCGTACGCCGTGGCCGGTCCGCCTCGAGCGGCACCCCGGCCGTCGCGAGCGGCGACGCCGTCACGGCGCCGATGCAGGGCACCATCGTCAAGGTCGCGGTCGAGGACGGCCAGCAGGTCGCCGAGGGCGACCTGATCGTCGTGCTCGAGGCCATGAAGATGGAGCAGCCGCTCACCGCCCCGAAGGCGGGCGTCGTCACCGGGCTCAGCGCCTCGGTCGGCGACACCGTCGCCAGCGGTGCGAAGATCTGCGACGTGACGACGCCCTAGGGCCGGACGACCAGCTTGCCGGCGTAGGTGCCCGCCTCCATGTCGCGGTGCGCCTGCACGACCGAGCCGAGCCCGTCGTAGACGTGCCCGACCGGCACGCGCGCCTCGCCCGCCGCGACCGCGTCGAGGAACTCCTGGAGCACCTCGGCAGGCAGGTCGGACGCGTCGCCGGAGTACGCGGTCAGCCGCACGCCGCGCGGGATCCAGTCGTTGGGGTAGAAGTCCGGCAGGACCCACGAGTTCGAGAGCATGCCGGTGAAGCAGACGACGCCGTGGACCGCCGTCGCCGCCAGGGTGTCGCGCACCGTCGGCGCGCCCACCAGCTCGAGGGCGCCGTCGACCCCGCCCGGCACCAGCTCGCGCACGCGCGCGGCGATGCTGCCGTCGTCGACCACGACGTCGTCGACCCCGACCGCCTCGAGGGCGGCGGCCCGCTCGGCGCTGCGGGTCGTGGCGAGCACGCGCAGCCCCCGTCGCCCGGCGAGAACGGCGGCGGCGAGCCCCACCGACGAGGTCCCGCCGCGCACGAGCAGCGT
Source organism: Motilibacter peucedani (assembly GCF_003634695.1). Taxonomy (NCBI): domain Bacteria; kingdom Bacillati; phylum Actinomycetota; class Actinomycetes; order Motilibacterales; family Motilibacteraceae; genus Motilibacter; species Motilibacter peucedani. The sequence continues at coordinate 296,550 of NZ_RBWV01000014.1, forward strand.
CTGGCCGGGCTGGACGTCGAGCCCGACGGTCAGCGAGCCGTGGGCGGTCTGCAGCATCTCGGGCACCGCACCGAGCAGGCCCCAGTCGAGCGCGCTCTCGAACGGCACGACCGAGCTGACGGGCACGCAGGCGTACTCCGCGTAGCCGCCGTCGAAGGTGCGGCCCATGCCGCCCATCATGGCCACGACCTGCTGCCCAGGAGCGAACTCGCCACCGGGTGCGCTCACCACCTCGCCGGTGGCCTCGATCCCCAGCACGCGCGGGAACGTCACCCCGACGGCAAGGCCGAGCCGGGTGTGCAGCTCCGAGCGGTTGAGCCCGAAGGCCCGCACGCGGACCAGCACCTGCCCGGTGGTCGGGGTCGGCACGGGCAGGGTGCGCACGGTCAGGGCCTCGGGGGCTCCGGGCGCGTCCAGGACGACGGCTCGCATGCTCGACGTGCTCATGAGTTCCTCTTCTCGTTCGTGGTGAGGCTCGGCGCTGCGGGGCGCAGCCGGCCGAGGATGGTGCGCAGCTGCTGCAGCTGACGGAGCGTCAGGACGCCCTCCCACCGGGCGGAGAGCTCGGCCTCGAGCGTGCCGGTGGCCCTCGCGAGCGCGCGACGTCCGGCGGGCGTCAGCTCGACCAGGGAGGATCGACGGTCGTCGGGGTGCGAGCGGCGCCGGCAGTGGCCGGCCGCCTCGACCCGGTCGACGATCTTGCTCACGCCTCCGACGGTGATGACCAGCGCCTCGGCGATGTCGTTGACCCGGCAGGGGCCGATGTCCTGCAGCACCTGCATGGTCTCGACGCGGCCGAGGGTGAGCTGGTGCTCGGAGCGCAGCCGCGCGTCGAGCGCGTTCCAGACCTCGGTCTCGACGCGTACGAAGGCGTTGAACACCGGCCACAGCAGTCCGGTTTCCTCGGAATCATCTTCCATGGAACAGACCAAGGCGCGCCGCGCCGGATCTGTTCCACGGAACGCACCTCTGGTGCGACGAGCTAGGCGCGCTGGTGCAGCTGGTGCGCCGCCTCGGCGATCGAGCCGCTCAGCGACGGGTAGACCGTGAACGCCTTGGCCAGCTGGTCGACCGTCAGCCCGAGCGACACGGCGGTCGCGACGACGTGGATCAGCTCGCTGGCGCGCGGGGCCACGATGACACCCCCGAGCACCAGTCGGCTCTCGGTGCGGCAGGTGAGCTTGACGAAGCCCTCGTCGATGCCCTGCATCTTGGCGCGTGCGTTGCCGTGCAGCGAGAGCGTCAGCGTCGTGGCGGCGAGCCCGGCCTCGTCGGCGGCGGTCTGCGACCACCCGACGGTGGCGATCTCGGGGTCGGTGAAGACGTTGGAGGAGACCTCGCGCAGCTTGAGCGGCGAGAGCGCCTCTCCCAGCGAGTGCCAGATCGCGATGCGGCCCTGCATGGCCGCCACCGAGGCGAGCATGAGCACGCCGGTGCAGTCGCCGGCGGCGTAGATGCCGCGGTTGGAGGTGCGCGAGACCTTGTCGACCTCGATGTAGCCGCCGCGGTCGAGCGTGACGCCGGCCTCCTCGAGCCCGATGCCGGCGGTGTTGGGGATGGAGCCGACGGCGAGCAGGCAGTGCGTGCCCTCGACGGTGCGGCCGTCCTGGAGGCCGACGACGACGCCGTCGGCGGTGCGGGTGACGGAGGTGGCGCGCGAGCGGCCGAGCACGGTCATGCCGCGCCGGGCGAAGACCTCCTCGAGCACGTGCGCCGCGTCGCTGTCCTCGCCGGGCAGCACCCGGTCGCGGCTGGAGACCAGCGTGACCTGCGAACCGAGGGCGTTGTAGGCCGAGGCGAACTCGGCGCCGGTGACGCCGGACCCGACGACGACCAGCCGCTCGGGCAGCTCCTCGAGGTCGTAGAGCTGTTCCCAGGTGAGGATGCGCTCGCCGTCGGGGACGGCCTGGGGCAGCACGCGCGGGTGCGCCCCGGTGGCGACCAGCACGGCGTCGGCCTCGAACGCGGTGTCGCCGACGAGCACCCGCGAGGCGCCGTCCAGCCGCCCGCGCCCGTCGACGACGCGCACGCCCTCGGCAGCGAGCCGGGTGCCGATGTCGGCGGACTGCGCCTCGGCGAGCTTCTTGATGCGGGTGTTGACCGCGGCGAGGTCGACGGTGACGGGGGCGTCGATGCGGACGCCGAGCCCGGCGCTCTCGCTCGCCAGGGTGACCACCTCGGCGACCGCGATGAGCGTCTTGGAGGGGACGCAGTCGGTCAGGACGGCGGAGCCGCCGAGCCCGTCGCTCACGACGGTGACGTCGGCGCCCAGGCGGGCCGCGCTCAGGGCCGCTTCGTAGCCGCCAGGGCCGCCGCCCAGGACGATGATGCGCTGCTGGTTCGCCACGCTGCCATTCTGCCTGGCCTGCGCCGGGCGTGCGGCGCGCGGCTCTAGGCTGAGCCCTCGTGCCCCTCTACGCCGCCTACGGCAGCAACCTGGACCCCCAGCGCATGGCCGCCCGAGCGCCGCACTCCCCGGCCCGCGGCACCGGCTGGCTGGTCGGCTGGCGCCTGACCTTCGGCGGCGAGAACCTCTCGTGGGAGGGCGCCTTCGCGACCGTCGTCGAGGCGCCGGAGGACCCCGCCTCGCAGGTCTTCGTGATGCTCTACGACGTCGCGCGCGAGGACGAGCCGTCGCTCGACGAGTGGGAGGACGGCGGCACGGGCCTGTTCACCAAGCTGCGCGTGCGGGTGCACACGCTCGACGGCGACGAGACCGCGTGGCTCTACGTGCTCGACGCCTACGAGGGCGGGCTGCCGAGCGCGCGCTACATCGGGATGCTGGCCGACGCGGCCTACGCCGCCGGGGCACCGAGCGACTACGTCGCCGACCTGCGCGCCCGCCCGTGCCTGTCGACCGGGCCGGGGGCCCTCGATGCCTGAGGCTCCCCTCGTCCAGGACGCCCCCCTCGTGCGCGACCTGCGAGCCGACGACCGCGACGGCTGGGGCGAGGTGTGGGCCGGCTACCTCGCCTACTACCAGAAGGACCTCCCGCCGGAGGGGACCTCGGCGCTCTGGGACCGGCTGACCGGGCCGGCGCCGCACCCGCAGATGTTCGGGCTCGGCGCCTTCGCGCCCGACGGCCGCCTGCTCGGCCTCGCGCACTGCATCGTCGGGCCCAGCACCTGGGACACCGCCGACGACTGCTACCTCGAGGACCTCGCGGTGGCCGAGGACGCCCGCGGCCGCGGGGTGGGGCGCGCGCTGATCGGCGAGCTCGTACGCCGTGCCGGCGAGCGCGGCTGGCGCCGGGTCTTCTGGGTGACCGAGGAGTCCAACGCCCGCGCCCGCCGGCTCTACGACTCGGTCGGCTCGCTCACCGACTACGTGCAGTACGAAGTGCGCCTCGAGCCCTGACCGCCTCAGAGCGCGGTGACCACCTCGACGCCCGCGTCGCGCAGCTCGACGAGCGCGGCGTCGGTGGTGGAGGGAGCGACGCCCGCGGTCAGCGGCAGCAGCACCCGCGTCGCGAGGCCGGCGGCGACGGCGTCGAGGGCGGTGGCGCGTACGCAGTGGTCGGTCGCGATGCCCACGACGTCGACGGCGGTCACGCCGTGCCGCTCGAGCCAGCGGGCGAGCCCCTCGCCCTCGGCGGTCACCGCCTCGAAGCCGGAGTAGGCGGCGGCCCGCTCTCCCTTGCGCACGGCCACGTCGACCAGCTCGCCGAAGCCGTCGCCCAGGCCCGGGTGCAGCTCGGCGCCCGGCGTGCCCGCGACGCAGTGCACCGGCCAGGTGGTGACGAAGTCGGGCTCGGCGGCGAAGTGGGTGCCCGGGTCGACGTGCCAGTCCTGGGTGGTCACGACGGCTGTGTAGGCGCTGCGCCGCTCGCGCACCCAGGCGCCGACCGCCTCGGCGACGGCTGCGCCGCCGTCCACGGGCAGCGAGCCGCCCTCGGTGAAGTCGTTCTGGACGTCGACGACGAGCAGACCCTGCGACATGCCCGCCAGCCTATGCAGGCAGCACGTCGAAGCCCAGGGCAGCCGCCAGCACCACCGCCTGGTCGTAGCTCACCTTCGCCCCCGCCACCGTGGTCGCGCGCGCGTCGAGCGAGGAGAGGTCGGAGCCGCGCAGGTCGGCCTCCCGCATGCGCACGCCCTCGAAGCTCGCCTTGCCGAGCTCGGCGTGCCGCAAGGCCACGAACGACCACTCGCCGCCGTCGACCTGCAGGAGGTCGAAGGTGCACTCCTCGAAGCGGCTGCCGGTCATCTTCGTGCGCACGAACCGCGCGTCGAAGAACGAGCAGCGGACGAAGGTGCAGTTGGTGAAGGCCGAGTCGGTGTGGGTCGAGCAGTTGAACCGGACGCCGCGGAACGCGCACCGGTCGAACGTGGACCCCGTCGACGCCGCCTCGGTGAGGTCGAGGTCGTAGAACTCCTCGCCCGCGAAGCTCGCGCCGTCGAGGTCGAGCTCGTCCACGTCCATGCCCGCGCACTCTAGGACTGCTCGGACACCCACTGCTCGGCCAGGTCCCGCGCCTCGCGGCGCGAGGTCACGCCGAGCTTCAGCAGCACCGCGGAGACGTGGTGGTCGACGGTGCGCACCGAGAGCGTCAGCCGGGCGGCGATCTCGGCGTTGCTCCGCCCGTCGGCCACGAGCCGCAGCACGTCGAGCTGCCGGTCGGTGAGCCCCGCAGGGTTCGCCGCGGTCGAGGGGCGCGGCCCGCGCGGCACGGGGACCGCTCCGGAGGCCGCCAGCCGGCGGCGTACGAGCCTGGCGGCAGCCGCGGCACCCAGCGAGTCGAACACCGCGAGCGCCTGCAGCGCCTGCGCGTCGTCGCCCCCGGCGAGCGCCTCCGCGGCGTCGTAGGGGCAGCCGAGCCGCTCCCAGGCCGCGGCCGCGCCGACCCGGTCGCCACGCACCAGCAGGAGGTACGGCTGCGCCACCCAGTCCGGCGCCTCGACGGCCACGCCGGCCCGGCCGAGCCGCCAGGCCAGCTCGCCGGCGTACCACGGCTCGTGCTGCTCGACGGCCAGCTCGAAGGCCGAGACCACGTCGCTCAAGGGCAGCGGCGCACCCGCCAGCTCCGCCGCCTCGAGCCGCGCCGCCGCCACGGGGCCGACGCGCTGCACCTCCCCCGTGCCGCGGGCCCGGCTGTCCGCGTCGTCGAGCAGGGCGAGGGCCTCGGCGCCGGCCTCGCCCCGACGTGTGAGCAGGCGCGACATCGTGACCAGGGCCGGGACGACGCTGACCCCGCGCTGGTGCAGCCGCGAGAGCGCGGCGCGGGCGTCGCTCTCGGCACCGGGCCAGTCGCCGACGTCGAGGCGCACCCGGCCGCGGACCGCGAGCAGGTAGTCGGCGTAGGCCTCGAGCTCGCGGTCGTCGGCGAAGGCGATCGCCCGCTCGAGCACCTGCAGCCCCTCGGCGAAGCGGTGCTCGTCGACGTGGATGCAGGCCAGGTTGACCAGCGCCCGCACCGCGTGGTCGGGGAGGCCCTCGCGCACGGCGAGCGCGAAGGCCTCCTGCAGGTCGTCACCGCCGCCGGGCTCGCCCTCGGTGAGCCGGGCCGTCCCGATGTTGATCAGCGCGTGGGTCACCGTCTCCTGGTCGCCGACCGCGGCCGCGACCTCGAGCGCGCGCCGCCCCCACCCGACCGCCGCACCGAAGCGCCTGGCGAGCATGTCGAGCTGTGACCTGGCGCTGTAGGCCATGCCGAGCTGCCGCCCGGGCGGGAGGCCCTCGAGCACCGCGATCGCCTCGTCGGCGGCCAGCAGCGCCTGCTCGCCGGACCCTGCCCACCACCACAGCCGGGAGATCCAGCGCTGGTCCTCGCCGACGCGCTCGGGCTGTGACAGCGCGCGACGCTCCTGGACGGCCGCCCGGCGGGCGGCGAGCGCGTCGTCGATCCGGCCGAGGACGTAGGCGTGGAAGGCGAAGCCCTCCAGCAGCTCGGCACGGGCCTGGGGCGGCAGGGCGTCGGTGTGCGCCAGCGCCGCCTCGTAGTGGCCGGCCGCCTCGCGGTGCGCGCCCACCGCCGCGGCCGCCTCGGCCGCCGCCGGGGCGAACCGCGTGACCGCGGCGGCGTCCTGGGCCTCGCGGGCGTGGTGCACCACCCGGGCCGGGTCGACCTGCCGGTCCCCCGCCGCCGCGGTGAGCACCTGGAGCACGCGCCGGTTGAGCTCCTTGCGCCGCAGCGGCGACAGCGAGTCGGCCACGGCCCGGCGCAGGAGCTCGTGGCGGTACGTCGTGGTCTGGTCCCCGACGACCAGCAGCCCGCGGTCGGCGCACTCCTCGAGCTCCGCGGTGCGCGGGCCCAGCGCGGACTCCAGGAGCCAGAGCTCGGTCGCGGTCGGGACGACCGCGGCCAGCCGGGCGACCTCGCGCGCCGCGGGCGACAGGGCCGCGAGCCGGCCGGCCACGAGGTCGCGCACCGGCGACGGCACCCCGTCGCCGCCTCCCGCGAGGGACTCGGTGACCAGCAGGGGGTTCCCGCCCGTCAGCGCGTGGACGCCTGCCGGGGGCCGGCCGGCCCTGCGGGCCAGGTCGGCGACCGCCGCGCTCGAGAGCGGCGCGGGCCGCAGCGTACGCAGCAGTGCGGTGGGCAGCGTGCCGAGCGCCAGCTGGAGCGGGTGGCCGGTGCCGAGCTCGTCCTCGCGGTAGGTCACGACGAGCACCGCGGGCACGCCCTCCCAGCGCCGGCCGAGGAACACCAGGAGGTCGAGCGTCGCCGCGTCGGCCCAGTGCGCGTCCTCGACCACCACCACCTGCGGGCGGCGCGGCGGCTGCCCGGCGCCGAGCTCGTCGAGCAGGGCGTCGAACACCGCCTCGCGCCGGGCGCCCGAGCCGAGCAGCTCGGCGAGCCGGCCGCCGGTGGATCGCGCGATGTCGTGCAGCGGGCCGAGCGCACGCGGCGTCAGCAGCGGGTCGCACAGGCCGGTGAGCACCCGGGCACCCGCGTGGCCGTCGACGAAGCGGCGTACGAGCGCGGTCTTGCCGATGCCCGCCTCGCCCGCGACCAGCACGACCTGGCCGAGACGGGCCGAGGCCTCGAGGGCCTGGTCCATCCCGGCCAGCAGCTCCGTGCGCTCGAGCAGCTCGGCCACGGCTCACTGTCCCACCGCGGGCGCGTGCTGCCCAGGTCCTGTCGAGGACCTGCCCTCAGGGGCGGACCTCGAAGACCAGGTTGAACGGCGTCTCGGCGACCCGGCGGAAGCGGGTGAAGCCCGCGGCCTCCATGACCCCGCGGATCGCCGCCTCGCCGGCCTGGGCGCCGAGCGCGAGCCCCACCTCCTGCGAGAGCGAGTTCGGCACGCACAGCAGCGTCGAGAAGCTGTAGTAGGCGCGGCCCACGGGGTTGAGGTTGTCCTCGAACCGGTCGCCGGCGGCGGGCTCGACCACGAGCCACGTGCCCTCGGGCGCCAGGCTCTGCAGCACGTGCCGGGCGGCGCCGACGGGGTCGCCCATGTCGTGCAGCGAGTCGAACGAGGTGACCAGGTCGTAGCCCGTGCCCGGGTAGTCCGCCGCCGCGGCGACCTCGAAGTCGACCTGCGCCTGCAGCCCCTCCTCGGCCGTCTGCTTGCTCGCGCGGGCGATCGACTCGTCGTGGTAGTCGAAACCGGTGACGCGCGAGGCGGGGAAGGCGGCGGCCATCATGCGGGTCGAGGCCCCGAGCCCGCAGCCGATGTCCGCGACGCGGCCGCCCGCGGTGAGCTTCTCGACGACGCCGTCGCACGCCGGGAGCCAGCTGCTGACGAGGTTCGCGGAGTAGCCCGGCCGGAAGAAGCGCTCGCAGCCGACGAAGACGTCGGTGTTGTGCTCGTGCCAGCCGACGCCCTCACCGGTGCGGAACGCCTCGGCCACAGCAGGTTCGTCACGGGCCGCGGCCGCGGCGAGCTGGAAGGCGCCGGGCAGGAAGAACGGGTTGTCCTCGGACACCAGCGTGAACGCCTGGATCTCGTCGAGGTGGAAGCGCTCGGCCTCCCCGTCCCACGACACGTAGCCGCCGGCGACCTGCGCGCGCAGCCACTCGGCGACGTAGCGCTCGGCGGTGCCCGTGCGGGCGGCGAGCTCGGCCGGCGTGCTCGGGCCGAGCTCGGCGAGGGCGCGGTAGAGCCCGAGCCGGTCGCCGATGAGCACGGTGGCCGCCTGCACGGTCGCGCCGAGGTCGACGACGAAACGGCCGAGGTAGGCGTGGAGCTCCTGCTCGTCGATGGCCATGGTGGTTCCTCCTCAGGTGGGTGCGGATCTCGTGCCTCGGACGCTAGGAGCGGGGCGCAGGCCTGGACAGGGCAGCGACTGCCCATCTCGGGCGTCCCGGGCGCCCAGGTTGGCGACGGCTCGGCGCCCCTCCCCTACGCTTCCTCGGGTGACCGACGCCTCCGCGCCCCACCCGGCCGACCCGTACGCCGCCGCCTCCGCAGCCGCCGAGCGGCTGCGGGAGATCACGGGGGTGCAGACCCACGACGTCGCCCTCGTGCTCGGCTCGGGCTGGGTGCCCGCCGTCGACGGGCTCGTCGCCGGCGACGACGAGCTGGTGGCCGACCTCGCGGTCACCGACCTGCCCGGCTTCGCGCCGCCGGCCGTCGCCGGCCACGCCGGCCGGGTCCGGTCGCTGCGCGTCGGCAGCACGCACGTGCTGGCCTTCCTCGGCCGCACCCACCTCTACGAGGGCCGCGGGGTCGACGCGGTGGTGCACGGCGTACGCACCGCGACCGCCGCCGGCGCCCGCACCGTCGTGCTCACCAACGGCTGCGGCGGCCTGCGTCCGGAGTACTCCGCCGGGCAGCCGGTGCTGATCCGCGACCACATCAACCTGACGGCCACCTCGCCGCTGAAGGGCGCGCGGTTCGTCGACCTCACCGACCTCTACTCGACGCGGCTGCGCGAGCTGGCGAAGGGGCTCGACCCGAGCCTCGAGGAGGGCGTCTACGTGCAACTGCCCGGCCCGCACTACGAGACGCCGGCCGAGATCGGCATGGTCCGCGCGATCGGCGGTGACCTCGTCGGGATGTCGACCACGCTCGAGGCGATCGCGGCCCGGGAGGCGGGAGCGGAGGTCCTCGGCATCTCGCTGGTCACCAACCTGGCGGCCGGCATGACCGGCGAGCCGCTCGACCACGCCGAGGTGCTCGCCGCCGGCAACGAGGCAGCGGGCCGCATGGGCGGGCTGCTCGGCGCACTGGTGGCCGCGCTGTGAGCGAGCTGCCCGCCACCTCCGACGAGTCGCAGGCCGGCGACCAGCAGCGCATGCCCGACGCGACGCGCAACGCGCCCGACCGCCAGCCCGAGCCGCGCGAGCACCGGCACTCCGAGGACACCGTCGACGTCACCGACCTCGCGCAGGCGTGGCTGTCGGAGGACCCCGACCCGGTCACCCGCGCCGAGCTGCAGGCGCTGCTCGCGGCGCCGGACCCCGTGGCCGCGCTCAGCGACCGGTTCCAGGGCAGCCTCGAGTTCGGCACCGCCGGGCTGCGTGGCGAGGTCGGCGTCGGCCCGAACCGCATGAACCGGCTCGTGGTCACCCGCGCCACCGCCGGCCTGGTCGCCTACCTCCGGCTGCACGGCGGGCGCAGCGTGGTCATCGGCTACGACGCGCGCAACCGCTCCGCCGACTTCGCCCGCGACGCCGCGTCGGTGGTCGCAGGTGCCGGCCTCGAGGCGCTGCTGCTGCCCGGCCCGCTGCCGACGCCGGTGCTCGCCTTCGCCGTGCGCCACCTCGGCGCCTCGGCCGGCGTGATGGTCACGGCCTCGCACAACCCGGCCGCCGACAACGGCTACAAGGTCTACCTCGGCGACGGCTCGCTCATCGTGCCTCCCGCCGACGTCGAGATCAGCCGCGAGATCAAGGCCGTGGGACCGTACTTCTCGATCCCCCGCGCGGAGACCTGGACGACGCTGGGTGACGACGTGGTCGACGCCTACGTCGCCCGTGCGGTCTCGGTGCTCGACCCGGCCACCCCGCGCGACCTCGTCACCGTCTACACGCCCATGCACGGCGTGGGCGGCGCGGTGTCCGCGCGAGCCGTCGCGGCCGCCGGCTTCCCGGCGCCGCAGGTGGTCTCAGCCCAGGCCGAGCCCGACCCGGAGTTCCCGACGGTGTCGTTCCCCAACCCCGAGGAGCCGGGCGCGCTCGACCTGCTGCTCGAGCTGGCGCGCGAGCACTCCGCCGACCTCGCGGTAGCCAACGACCCCGACGCCGACCGGCTCGCCGTCGCCGTGCCCGACCGCAACGGCACCTGGCGGGCGCTCACCGGCGACGAGCTCGGAGCCCTGCTCGCCACGCACCTGCTGCGCCGGGGGCGCGTCGAGGGCGGGTCGCTCGCCTCGTCGCTCGTGTCCTCCTCGCTGCTCGGCACCATCGCCGCGGCAGCGGGTGTCGGCTACTCGTCGACGCTCACCGGCTTCAAGTGGATCTCGAAGGTGCCGGCCCTGCGCTTCGGCTACGAGGAGGCGCTGGGCTACTGCGTCGACCCCGAGGGCGTGAAGGACAAGGACGGCATCAGCGCCACCCTGGTGGCGCTCGAGATGGCGGCTGTCGCCAAGGCGGCCGGACGGACCCTGCTCGACGAGCTCGACGACCTCTACCGCGCGCACGGGGTGCACCTGACCGGGCAGGTCTCGCTGCGCTTCACCGACCTCTCGCGCATCGGCGCGGCGGTGGAGCGGCTGCGGGCCGAGCCGCCGGAGTCGCTGGGCGGGCTCACGGTCACCGGCGTCGACGACCTCTCGCGTGGCGTAGACGGGCTTCCGCCCACCGACGGGCTGCGCTTCCGGCTCCAGGACGGCGCCCGCGTCATCGTGCGCCCGTCCGGCACCGAGCCGAAGGTGAAGGCCTACCTCGAGGTGGTGCGCCCGGTCGAGGGCGACGACGTGGCGGCCGCCGTGGCCGCCGCGACCGAGGTGCGGTCGCGGCTGGCCGACGGCGTACGCGCGCTGCTCGCCTGAGCGCCACCCGTCCGGGAGTGCGCTAGAAGCGCTCGACGATCGTGCGGCTGAACGCCTCGAGGTCGTCGGGCTTGCGGCTCGAGATGAGCACGCCCGGGCCGGACTCGTCGACGTGGACCTCCTCGTCGACCCAGGTGCCGCCGGCGTTGCGGACGTCGGTCTGCAGGCTGGGCCACGAGGTCAGCGTGCGCCCGCTCACGGCGCCGGACTCGACCAGCGTCCACGGCCCGTGGCAGATGACGGCGACCGGCTTGCCCGCGTCGACGAACGCCTTGGCGAACGCGACGGCGTCGGGCTGGGTGCGCAGGGTGTCGGGGTTCGCGACGCCGCCCGGGAGGACCAGGCCGTCGAACGAGGACGGGTCGGCGTCGGCGACCATGACGTCGACAGGGAACGTGTCACCCTTGTCGAGGTGGTTGAACGCCTGCGCCTCGCCGGCCTCCGGCGCGACGAGCCGCGGCGTGCCGCCCGCCTCCTGCACCGCCTTCCACGGCTCGGTCAGCTCGACCTGCTCGATGCCCTCGTTCGCGACGAGGAACGCGATCGTCTTGCCCTGCAGCGTGTTCGTTGCCATGGGTACCACGTGCCCGGTCGGGCGGCGGGCGAAAACTCTCAGCGCGGGTCGGTGCGCAGGCGCGCGTAGGACACCAGGTCGTGCCACGCGCCGCCGCGCCACTGCGCCGAGCGGAGCACTCCCTCGCGCGTGAACCCGGCCTTCTCGAGCGCGCGCTGCTCCGCGAGGTTCTCCACGTCGGTGGAGGCCTCGACCCGGCCCGCGTCGGTGGTGGCGAACAGCATGTCGGCTAGCAGCCGCTGGGCCCGGGTCCCGGCGCCACGACCGCGGAACGCCAGGTCGAGCCCGATGCCGATGTTCCAGGCCCGCGACTCGGGGTTGGGCCCGTAGGCGACCGACTGCCACGACACCGACCCGGCCAGCTGCCCGTCGACCTCGACCACCAGGAAGCCGTAGCCGCCCTCGAGCTCCGCCCGCGCCAGCAGGGCGGCGTGCGAGCGGGCGGGCATGCCGAAGTCGGCGAACTCGGTGAAGTGGCCGGGGTCGGCGCTCCACGCGTCGAGCGTCGCGACGTCGGCGGGCGCGAGGGCGCGCAGGCGTACGGCTGAGACCGCGACCGGACGACCGGTCACGTCGCCACCGCCACCAGGACGAGCGCGACCACGAGCGCGAGCGCGGGCGCCAGCACCTCCCAGCGCCAGCGCACCACCACCGGGCCGTCGGCGCCGGCGAGGCGCCGACGCTCCCAGCGGTCGGAGAGGCGCTCGGTGATGCCGGAGGTCGGCACGGTCGGCACCTCGTCGCCGCGCCGGCTGCGCTTCGGCCGCGACTTCGGCGCGGCGGCGAACGCGGTGTAGGTGGCGCGCTCGGTGCGGATGTCGAGCGTCCAGCGGCCACCGACCGCGACCACGCGCGCCCAGGGCACGACGATGTCGCGCAGCGGGTTGCGCAGGGTCACGGCGTCGTCGTCGGCCACGACCTCGGGGCGCCACCAGAACGCGAACGCGCCCACCATGGTCAGCAGCAGGACCAGCGCGGCCACGGCGCCGGAGGGCCAGGAGCCGCGGACGACGACGTCGAGCAGGAGCAGGCCGGTCAGCACCCACCAGATCACGGCGAAGGCCCGCGAGACCTCCGAGCGCACGACCTCACGACCCGACGCGTCCTGCACCCGGACATCCTGCCCCACGCGCGGCGGCCCCAGACACGGTGGAGCCAGGGGCGCCGGGTGCCGCGTAGCCTGGCGGCGTGGCCATCTCGATCGACGGCGCCACCGGCAGCGAGGCCGGTCTGCGCCGACTCCTCACCGGGCTCCCCGGCGTCGACCAGGTCGGTGCGGAGGCCCGGGCGGCGACCCTCGGCTCGCGCTCGGTCAAGGCCGACTCCAAGAAGGCGCTGATCGACCTCGCGATCTCCTGCATCGACCTGACGACGCTCGAAGGGGCCGACACCCCGGGCAAGGTGCGCGGGCTGTGCGCGAAGGCGCGCGTGCCCGACCCCGACGACCCGTCGTGCCCGCGGCCGGCCGCGATCTGCATCTACGGCGACCTGGTGCCGGTGGCGGTCGACGCCCTGCGCGGCACGGGGATCCACGTCGCCGCCGTCGCGACCGCGTTCCCGAGCGGGCGGGCGAGCCTGCCGGTCAAGCTCGCCGACGTGGAGGACGCGGTGGCCGCCGGCGCCGACGAGATCGACATGGTGATCGACCGCGGCGCGTTCCTCGCGGGGCGCTACGGCGCCGTGCTCGACGAGGTGCAGCAGGTCAAGGCCGCCTGCGGCGACGCGCACCTCAAGGTGATCCTCGAGACCGGCGAGCTCGCGACGCTCGACAACGTACGCCGTGCCTCCTGGCTCGCGATGGTCGGCGGGGCCGACTTCATCAAGACCTCGACGGGCAAGACGAACCCCGCCGCCACCCTGCCGGTGGCGCTGGTGATGCTCGAGGCGGCGCGCGACTTCTTCGCCGCCACCGGCACCCGCGTCGGCTTCAAGCCGGCGGGCGGCATCCGCACCGCGAAGGACGCCGTGAAGCACCTGGTGCTGGTGCACGAGACCGTCGGCGACGACTGGCTCGACCCGTCGCTCTACCGGATCGGCGCCTCGACGCTGCTCAACGACCTGCTGCTCCAGCGGCGCAAGATGCAGACCGGGCGCTACTCCGGCCGCGACTACGTGACGGTGAGCTGACATGCGCTTCGACTACTCCCCCGCCCCCGAGTCCACCGCCGTCGTCGACATCGCGAGCTCCTACTCGCTGTTCATCGACGGCGCGATGGTCGACTCCCTCGACGGCAGCACCTTCAAGACGGTCAACCCGGCCACCGAGGAGGTGCTCTCCGAGGTCGTCGACGCCGGCAGCGCCGACGTCGACCGCGCGGTCCGCGCAGCCCGCGCCGCCTTCGAGGGCACGTGGTCGCGCATGCCGGGGCGCGAGCGCGGCAAGTACCTCTTCCGCATCGCCCGCATCCTGCAGGAGCGGGCGCGCGAGTTCGCGGTGCTCGAGAGCCTCGACAACGGCAAGCCGATCCGCGAGGCGCGCGACACCGACATCCCCCTTGCCGCAGCGCACTTCTTCTACCACGCGGGCTGGGCCGACAAGCTGTCCTACGCGGGGCTCGGCGAGGCCCCGAAGCCCTACGGCGTCGTGGGCCAGGTCATCCCCTGGAACTTCCCGCTGATGATGCTGTCGTGGAAGATCGCGCCGGCACTGGCGGCGGGCAACACCGTCGTGCTCAAGCCTGCGGAGACCACTCCCCTGACCGCGCTGCTCTTCGCCGAGGTCTGCCAGCAGGCGGAGCTCCCCCACGGCGTCGTCAACATCGTCACCGGAGCAGGCGAGACCGGTCGCATGCTGGTGGAGCACCCCGACGTCGACAAGGTGGCCTTCACGGGCTCGACCGAGGTCGGCAAGGCGATCGCGCGCAGCGTCGCCGGCACGCGCAAGCGCGCGACGCTCGAGCTCGGCGGAAAGGCGGCCAACGTCGTCTTCGACGACGCGCCGATCGACCAGGCGGTCGAGGGCATCGTCAACGGCATCTTCTTCAACCAGGGCCACGTCTGCTGCGCGGGCAGCCGCCTGCTCGTGCAGGAGTCGGTCGCCGACGAGCTGCTGGCCTCGCTCAAGCGGCGCCTGCTGACCCTGCGCGTCGGCGACCCGATGGACAAGAACACCGACGTGGGCGCCATCAACTCAGCCGCCCAGCTGGCCCGCATCCGCGAGCTGTCCGACATCGGCGAGGCCGAGGGCGCCGAGCGGTGGTCGCCGCCGTGCGACCTGCCCGACCGCGGCTTCTGGTTCCCGCCGACGGTCTTCACCGGGGTCTCGCCCGCGCACCGGATCGCGCGCGAGGAGGTCTTCGGGCCCGTGCTCTCGGTGCTGACCTTCCGCACGCCGGGCGAGGCGGTCGAGAAGGCCAACAACACGCCCTACGGGCTCTCGGCCGGCGTCTGGACCGAGAAGGGCTCACGGATCCTCTGGATGGCCGACAAGCTCAAGGCCGGAGTGGTCTGGGCCAACACCTTCAACCGCTTCGACCCGACGTCACCGTTCGGCGGCTACAAGGAGTCGGGCTGGGGCCGCGAGGGCGGCCGGCACGGGCTGGAGGGCTACCTCCATGGGTGAGCCCCGCCCCTCCGATGAGACCACTGCCGACCACTCGAGGGACGCGTTGACCACAGACCCCGTGCACCAGGGCGCTCACACCGAGCACCGGCTCGCCGTGCGCAAGACCTACAAGCTCTACGTCGGCGGCGCGTTCCCCCGCAGCGAGTCGGGGCGCTCCTACGAGGTGACGACCCCGGACGGCCACTTCCTCGCCAACGCCGCCCAGGCGTCCCGCAAGGACGCCCGCGACGCGGTCGTCGCCGCGCACGCCGCGGTGGCGAAGTGGTCCGGCGCCACCGCGTACAACCGCGGGCAGGTGCTCTACCGCGTCGCCGAGGTCCTCGAAGGGCGACGGGCGCAGTTCGAGCACGAGGTCTCGGTGTCCGAGGGCATCGACGCGCACGCAGCGGCCCGCGTCGTCGACGCGGCGGTCGACCGGTGGGTCTGGTACGCCGGCTGGGCCGACAAGCTCGCCCAGGTGCTCGGCGGGGTCAACCCGGTCGCCGGGCCCTACTTCGACTTCTCGGTGCCGGAGCCCTCGGGCGTCGTCGCCGTCGTCGCGCCGCAGCGGTCGTCGCTGCTCGGGCTGGTCAGCGTCGTCGCGCCGGTCATCGTCACCGGCTGCACCGCGGTCGTGCTCGCCAGCGAGGAGCGGCCGCTGCCGGCGGTGACGCTGGGCGAGGTGCTCGCCACCTCCGACGTGCCCGGCGGCGTCGTCAACGTGCTGACCGGGCGCACCGCCGAGGTCGCGCCGTGGCTGGCCTCCCACATGGACGTCGCCGCACTCGACCTGGCCGGGGCGGCACCGGAGGCCGTCGCCGACCTCGAGCGTGCTGCCGCCGACAACCTCAAGCGGGTGCGCCGCCCCGACGCCCACGAGGACTTCGCCGCCGAGCCCGGGCTCTCGCGGCTGCGGGCGTGGGTCGAGACCAAGACGGTCTGGCACCCGATCGGCGTCTGACGCGTCCCGGTCGCTCTACGGCGGCGCCGAGCCGCGTGCCCGCTCCTGCTCGACGAGCGCCTCGCGGTCCGAGAGCCGAGCCAGGCCCAGCAGCGGTCGCGACATCCGCGGGTTCGCGGCGAGCAGCGGCTGGGTGCGGTCGAGGAACGCCCAGTAGCCGGCGGTGAAGGGGCAGGCGGTCGGGCCCACGCGCACCTTCGGGTCGTAGGCGCACGGCTTGCAGTAGTCGCTCATGCGGTTGATGTAGGCGCCGCCCGAGGCGTAGGGCTTGGTCGCCATCGCCCCGCCGTCGGCGTGCTGGGACATCCCGATGATGTTCGCGACCATGACCCACTCGTAGCCGTCGACGAAGCACTCGTGGAACCACGCGGTCAGCTCCTGCGGGCTCCATCCGCGCTGCAGCGCGTAGTTGCCGAGCACCATCAGCCGCGGGATGTGGTGGACCCAACCGCGGTCGCGGACACCGGCCAGGACGTCGCGGAGGCAGGCGGCCTCCACCGCGTCGGCGTCCAGCTCGCGGAACCAGTCGGGCAGCGGCGTCGTCGCGCCGAGCGCGTTGGCGCCCGGGTAGTCGGGACCGAACCACCAGTAGGTGCCGTAGACGTAGTCGCGCCAGCCGATCAGCTGGCGGACGTAGCCCTCCACGCTCGCCAGCGGCGCGGCACCGGAGCGGTACGCAGCCTCCGCCCGCCGCACGCACTCCATCGGGTCGAGCAGGCCGAGGTTCATCGTCGCCGAGAGCAGGGAGTGCGACATCGTCCAGTCCCGCCGCAGCATCGCGTCCTCGGTGGGGCCGAACGTCGGCAGCCGCCGCTCGACGAAGTGGTCGAGCGCGGCCAGGGCCTCAGCTCGCGTCGCGGCGAAGCGGCGGGGACCGTCGCGGCCGACGAACCGCGCCGTACCCTCCCGCTCCCAGCGGTCGAGGTCCGCGCGGACCTGCTCGTCGATCTCGTCCTCCTCGGGCCACCACGGCTCGTCGAGGTGCAGCCCGTCCGCCGGCGGCGGCTCGCGGTTGTCGTGGTCGTAGTTCCACGTGCCGCCGACCGGTCCGTCGGGCTCCATCAGCACGCCGAGGCGCCGGCGCGCGTCGCGGTAGAACGCCTCCATCAGCAGCGACCCGTGCCCGCCGGCCCAGCGCGCGAACTGCTGCTGCTCGGTCGCGAAGCCCCGCGCGGGCAGCACCTCGACGCCGAGCTCCTGGACCAGGCGCAGCGCCGGGCGGGTCGTCGGGTGGCAGACGCTGACGCGCTCGCGCTGCGCCCGCACGGCCGGGCCGTAGCCGTCGTCCTGCACGAAGACCGCCTGGTCACCCAGCTCGGCGGCGCGGTGCCGCAGCGCCGAGAGCACGAGGTGCGCCTTCTGCCGGTGGAAGCGGCGCCGGGCGAACACTCGGCGCGACTCGACCAGCAGCACCGGCTGGTCTGGCTCGTCGAGGAAGTGCGGGCCCAGCTGGTCGGCGAAGAGCCATCGGCGGGTCACGCTGCGAATGCTTACCCGCTCGGGGGCCGCGCGCCACTTGACGAGATCGCTCCCAGGACAGAGCCTGGAACCCTCGCCGACGAAGGAGTCGTACGCGTGCTGTTCCGCAGGTCTCGATCCGCCTCTGTGCAGGCCCCCGCCCAGGACCGCTGGCACCCGCTCGCCGAGCTGTGCCGCGAGCTCGGCCAGGCCGTCGCCCTGCAGGACACCGCCGAACGCGTGATCCAGGGCTGCGCCGGCGGCTGGCCCGTCGACGGCTGCTGGTCGGCCGAGGGGGCGCCTGTCGTGACCGAGCTGCTGCGCATCAGCAGCCGCATCGGCGACATCACGGTGCTCGAGCAGGACTCCGAGCTCAAGGAGGACGCCTGCTACCTCGTCCTGTGGCACCAGGCGGCCCTCGACCGGGCCCTGCGACTGGCCTACACCGCGGACGCCGACGCGGCGAGCGAGCAGGAGCGTACGTCGCTGACCGGTCTCGGCGAGCCCGCCGCCCAGCTGCGCCGCCTGCACGACGAGACGCTGGCGCTGCTGCGGGCCGCCAAGCCGGCGCCGGCTCCCGGCGCCGCCGGCGTGGTCACGAGCTCGTCGGCTCCGCGGGCTGCTGCGGTGTCGCGGCCCGTCTGAGCCGCGCCGCGTCGCTGGGGAGCCGCGGCAGGCGGCCGCGTGCGATGACGCCCCTCAGGTCGGGCGTGAAGGGCACGCCGTGCTCGCGGGCCGCGTCCTCGAGCAGTCGGCGGGCTCCGCCGGACGCCCAGAGCGGCAGCACGACGCTGCCCAACTGCGCCGGCGCTGCGGGTCCGGGCGTGTCCCACACCGTGCCGCGCGTGCGGGCGACCGGGCCGGAGGTCACGGCGCCGCGGTGCCACGAGAGCTCGAGCAGGTCGTCCCACGGGTAGGTCGTCCGCACGCCCTTGCGCACGACGACGAGCGCCTCGGGCTCGAGGCGGACGCGGTCGCCCCACCGGGAGACGGTCGCCGCCGCCAGGAACACTCCGTAGAACAGCGGGTAGAGGTTCCCCCAGCGCACCGCGAGGACGCCGAAGGCGAGGAGCAGGGCGACGGATACCACGACCTGGCGGCGGCTCGTGCCGCCCAGGACGACCGTCTCCTCCACGTCCTGCACCTACCCCCGGCTGGGTGCGGTCGACACGCCTGTTCGGCGCGACGGTGCGGGCGCCATACTCGCCGCGTGGTGCGCCGCCGAGCCCTTGCCGACCGACGGGTGAGCTACGACGTCGTGGGCGCAACCGCCCCCGCGGACGCGAACTGGGGCGCGTACCCGCGCGGCTACCGGCGCTTCGAGCGCAGCGTGCTGGTGGGGCGGGGCAGCGACAGCTGGGAGCGCGCGTCGTCGCTGCTGATCGCGTGGGGAGTCAAGACGCGGAGCGGGTTCGCCGTGGAGCCGGCGCCGGCGGCTCCTGTCAGCACGGGCAGCCGCGTATGGCTCGTCGCACGGATCGGCGTGGTGAGGGTCCGGGAGCCGGTCGTCGTCGTGGCCGTCGTGGACGAGCCCGGTCGGCGCGGCTTCGCCTACGGCACGCTCGAGGGCCACCCCGTCGCCGGCGAAGAGGCGTTCGTGCTGCACCGGGCGAGCGATGGCACGGTGTGGCTTACCCTGCGGTCGCTCACGCGCGCTGCGACTGGGCCGCGCTGTGCACTGCTCCCGGTCGCCCTCCTGGCGCAGCGGTTCTACCGGTGGCGATACCTGCGCGCACTGCGGCGCTCCTGACCGCAGTCCGACGACGTGTCCGCGCCCGCTCACTCCCGCGGGTCGGGCGGTTCGAGGTCGAGCTCGAGCGTCAGTCCCGGGTGTCGGTCGATGGTGTGGACGGCGGGGGTGGGTGGCCCGCCGCGGGGGTTGCGGAACTGGAACAGGCCGGGTCGTCGAGGGTCGTGCTCGAGGATCCAGCCGTCGT